>CANHDY010000130.1 GCA_947459535.1 Rickettsiales bacterium | reverse complement strand
CGCCGCTTTGGTTTCAGGCAAA
This sequence comes from Rickettsiales bacterium, assembly GCA_947459535.1. Classification (GTDB taxonomy): domain Bacteria; phylum Pseudomonadota; class Alphaproteobacteria; order Rickettsiales; family SXRF01; genus JAJTHB01. Next base: position 3,087 of record CANHDY010000130.1, on the reverse strand, counting down.
GTCAGCGCCGCTACCGCCTCAGCGGTGCTCTTACCCGCGCCATTGAGGATGCTTGAGATGCTCGTTGCATCAAACAGCCCTTCTTCCATCAGCGCCTTCAGCGCCGCTTTGGTTTCCGGAGAAGTCAGCGCCGCAACCGCCTCAGCGGTGCTCTTACCCGCGCCAGAGAGGATGCTTGAGATGCTGGTGGGTGTGAATCCCGTTTCCTGCATCAATGATTCCAGCTCTGTGCGTTTTTCTTCGAGTGCAGCGCGAATGATATCGAGAGTTGTTTTCGAGTTTTTCTTACCCAGGCCGCCAATGCTGGAAATATTTTTTTCCGTAAACCACTGTTTTACAGTAGCCGGTGGGTGCTGCGGGGATTCACTCGACATGGGATGGCGCGATTACTGAATAATTTAATTATTTTTAATGATTATAAGGCCCTATTCTTTCGCGTCAAGAAACAAACACACCGGCCTTACCAGATCGGCACGGTTCAGCGTGTAAAAATGAAGATGGTCGCAGCCCAGCGCCAACAATTCCTGACACTGCGTCACCGCCACATCAACCGCCACTTTCGCGCGTTCTTCTGGCTTATCTTCCAGTGGGGCAAATCGCTCCTGAAGCCATGCGGGCACATGGGTGCCGCACATGGCAGAAAACTTCTTGATGGTCGCAAAATTCCCAATCGGTATCACCCCCGGCAGGATAGGAATGGTGATACCGCTACGACGCACACGCTCGAGAAACCGGGCATAGTGACTGGTATCAAAAAAATACTGGGTGATCGCGCGGGTCGCTCCGGCATCAATCTTCGCTTTCAGCACATCAATATCCTGCTCGAAACTTGCCGATTGCGGGTGCTTTTCCGGAAAGGCGGCCACGGTGATTTCAAAATCGTGCCGTTTTTTAAGCCCCGCCACCAGTTCGCTGGCAAAACGGTAGCCATTGGGGTGCGGCACGTAGCTTTCCATCCCTTGCGGCGGGTCGCCGCGAAGGGCAACAATGTGGCGCACGCCGGCCTGCCAGTAGCCATCCGCCACCTCGTCCACCTCGCTCCGGCTGGCATTCACACAGGTGAGATGCGCCGCTGGTTTCAGCGTGGTTTCCCTTGCCATTTTACCAACAATCGCATGGGTGCGTTCACGGGTGGAGCCACCGGCGCCATAGGTCACGGAAACAAAGTTTGGCAAAAAAGGGGTAAGCTCAGAAACCGCCTGCCAGAGCTTTTGCTCCATTTCCTCAGTTTTAGGAGGAAAGAACTCAAATGATACCGTATGTGACATTCCAGCAACAGCCGCGCATATTTGTGAAAAACCTTAGAAAAATAGCACGTTTTTGGTTTAACGCCCGCCCACAAAACACTAGATTCCCGCGTCGAGTCAAGCTGAATCGGCAATAGACGGCGGGCAAACGCTTCACGATTGATTAATCGCTGTGCGCTATACTGGTTGTCTGATTTGTCACCACCAGAGGCCTTAAATCCATGCGTAGAATCAGTACAACAATGTTTCATTCCTCTACAAAATGCTTGGTGATCGCCGGCATGCTGGCGCTTTCCGCCTGCAGCCATGCGCCGCAATCCGCCGCGAGCGTTGAACAGGCAAGTCAGGATGATCCGCTGGAGCCAATGAACCGTGCTATTTTCCAGTTTAATCAGGCCGTCGACACGGTGGCGCTTAGGCCGGTGACGCAGCTTTACCGTGAGGTGGTGCCGGAAAAAGGCCGCGAGCTGGTATCCAACTTTGTGGACAACCTGAACATGCCAGTTAGTTTCTTTAACTCGGTCGTGCAGCTGGATCCTGAAAACAGCTTCAAATCCTTCTGGAGTTTCTTCGTCAACACAGCGTTTGGCGTGGGTGGTCTGTTTGATGTAGCGAGCGAAATTCCTCTGAAGCCGCGCGAAACGGATTTCGGCCACACGCTTGCCATTTATGGCGCTGATGCTGGCAGTTACCTCGTGCTACCGCTGCTTGGCCCCTCCACGGTACGTGATGGTATTGGCCGCGGTGTTGATATTGCGGTCGAACCTTATCGCTATTTTGAATATTTCCAGGATGGTGCTGATACCGCCTTCACCGCCACACAGGTCATCGATGCGCGCTCGCGCAACATGACGCTGATTGACGATGTCTTCCGCACGTCGCTCGATCCCTACAGCACGTTCAAAAGCGGCTATCTGCAGCGTCGCAATGCGGAAATCAGAAAAGCCATCGAAGCACGCAGAGCTTCACAAGAGCGGGCAGGTTTTTAATCCATGCGTAACGTCACTTTAGCCTTATTTTCCGCCATTATTCTTGGCGCTACATCTTTCTTTTCTGTCGCACAGGCCGCCGCAGGCAGCGAACAGGCTTCCAAATATGTGGAATCGCTGGGCAACCGCGCGATTGCGATCATCGCCAATGAAAAACTGCCCAAAGTGCAAAAGCAGAAACAGCTGGAAAAAATCTTTGCTGATAATGTTGATATCCCGTGGGTCGGCCGTTTTGTTATGGGGCGCTTCTGGCGCACCGCTACGCCGGAGCAGCAGAAACGCTACCTGAAGGAATACGAAACCTTTGTCATCACCCACTATGCTTCGCGCTTTGCGGAATATTCTGGCGGCAAATTCACCATCACCTCCACCCGCAAGGACAGTGAAAACGAGTTCACCGTCAGTATGAAGATGGAAACGGGCGATCAGGGCGCAGAGCCAGTCGCCGTTGACTACCGCGTGCGCAGCAACGCCGGCAGCATGAAAGTGTTTGATGTCATTGTTGAAGGCGTGAGCATGATCACCACCCAGCGCGCGGAATTCAATGCCATTTTAAATGATAAAGGTATTGATACGCTGATCGACAAACTCGCCAGCAAATCCCTAAGCGCCGAAGTGGCAGCGAAGAAGTAGTCAGCAATCAGGGTTCTTTATGTGGCACCAGCCCATCCCTCGCTCGCAAGCAAGCTGCGGGGCGCACTTGATTTCCCAGCGCGCAAGGAGCGCGTAAGAAAATCTAAGCGGCAGGACCGAGAGGATTGTCGCATGGTCTCCTGACCATGCGCCGTCAAGCGGCAGCTCGACAAAATATAATTTTGTCTGCGCTGACCAAATCATCTTGCTGACGATTT
>CANHDY010000129.1 GCA_947459535.1 Rickettsiales bacterium | reverse complement strand
TGTTTCCGGCGATGGCAGGAAAGTGACCGATGTACCTTTTTTATCCGGCGCATCGCCGGTAATTTTCAGGTGCTGCACCGTTTCGCCATGCTCAAAGCGCGCTTCATGCTGTTTGCCATTGCGCCAGATCACGAGCTTCAGCCAGATGGAGAGTGCATTCACCACCGACACACCAACACCATGCAGACCGCCAGAGACTTTGTACGAATTCTGGTCGAACTTACCGCCAGCATGCAGCTGTGTCATGATGACTTCTGCCGCCGACACGCCTTCTGATTCATGAATATCCACGGGGATACCACGCCCATTATCGGTCACGGTGCAGGAACCATCCGCATTCAGCGAAACTTCGACAAGATCACAATGCCCCGCGAGCGCTTCATCGATCGCGTTATCAACCACCTCATAAATCATGTGATGAAGGCCGGAGCCATCATCGGTATCACCAATATACATGCCCGGGCGTTTGCGAACGGCCTCGAGCCCTTTGAGAACTTTAATCGAATCAGCGCTGTAAGCCTGTTCTGCATCTGCGGGGGTCATGGGTGCTTTAACTGCTGCTTGTGTCACTGTGAAAAACCTTTCCTTCTTCGATGCGGAAATACTGCGCTCGCCTACCAAGGCCATCAAACAGCGCCGCATCGGTTCCGGTCATCCAAACTTGAGCGCCAATCTGGCAGATTTCCTCGAACAACTCAAGCCTTCTTGTGCTATCCAGATGCGTGGCGACCTCATCAAGAAGCAGGATGGGAATCAGCCTTTTCCAATGCATGCTGGCACGCGCCTGCGCCAGCACAATCGATAGCAATACCGCCTTCTGTTCGCCAGTTGAACACAGGCCAGCCGGCATATGCTTGCCAAGGTGCAGCACATTCAGCTGGCTGCGATGCGTGCCAAGCAGCGCGCGGCCTGCGCCAGCATCCGCCATGCGGCTGGCCGCCAGCGCCTCGGCGAAAGCTTGTTCTGTTGCAACCGCTGGATCCCCAGCGCATAGCCGGTCTTCCAGCCAGCCGGATACCGTCAGATGCGCTTTTGGAAAGCTATGGCCACCATCCATCATCGCGCGGTTAATATGCTCCAGCGCCTCCAGCCTTGAAGCCGCAATCGCCGAGGCTTTTTCAGCCATGGATTGTTCCAGCGCGGCCAGCCAGTGATGCTCGCTGCGGCCATCCTGCAGCAGACGGTTTCGCTCGCGCATCGTCTGCTCGTAATCCTGCACTCGCGCGGCGTGAGCAGGATCAAAACCATAGACCAGCCGATCCATGAATTTACGTTCAGCGCTGCTGCCTTCCTGAAAAAGCTGTTCAATCTGCGGGGTAAGCCAGAGCATCGCCAGATGCTCTGTAAGCTCGCTGTGACCGCGCACCGTGCGGCTATTAATGCGAACTACGCGGCGCTCATCCTGCTGCGGATCCAGCCCGGTGCCAATCTGCACCTCGCCTGCCCGCCCCTGCCCGCGCGCTGAAACCACCCATGGCTGCCCGCCGCGCACATGGCTCAGCTCAGAAAGCTTTGCTTTGCGAAGCCCGCGTCCGGGCGCGAGCATCGACACCGCCTCGAGCACGGATGTTTTGCCGGAGCCATTCGCACCCGTCATGACCACGGGAGCTGGCGACAGCTCGAAGCGTGTCTGCAGATGGTTACGGAAATAGCTGAGGGAAAGACTGGTGATATGCAGTATTGTCATCTTCGCGAAGGCATTGCCCGTAGCGGAGACCTCGTCAAATGTAACAAGATCCCCGACCTCGCTGAAGCTCGGTCGAGGATGACTCATCATACCCTCATCGGCATGATCACATAGAGCGAGCCAACATCCGCCGTATCGCGCACAATTGCTGGTGATGCGCCATCATTCAGCAGAAACTGGGCGGTATCACCCTCAATCTGCGACATCATCTCCAGCACATAGCGAGAGTTAAAACCAATATCCAGCGGGGTTGAGGCATAGGTGACTTCCAGCTCCTCACTGGCCGTGCCATGCTCGCTGCTGGTGGCGGAGAGAGTAAGTTTTCCTTGATCCAGATGCAGTTTAATGGCGCGAGATTTTTCTGAAGAAATAACAGACACACGATCCACCGCCTGTGCAAACAACTTGCAGTCCATCTCAAGAATTTTGTCATTATTAGAAGGAATCACACGCTCGTAATCAGGAAAGTTACCGTCAATAAGCTTAGAGACCAATACAGCGCCCCCGAATACGAAGCGGATTTTGGTATCAGAGAGAGAAATCTGGATATCACCTTCAGCTCCTTCTAACAGTTTGCGAACTTCGTGAATGGCTTTGCGAGGCACAATCACCCCCGGCATACCGTTGGCACCCGCAGGCAGCCCCACCTCAATACGCGCGAGGCGATGACCATCCGTGGCAACCGCGCGCAGCACTTTGGTCGCGCCGCTGGCGGTGGCATGGAGGTAAATACCGTTGAGATAATAGCGTGTCTCTTCGTTCGACATCGCGAAGCTGGGTTTTGATACCAGCGCCATGCATTCTGCGGATTTCAGAGCAAAACTATGCGTCAGATCATCATCGGTGATGGCTGGGAAATCTTCAATCGGCAGACAGCCCAGCGAAAAGCGCGACTGACCGGCGCGAATGGTCATTTTACCGCCATCATCACTGGTGGCGCATTCAATCTCGCTGCCATCAGCAAGCTTGCGTACGATATCATAAAACATATGCGCGGGCACCGTGGTTGCGCCCTGCTTGCTGACCGTCGCTGGCACACGCTCCATGATGGCGATATCCATATCCGTAGCGGTCAGCTCAATGCCGTCTTCCTTGGCTTCAATCTTCACGTTGGAAAGCACCGCTATCGTGCCACGCTTTTCAACCACAGACTGCACGTGACCAAGGCTGCGCAGCAACGGCGCACGCGCCACCGAAAATTTCACCGGCGAAGATTTGCTGATGCTCGGACTTTTTTCCAATAGTTGCGCCGCAGATGCCATAATCACTCCCTGATTTTTTTTAACTGTGTTTCTAGTTCTGCACCATCTTCATCAGTAGTTCAAGGTCTTTGGCAAATTCAGCATCACTTGCCATCAGCTCGTCGACGCGCTTGACTGCATGCATCACCGTCGTGTGATCCTTGCCACCAAATTTGCGGCCAATCTCCGGCAGGCTTTTGGAGGTGAGTTTCTTGGAAAGATACATGGCAATCTGCCGTGGCCGCGCCACCACTCGCGAGCGGCGAGCAGA
>CANHDY010000128.1 GCA_947459535.1 Rickettsiales bacterium | reverse complement strand
CTGCTTAGAAAGCGGTATTCATCCGCCCACTGGCTCACCTTCAGCCTCGGCGGGGGCTTCAAGTGTTTCAGTGCGCGTTTCAACGCCTTCTGGCCTGATTTGTTGCTCTGGGTCATAGCGTGCGAGTTCCGTTAATGCGTCGCACACCAGATCGCGCAGGCTCTGTTCGATCGCGTAAAACTCCTTGAGATGAAGCACCAGGTGCGCCGCACGGGTTGGTACAGCGAGCATTCGTGCGCGAAAGGTGGCCAGCAAACTTGCCCAAAGCTCCTCCGCTTCATCTGCGGAAATGAGCCTTGCACGCATCATATCCAGTTCCATTTGCGCTCTATCGGCTTGCAGCCTGAGAAGCCTGCCGCGTTCGGCGTACATATCCACCGTGCCAGTATCCTTGCCAAAAGCACGGGCTTGCAGGTAGCCGATATAACCTTGAACACATCCCACCAGATCGTATTTTCCCTTTTCTGGTTTCGGGATGATGCCGTCACGGGCGAGCTGCTGCACGCGCCGTTCCGTCAAGTTCAAGAACCGCGCAATGACGGCGACTTTGTATAAAAGTTGCATGATATTTTTCTCATTTAGTCACGATCCACCCAGCGAAATCGCCGAAGCGGAACCATTGCACTGCATCGTCGCCCAGCATGGCGGGGTCGAGTGGTCGTTGAACACCTGATAGACTCAGTTCTTTTGCGATCACGCTTTCCGCATCCACACCTGCGGCAATCTTTCCTGCCAATGTCAGCCGCCAGAACACGGTGGCTTCATAGCCCGTGGCCGCTTCGCATTTATCGACAATCAGCAGCGCACCACCTGGCTTGATGAGGGATTTCAGATAGTCGATGAACTCCTGCCGTTTTCCGACAGGAAAAAACATCAACACCAAATAGCAAATCGCCAAATCATAAGGCTGGAAGCGATAATCAAGCGCATCGATCTGCACCAACTCGCCAGGGGCTTTATACCTCGCGCACATTTCCGCGCTGGCTTCGATGCCCACCAGCTTGGCTTTGCGCTCAAGTATCGTTTCTTCAATCGCTTGGCCGATGTTGCCAGTGGACGCGCCGATGTCATACACCAGCCCATTTCTGGGGATGTAATGACGGGCGATGTGCGCCACCGCGCCAGTTACCAAATCATACCAAGGCAGTTGCTCGCGCACATGCCTATCGAAGCCCGAGGCCACTTTCGTGTTCTCGAACGTCCACTCGCGGGGAATATCCATGATGTTTACTCGGGTAATGCGTCCCAACGCTCACCTGGTTCGATCTTCACCGACCGAATGCCATAGCGTGCATACATTGCGTGGGTTCTTGGGTTGCTTTCGATAGCGAGGAATGTTGCCCCGCCGTGTTTGGGCAGCACATGCTCCGCAAGCATCCGTTCCTTTGCCAACGGGGGTGTAAGCCCGTAAACATTGAAATGCGCTTCCTGGGGTAACCAGGCGGTTTTTGCGCTAATACTCGCAAGTGTTGCTTCTCGGTGCATCGCAGGTCGCGCTGTCATCATGATGACGTGATGCGGCCTGATTAACTCCACCAGCCAGCGACGATATTGCTCTGCCTCGATCTGTTTTATGAAAGGGCGGCGTTTATCATCGCTGTTTTCCACCAGCGTGTAGTTAAGGTCGAGCAAGAGTATCATAGCACAAGTCCCGTTCGCTCGGAGAAAGCGCGTTTTGCATCAATTACACGCCCCATCCTGCTGCCATCAGGATAGGGTAAATCGAATTCAAACTCGAGTGCTGCGTTCAACTTTTTGTAATCAATCGGTTTCGGCCTCGCACATACCGCCTGCACATTGCTGTTGCTCTCCGATACCTGGACGATCTCGAAAAACTCTTTGAACAGGCAATAGAACTCGTTCTGGCTATGGTACTTCTGCACCTTCGGGCTGCTGGTCATATCGCCGAGCGTGATGCCCGATTCATATTCGAGCAGGAAGGCACGCCCCGTCGATTGCCGTTCGTTCAGGGAATTGTAGCCTTTCAGCTGGCGAATGTTGATGTGGTTGATACTTGAAGCCACCGCATAGAGCTTCGTTTGCGGAGAGCAGAGCGCGGCGCACAGGCAAATGATGTGCTTGCGATCTTCCTCAAACGGCACGCTATTCAGCACGCTTGAGATGAACACCGAATTGTAGGGGATTTTGCGATCACCCACATCGGCTAGGAACTCATCCACCACGCGCAGGCTTTCCGCCTTGTCGATTTCCTCGGCTTCATTCACGCGGTATGGCTCAAACGGAGTGACGCGCACACCGATGGAACGCAAGATTTGCGTTTCATGCAAATGCCCCGCGCCGAAATCCAGCACCGACTTGCCGTGTTCCTTGATCCACTTGTCGCGATTCTTCGGCTCGGCCACATCAAAATCCTTTGACGTGCTGTTGCCAGCCACCGTGAAAATAAACCCGCGCCCCAGATCCTCGCGCACGCGGCGCAGGCGGCGGAACGAATTGTAGCGCAGCAGGTCGCGGTAACGATTATGAATGTCAAAATCCATCGAGAGCAGATTCAGCATGGCATCGGCCAGCCGTGCTTCGTCTTCAGTCACCAACACCACCGCCACATCAGAGCGTTTGGATTCCGCCTGCATCTGCAAGCGGCCAATACCGTTCACCACGCGCAGGTCTTTGGTAGCAACCACGGGCATCAGCACGCCTTTGAGATAAAGCGTCTTGGAAATGCTGGTAGCGTAAGTGATCCAGCGGCCTTTGTTGGCTTTGAGCAACGGCGCAATCGGCATCATCTGCGCCTTCAGGCACGGGTAAAACTCGGGCGTGTCGGGCGTTTTGTCAGGAATTGCCGCCGCAATCGCCTTCACATCCACCCGCGCCAGCGCATCGGTGATATTCTCGGGCGTGTCTTTTGGGCGCAAGTCATTGGTGGCGCGGTTAAAGGCGACGTTCACGCCTTTGCGTTCCTCCAAATCCATCGCCCTGGTGAACTCCACTGGCACTTGTTTCACGCCCAGCCGCTTCGCCACATGATGCCGCTGGTGACCCGAGATGATTTCGCCGTCGGGCGTGGCATAGATGGGCAGGAGAAAGCCCAGCTTGCGAAGCGACAGTTCAATCAAATCGAGGCGGCGAGGATCTGCGGTGCGCGGGTTGTAGGTGGATGGGTTCAGGCTATCAATGTCGATCAGTTTCATAAGCCAAGCCTGTTTTTGATTTCATTTACAATGGCCTCTTTGTCGAAGCCGACTTCCTGTTTCATTTCTTCAATCCACGACAGGTATTGGTCGCGTGG
>CANHDY010000127.1 GCA_947459535.1 Rickettsiales bacterium | reverse complement strand
GGTGAGCCTGATTCAGCGCGAATATCGCCTGAAGAATGCCCTTAAAAGCAGCGCTGATCGCTATGACTATGTACTTATTGATTGCCCGCCATCACTTGGCCTGCTGACCCTGAACGCGCTCACTGCCGCCCATAGCGTTCTCGTGCCGCTACAAACAGAATTTTATGCCCTTGAAGGCCTCAGCCATCTGATGCGTACGATTAAGCTGGTGCAGAGCGGGCTTAATCCAGAACTCTCGATTCAGGGTATTGTGCTCACCATGTATGACCGCCGCAATAAATTCACGGAGCAGATTGAGGCCGATGTACGCAGCTATTTTGGCGAGCAGGTCTATCAGTCGGTGATCCCGCGCAATATCCGTATGTCGGAAGCGCCAAGCCACGGCAAACCGGCGCTGATTTATGATATGCACTGTGCGGGCTCGAAGGCGTATATTGCGCTGGCCAGCGAGATGCTGAAACGCGAGAAAGCCAAACAGCAAGAGGTGAGTGCAGCGTAATGATATTAGGCGCCAAAAGTCTGCTGACTTTTGGCTTCACTGAATCCCGGATAAATTTTTCTACTGAAAAACTTTCCGCGATGACAACCCAAAGGAGCATAAGCAAATGGCACAAAAAGGACTCGGAAAAGGCTTATCCGCCCTCATTTCTGAAAACAGCGCTCTTGCGCCACAAAGCGCTCCAGCCGCAGGCCGTTCCGGAGGCGGAACGGTAAATGCGAGTGGCATCAGCCAGCTGCCGCTTGCTGAGCTTGCGCCGGGCAAATACCAGCCACGCACGCATTTTGATGAGGGCACGCTGACGGAGCTTGCCGAATCGATTGAAAAAAACGGCGTAATGCAGCCGATCATCGTTCGTGCGATAAGCGGGCAAGCCAATCGCTTTGAGATCATCGCCGGGGAACGCCGCTGGAGAGCTGCAAAAATCGCAGGTTTGCAAACTATTCCCGCGATTGTCCGCGAACTAACCGATAAACAAGCGCTCGAGCTGGCGCTGGTTGAAAACGTTCAACGCCAGGACCTCTCGCCACTTGAAGAAGCCAACGGCTACCAGCGGCTAATCGAGGAATTTGACTACACGCAGGACGAGCTCGCCACCATCGTTGGCAAAAGCCGCAGCCATATTGGTAATTTGCTTCGCCTGCTATCGCTGCCGGAAGATGTGCGCCAGTTACTTGATAGTGGTGGCATTACGGTTGGTCACGCACGAGCACTGCTTTCCTGCCCCGATGCATCGCTGCTGGCGCAGGAAATTGTCAAGCGCGGGCTGAATGTGCGTCAGGCGGAAGAAATTGGCCGCATGATGCAGGGCAAAGACAAGCGCCACACGCCACGCGCCGCCAGCCAGCCAGCCGCACCACGCCCAGCCGGAAATACCGGCGCACCACGCGAGAAAGATGCCGATATTCTGGCACTGGAAGAATCGCTATCTGAAAATCTTGGGCTGCGCGTATCGATCAATGATCGCGGCCAGCAAGGCGAGATTATTGTGGCGTATGATAATCTCGCCCAGCTGGATGTCATCCTGCGCAAGCTCGGCAGCAATGCGGAAGAATTGGTTTAGCAGGAGCCTGACTCAGGCTTTGCTGAGCATCAGCTGAAAAGCTTCGGTGCTGAGCGTCATCTGGCCAATATCGATCGGCTGCTTCTGCTTTTTCTCTAGGCCATTTCGCATCGCTTCTTCAATGCGGCGCTCGACCTCTTTCATGATTTTTTCTTCGATGCCCATGCGCGCCTCCGGGCTCATTGCCGCGAGACTTTCGGGCGTTACGCCCATTTCCTGCATCACCCTTTCAGCGACTTTCTTTTTAAGCTCTTCCATCTGCCATTCCCAGTAACCGCTGATGCCGCGGCTGGTGATTTTTGTTAATATCGCCGCCGGATCATCCTTTTCATTCAGCTGCTGCATGAAGCTTGCTGCCTGATTGGCTTTTTCGTTTTTCTTTGCCGCATCTGAACTACTGCTGCGTAGCTGACTGAGACTGCTGATTTCCATGGCGGCCACTCCTTTGAATGTTGATGCATACAGGCAACAACCATGCCAGAAAAAGATCGCAGCGGGCAGGGCAGGGCGGCTAGCGCAGCTGTGTCAGCTGCATCAGTTTGCGGCTGGAGGCAGGAATCGGCGGTAAATCGCTGGTTTTAACTGCAAGTTCGGCCTCGACAAGCAGGGCGAGCGCTTTCGCAATAGTTGCGGTATTCCAACTGTTTAAATGGCGCGTAATGACCGGCTTCTGACGGAAGAAAATCGGCGGACGCGCCGCTTCCACGACCATCTCCGGGGACTGCCCGACCTCGACCTGCATACGCAGGCTGTAAAGCCGGTTAAAATAGCGCTGCAGCGCGCGAAGATAGGCGATGGGCACCGTCCCCTCACGCAGCAGGTTAGAAAGCGCCTTATCCATCTGAGCGAGGTTTCGATCAGCAACCGCACTCACCACCTCATCCAGCTCGGTATCGCGGTTATAATCCGTGAGCATTCTCGCCTCTTCCAACGAAAGAGTCTTGCTTTCGCCCACATAAGTAATGATTTTGGTCAGCTCCTGACGCGTCACATAACGATCATTACCCAGCTGCGAGGCAAGATGTTCTACCACGTCACTGGCGGCGCGAATGCCGGCCTGGGACAGACTGCTGCGCACCAGCTCCGCGACATCACGCGCCTCGTCCTTGTAGCAGGGCAGGGCGGCGAGCCGCTGCTCTTTTTCAAACAGCGCACGAAGGCTGGAGCGCGCATTTAAATCATCCGCCACCACAATCACAAACATATCGCGGTGAAAATGATCAAGGGTGGATTCAATGATTTTGCTGAGCTTATCACTGGCCGATCGCACCATCAGGCAGCGCCGGCCGCCCATCAGGCTGATCGCACCCAGCTCATCACTAAGGCGCGCCGGATCTTCAAGCAGGCGCGGCTCTTCAAACTCGCTATAGGCAAACGGATCATCATTACCCGCCAGCGCCCACGCCTTGAGCTTTCCCGCACGTTCACGCGCAAGACCTGAATCCGGGCCATACAGAAGCACGCCCAGCACCGCGCTATCGGGCTTTGCGATAAAAGATTCGATCTGTTTGGCGGCGAGTTTCATCGCGCTAGTGCGCCGAAAGCACGGATGATAAGCGCTGGTGATAAAGCTCTGCCAGCTCAGCAATGCCGCGCTTGATGGCATCCTGCTCCGAAACATAAGCCGAGTAATACTGGTTGGGCAGATTGTTATAGCTGCTGACATGGCGCAGGCTGCCGCCAGCTACCGGCTG
>CANHDY010000126.1 GCA_947459535.1 Rickettsiales bacterium | reverse complement strand
TTTTCTTATATGAAAGCTGCGTTTCAGGTAACGCTGGTGATTCTTATTATTTCTAGTCTAATAATGAAATGGATGGGTGAGCCATGAAATCCGCTGTGATTGTTTTTCCTGCTTCTAACTGCGACCGTGATGCCAAGACGGTGCTTGCCGCAACCGGCAACAACCCCACCATGGTCTGGCATAGGGATAGCGAGCTGCCGAAAGTTGACCTTGTCATGCTGCCCGGCGGTTTTTCCTACGGCGATTATCTGCGCTCTGGCGCGATGGCGGCGCATTCGCCGATTATGCAGGAAGTGAAGAAACATGCCGAGCGCGGTGGGCTGGTGCTGGGCGTGTGCAATGGCTTTCAGATTCTGACCGAAGCTGGCCTGCTGCCGGGCGTGCTGATGCGTAATGCGAAGCTCAAGTTTCTCTGCCGCGAGGTATTTCTGCGCGTTGATAACACCAGCTCGCCTTTCACCAAGAATTATAAAAAAGGGCAGGTGATTACGGTGCCGATTGCTCACCATGATGGCAATTATTTTGCTGATGGTGATACGCTGAAGGCGCTGGAAGATAACGGCCAGATTGCGTTTCGCTATGCTGAGGTAAACGGCTCAATCACAGCTGAAGCAAACCCCAACGGCTCGCAGCTGAATATTGCTGGCATTGTGAATAAGAAAGGCAACGTGCTTGGCATGATGCCGCATCCCGAGCGCCACGCTGAGGCGCTACTTGGCGGCACCGATGGTGCAGCGATGTTTAAGGGGCTTGCGGCCTAGTCACTCGTCATCCTGCGGCGCGCGTTAGCGCGAGCGCAGGATCTTACTGTGTGTTACAGATCCTGTGCAATCGCTTCACGATTCACAGGATGACGCTATGGATATTTCGGAAACGTGACCACTACGCCGCGCTGCTTGAAATAGGACTGCATCATTTTGCGTCCCTGCCGGTTGGCTTGCGGCAGGCGCGCCACATCCGCTTCCACAGAGCCAACAGCTTCGTTCACCATGGCTTGTTTTAGCGCTGCAATACGCGCGTCGATCTGCTCATTGCTGTTATGCAGCGACGCATAAACCGCTTCCATTGCTTCCTTCACTGCGCTCATGGCTGATTATGCCGCCCGCACAGTATTAAGGAAGTTGTCAACCTCGCGGCGAAGTAGCTCAGCCTGCTTGGACAGCTCGCTGGTGGCTGCCATCATCTCAGTAGCGGCAGAGCCGGTTTCGTTCGAGGTCTGGCTGACATCGGCAGCGTTTTTCGACACCTGCTCAGTGCCGCTGGCAGCTTGTTGCACGTTGCTGGCGATATCCTGCGTAGCAACACCTTGCTCCTCAACCGCCGCCGCAATGGTGGTGGAAATGGAGTTGATATCGTTGATCTTGCTGCTGATAGTTTTAATCGCGCTCACCGTTTCGCTGGTTGCGCCCTGAATAGAGTTAATGTACTGTGCGATTTCTTCGGTGGCTTTGGTGGTCTGGCCGGCCAGGCTTTTCACCTCGCTGGCGACCACAGCGAAGCCTTTGCCTGCCTCGCCTGCGCGAGCCGCTTCAATGGTGGCATTGAGCGCGAGCAGGTTAATCTGGGCGGCAATGGAGTTGATCATTTCCAGCACCTCGCCAATTTTCTGCGAGGCGGCGGTCAGGCCTTGTGCAGTGTTGTCGGCCTGCTGCGCTTCGGTGACCGCCGTTGAGGTAATCGATGTCGCTTTAGCCACCTGCGAGCTGATCTCGTTGATGGCAGAAGAAAGCTGCGTGGTTGAGTTTGCAACCATCTGCATATTGCGCGATGCGCCGCCAATCTGGGTGTTTAGCGCACTTAGCTTCGAACTGTTGCTCTCGGCAATGGACGACACAGACTTTGATGTTGCCTCCATTTCGGTTGCAGCCGAGGCCACCATATCCACGATGCCTTTGACGCTGGCTTCAAAACGCTGTGCCATATCGCGCATCGCCTGCTTTTTCTGCTCTTCAGCTGCTTTTTTCTGAAGTTCCTGCTGTTCTTCCATCTGCTTCATCGCAATGGCATTTTCTTTGAAAACCTGCAGGGCAGAGGCCATGTTGCCGATTTCGTCCTTGCGGCCAAGTGATGGCACATCAATTGTCAGGTTGCCATCCGCTACTTTGCGCATGGCATCCGTGAGGTTAGAAATTGGTTTGCTAACCGTGCGAGCGAAGACAATGCCTATCACTGTCATAATCGAAATGATAATCAGCGAAACCAACAGCTGCTCATTTCTTGATGCAATGACAGGCGCCATAATTTCGCTATGGGCCATCTCATAGGTCATGGCATAATTCACGCCGCCAAATTGGTAGGGCTTGTAGGCGATATCGGTTATGACGCCTTGCTCATTGGCAATATGAGTAATCAGGCCTGATTTTCCAGCGAGTGCTTCGTTGACGGCCTGTGTGTCTGCTTTCATCTTCAGGATAGTGGACTCTTTGGCAAAGCGCACATCATTGCGCAGTAGCTTATCTGCGCCTACCAGCATCATGCGGCCGGTTTCACTTTTTTCTGAGCCAGTAAAGAGGTTGTTGAGTTTTTCAATCGGCATCTGGAAAATCAGCGCGCCGACATAGTTGCCGTTTACATCCTCAATCGGGCGTCCCATAAAGCTCGCGGGAACATTGTTGCTTGGTGCATAAGGCGCGAAGTCAACAAAGGATACTTTTTCTGCGCTATCCTGCGCCATGGTCATGTTGAAGACTCTGGCCAGATCGGTGTCTTTCCACTGTCCGGTTTTCAGGTTGGTAGCAAAATCCAGCTCTTTGAACACAGTATAAATAACATCACCATTTTTGCTGACGATAAATACGTCGTAATAGCCGTTTTTCTGCAGAAACTCGTTGAAGTAAGGGTGCTTTGCGGCGTGCACACGGCTGTAGCTCGAGCCGTCATTAGCTGCCATCAGGTTATTTTTCTTGCCGGTTTCGTGAGGGTTGTTGGCGATGTAGAGCGATTGCAGCTGATCGATCTGGTTCGAGCCAAGATCGTTCCATGCGGCGGTAAAATCAAGAACAGACTGAACCATGTAAGGACTATCCGCCATGGTGTGCAGGTCAGCGGTGATGCGGTGCATGAGGGTATTCAGTGCATCTGCACGTTGATCCAGCGCAAATTGCATCGATTGCTCAGCTGTTTTTATAGCATTCTCAGTACTGGACTGAACAGCAAAGAAAGTAACGGCAAGGCCGCTGACGAGTGATGCGATGGTAATGGCTAGTGGGATTTTTTTGGAAAGAGTAAGGTTCATGACGCACATCCTGTGACAATATTGATGCCTTACTATTGCTCCAAAAAACTTAAGAAACAATTAATGCTGATT
>CANHDY010000125.1 GCA_947459535.1 Rickettsiales bacterium | reverse complement strand
TGCCAAAACGAAGCGGATCAGTGGCTAGCTTGGTCTCAATCGCTTTCTTGATGCGCTGTTTTGCTGCGTGATCAAGGCGTGGTATATCACAGCGAACAACAGAATCCGCATATTGAATGCGCCACATGGATTATTTCCATGCAGCATCGTGGCCGATCCATTTCTTGGTGCTCGCAAACCGTTCATCCGCATGCTTTGAAAGCAGAATATCTTCGTGCAGTTCGAGAGCCTCTCGAATCAGTTCCGCGGCAGTGGCGGAGATAGATCGATCTTGCCGCGCGGCGAAATTAGCGAGCAGGCCATTTGTTTCTGCATCCAGCATCACCTGAATTCTGGGGTTTTCTGTGGCCATGTTTCACTCCCTATTCTTCAAGTGTATCACTTTCTACACACTTCAGCAAGGGGTTCTCTAGATTTCCGCCGTAAGTGCTGGTTTTGCGCTGCCTAGCGGGAAAAGCCCCGTTGAAAAACAACGGGGGCGCGGCACCATGGCCACGCCCCCTAACTCACTCGCTGTCAGCCAGATAGGGCTAATCAAACAGCTCGGATTTCTTGCGGGCGAGTTTACGTGCACGGCGCACGGCTTCGCCAGCCTCACGCACACGGCGCTCAGAGGGCTTCTCGTAATGCTTGCGCATTTTCATTTCGCGGTAAATCCCCTCACGCTGCATTTTCTTTTTAAGTACGCGCAGCGCCTGATCCATATTATTATCGCGGACGGTGACTTCTACCATACGGCTTACCCCCTCTCTCACGCTCAAAGGCCGCAGAGTTCTAAGGAAGATTGTGGATAAAGGCAAGAGCGAAGTTGCGTTCAGAAGTCAAAAGCCTGACATCAGAAATCTGAAGAAGGTATGGTGCGGTTTGTGTGCTGCGAATCCACCAGATACTAAATACCAAATACTATATACCGATTTTTTAACCAAACCACCAAGGAGAGCATCATGGCCAAGACTCCCGCAACCGGCGGCATTGAATCGACCAAACTACGCAGTTACATTGAGCGGCTGGAGCGGCTGGAAGAGGAAAAATCCGCCCTCGCCAGCGATATTCGTGATGTATTTGCCGAGGCGAAATCCAACGGATTTGACACCAAAACCATGCGTCAGGTGCTGAAACTGCGCAAAATGAAAACCAACGACCGGATGGAGGCCGAGTATATGCTCGATCTTTATAAACGGGCGCTTGGCATGGAAGCGGAGTTTGAAGAAGCGGCGTAGGGTTCCCAGCCACAAACCAGGAAGCGCTCGTATTTTGATTATATTACAGCAACTTAAAATATAAATCAAAAATCAGCTAAATTCTTTCAGAAAATTAACTGATTATTAAGCATTTGTGGTATATAAAGAGTGGTATGGCTGCACGTCCTATTACAGTGGGTGATGGAAGAGGCGTTCTAGATGTGGCCTTTGACACGCTTCTTGGCGTATGCGAAGCAGTTCCCATGCTGGGCGCTCTTGGGATAAAGGCTGCCGGGTCTGCGCTGAATGGTATTGAGAGCGCGACTGGCGCTCTTGCGCAGGCGACCGATGCCCCTGCTCGGCCTTCAACAGAACTGGCATCCCCTAACTATGCAGAAATGATCAAAGGCTGCGGCTCGCTGAATCTGGGCTTGAAGAATCCGCAAGCTGAGACCGGGTGTGATATTAATCCAGAACGAACCGGTCAACTGAGCGCCGCCGCTTTCTTTGGGGCAGGCTGCCAATCAGGGCAATCAGGGTATGGAATGAGCGCGTAGCAGTCCACACCGATTTTTCTCTCGCTCTTTTCTGCTTTTATGCATGCTTGCATGATTCGGTTTTTGCATTTTTGCGCCATGTTGCGAGCGCAACGTAAAAAAATCATCTGTAAGATTATTTTTATAAATGACTATAAAACACAGCTCAAAGCTGCACCTAACCGGCGATAGTATTCTATAATTATTTCTGAATGTTAAGCCTGCTTGACAGGCCATGCGCCAGCCCTTATGGATGGTTAACAATAATTAACAATATTTTATCAGGTAAGGTGTGCCATGTTTCAGGATCCTCAGACACAAAAGAACGTGGCGAATTTCTTCAAAATCCTCGGTAATCCTTACCGTCTGCAGATTGTGAACCTGCTCATGGCGGGTGAAAAAAATGTGACGGAGCTGAACGGGTTCATCAAGGTCAGCCAGCCGGCGCTTTCGCAGCATCT
The DNA here is from genome assembly GCA_947459535.1 of Rickettsiales bacterium. Lineage (GTDB taxonomy): Bacteria > Pseudomonadota > Alphaproteobacteria > Rickettsiales > SXRF01 > JAJTHB01. The sequence continues at coordinate 1,232 of CANHDY010000125.1, read as the reverse complement.
GTCGAAGCTTCACCGCGCGGGCATGGTGGGTTTCCGCCGCGACCGCCGCCAGATTTATTATTTTCTAAGCAACCCGAATCTCGTGCATGTATTGCGGGCAATGGTAGATGCGCTGCCGGCGCATACGCCCGCTGCTTCCTCATCTTCGCGCACCACAGAAGTGGCGTAGCGCCGCACGCGCGTTACACAGAAAGCAGCCCTTTGAGTGTGGGGTAAATGGCGGGCGAGGCAGCGACGATGCTGCCGATGTCGCTTGCCACTTCTGCGCCTTCGAGTGAGCTTACAACGCCGCCCGCTTCCTTCACCATCAGCGCGCCTGCGGCCATATCCCACGCATTCAGCCGGTGGTACCAGGTGGCATCAAGCCGCCCGGCAGCCACATAGGCCAGATCCAGCGCGGCTGAGCCAGAGCAGCGCACCACCGCCCCATGATCGGTCACGCGCTCGAGGCGTGTGATCATCACCTCGTATCCTTCGCGCCATTTGCGCGGGGAGGAGGTGGAAAGCAGGGCATCTTCCGTACGCTGCGAGACGCGCAGCTTGTAATTATTGAGCGTTGCGCCCGCGCCCTGTTCGGCTACAAATAATTCATCGTGAATCGGGTCATAAATCACACCCGCAACACTCACCCAGCTGCCATCAGCAGCGCGCTCCTGGGCGGCGACGGAAATACAGAAATACGGAATCGCCCGCATGAAATTAGTGGTGCCGTCAATCGGGTCAATACAGAAGCGTTTATCCGCATCCTTCCCCGCAATCGCGCCGCTTTCCTCGGTAAGGAAACTGAAACTCGGGCGCGCATGGCCAAGCTCTTCGAGCAGCAGCTTCTCGGTGCGTAAATCGGCATTGGTGACAAAATTCGCCGCGCCTTTTTTCGAGACCTGAAGTTTATCTACTTCCCCGAAATCGCGCACCAGACCCTTGGCCGATTTGAGTACAGCGCGGGTCATGACAGTGATAAGGGGGGAATGAGCCATGAACGGCTCAGTAAAGTAATCGGCTTCATCACGCAAGCATTTCAACCGGGTATTTTCATCACTCAGATTGAAAATCCATTCATTTTAGCTGTGCATATCGTCAGGCATGAGGCTTGCCTCGCCCCGTCTGGCTTTGCTAGGTAGGAATGCTTCCTCGGCACCTGCAAAACAAACAATAAAACCATGTCCCACGCCTTTATGTTTCCTCTGGTTCGCTCCGGCTTCGCCCGCTGGTTTCTGGCGCTGGCGCTGGTT
>CANHDY010000124.1 GCA_947459535.1 Rickettsiales bacterium | reverse complement strand
CTATGATTAACCCTGCAAGGTAACCAAACCTTGTGGGTTTTGGCCAACGAGCCAGAATTCCAACCATAAGCGACTGGCTGACGCATTTCAGCCCAAAAACAAAAAGAGGTTATTATGAGGACCCCATTTTCAACACTGACTAAAGCAGCGCTCGTCTCCCTACTGGCGCTGCTTTCTTTTTCTGCTACTACGGCTCACGCAAGCGGCGGCAAATCCATCCCTGTGGTAGATCTTGCACCTTTCGGGCTGGATCCTGATGGTCCGCCGCAGAGTCAGCCAGAGCCTCAGCCGCTGGTTTATGCGGATGTGACGTGCTTCCTGTTTACGCCGGCGCAGGGTTTTCCATATGTGCGCTATCGTGCTTTTGTCAATTTTCGGCAGATTGGGCAAACTCTTGATGAGCCATTTGTGGCTCTTAATGGACAGCCCTATTCTAAATGGCTCGCTCTGCAGCGGATTGAGTGTCGTGCAGTAGCTGAGAGAGTCTGTGATTTGCCCGGAATTCCAGGAAGCCAGACGGTGACCATTTCCAGTAATATTCTGGCAACACCGACGCTGATTCATCAGTGCAGCAACTAACAATTTAATCTTTAGTTTGGTTAAAACAGCCCTTGGACTTACCCCAAGGGCTGTTTTTTTGGTGCGGGGCGTTGCCTTTCCTCTTTTCTGGCGCTACAAGGCGTCCATGACTGATAAAATCCTTATTCTCGATTTTGGCTCGCAGGTGACGCAGCTTATTGCGCGGCGCGTGCGCGAGGCCAATGTGTACTGCGAAATCAAACCGTTTAGCACACCGGAAGCAGAAATCCGGAAGTTTGGCGCGAAGGGTATTATTCTCTCCGGCGGCCCTGCCTCGGTGCACCAGTCTTTTTCGCCAACCATCTCGCCATCTGTGTTTGAGATGGGGGTGCCGGTGCTGGGCATCTGCTACGGCGAGCAGCTGATCTGCCAGCTGCTTGGCGGCAAGGTTGAGCCTTCCGACAAGCGCGAATTTGGCCGCCAGATGGTCGATGTGGTGGATGACTGCCCGCTCTTTAAAGGCGTATGGGGTAAGGGCGAGCAGCGGCAGGTGTGGATGAGCCACGGCGATAAGGTGACCAGCCTTCCCGATGGTTTCCGCGCGGTGGCGCGCACTTTGTCTGCGCCTTATGCGGCGATCGCGCATAACGCTAAGCCGTTTTATGGCGTGCAGTTTCACCCGGAGGTGGCGCATACGCCCGATGGCGCAAGGCTGCTTGCCAACTTTGTGCATCATATCTGTGGCTGCGCGGCAGGCTGGACGATGGCCGCTTTCAAGCAGACCGCGATGAGCAGCATTCGCGCGCAGGTGGGCGGCGGCCGTGTGATCTGCGGTGTTTCTGGCGGCGTTGATTCTTCAGTGGTGGCCGGGCTTTTGCACGAGGCCATTGGCGATCAGGTGGTTGCCATTTTTGTGAATACGGGACTTTTGCGCGAAAACGAGCCTGAGCAGGTGGAGGCGCTGTTTCGCGACCATTTCCACATGAAGCTGGTGCATGTCGATGCCAGCGCGCTGTTTCTTTCGCGCCTCGCCGGCGTGACCGACCCGGAGCGTAAGCGCAAGATCATCGGTGAGACTTTTATCGAGGTGTTTGAAAAAGAAGCCGAAGAGGTGGGCGGCGCTGAGTTTCTGGCGCAGGGCACGCTCTATCCGGATGTGATTGAGTCCGTATCGTTTACTGGCGGCCCCTCGGTGACCATTAAATCGCACCATAATGTTGGCGGCCTGCCCGAGCGCATGAACATGAAGCTGGTGGAGCCACTTCGCGAACTCTTCAAGGACGAAGTTCGCGCGCTTGGCCGCGAGCTGGGTATGCCCGATGAGATGGTCGGGCGGCACCCGTTTCCTGGCCCCGGCCTTGCGGTGCGTATTCCCGGGGAGATTACGCCGGAAAAATGCGCGCTGCTTCGAAAAGCAGATGCCATCTATATTGATGAGATTCGAAAAGCCGGACTTTACAGCGAGATCTGGCAGGCATTTGCCGTGTTGCTGCCGGTGAAAACGGTGGGTGTGATGGGCGATGCAAGGACGTATGACTACGCCCTCGCGCTGCGCGCCGTGACCTCCACCGACGGCATGACCGCGGATTACTACCATTTCAGCCATGATTTTTTAAGCCGTACCGCAAACCGCATCATCAATGAAGTGCGCGGCATTAACCGCGTGGTGTATGATATTACCAGTAAGCCGCCCGGCACGATTGAGTGGGAGTGATGACTACTATGCCGGTCAACTCGCTTGACTTGCTTCGCTTCCGGTGCTCACGTACGAATGCGTACGCTGCGCCCCGGTTCTCGCAAGCCTTCGCATTTGATCCGGCCTAGCGTCATCAGGAAGAGGAAGCAATGAACGAATTACTACGTGAAATTGAAGAAGATATCCGTCAGGAACGCATCCAGAATTTCTGGAGCAAGTTTGGCAAGCAGGCGGTGTGGGTGAGCGTCGCGATTGTGGCGGGCACGGCTGCTGGCGTTATCTGGCGTGAATTTCAGCAGGACAAAGCAGCGAAAGAAACCAGCCATCTGATTGCGGGCAATCAAAAGCTTGAAGCCGGTGATTATCAGGCGGCGCTGGAGGAGCTTTCGAAGATTCCAGCAAGCGAAACCTCCGCTCGCTATGCGATGAGCTTGCTCAAAAAAGCTGAGGCAGAGCGCGCCAGCGGCGATCATGCAGCGGCAGAAAAAACGCTCTCTACGCTGGCGGCGATGAACCGCAGCCCTGAGGTGGCGCTGTTTGTGGATCTCGCGCGCGTATCATCCGCTGATACTGCAAGACCGGTGGATAAAGACTCGCCGCTGGCGCTGACACTCGCCGAGAAAAAAGCCTGGGCGCTGGTGGCGGAAAATAAAAAGGAAGAGGCGGTCAGTTATTTTGCCGAGCTTTACCACGACACCAAAACCCCGCCTTCGATGCGCGCACGTGTTCGTCTTGCGCTGCAGAGCATGGCGCCGGAGAAGCTTGCGGGTGGAAAATAATATGATGACTCGCCGCGCCTCAGCCGCCCTGCTTTTGCTTGCCATGCTTCCTGCCTGCGACTACCTGCCCGGCTGGATGGGCGGCAAAGAAGCAGAAATTGTGCGCCTGCCGGGCGATCGTGAGCAGGTGTTGCCGGTGGCGGCCGAGCTACAGGCGGATGAAACGCTGAAAGCGCTACCGGTGGCTGTGCCGACGACATATGCCAACAGCCAGTGGCCACAGCATAGCGGTCAGTTTACTGCGGCGCAGGGCAACCTCGCTGGTGGTGGTTTCACTTCCGAAACGAATGCTTCCGCTGGTGATGGCGCGTCATTTGATCGGCCGCTGGTGCCAAGGCCAGTGGTGGGCTCCGGCTTGGTTTTTGCCATGGATAGTGAAGGGCGGATCTCCGCTCATGACATCAGCAATATTGATCGCAAGCGCTTTGTTTCCGAGGTGCTGGTGGATGAGGATGACGATGTCAGCGGCGGTGGCATGGCCTATGATGGCGGTAGACTCTATGCGGTTTCCGG
>CANHDY010000123.1 GCA_947459535.1 Rickettsiales bacterium | reverse complement strand
TAGGCGGGGTCGCCCTTCACCATCAGCGGGAACTTATCATTGGCCGCCCAGTTGAATTTGCCGGAATCGATGGTGACGCCGCCCATCGCCGAGCCGTTGCCGGTTAAAAACTTGGTGGTGGAGTGGCAGACGATATCCGCGCCCCACTCGATCGGCCTGAGCAAGTATGGCGAGGCCATGGTGTTATCGACAATGAGCGGAATGCCATGCGCGTGCGCGATCCCCGCAAGCGCCTCAATATCGGCGACTACACCGGCAGGATTAGCGAAAGACTCACAATAAATCGCTTTGGTTTTGTTATTTATTGCCGCTTCGACGGCTTTGTGATCATCAATATCGACGAGATGCGCTTTCCAGCCAAACTGCACAAAGCTGTTTTTGAACTGGCTGGTGGTGCCGCCGTAAAGGCGGTTGCTGGCCACCACCTCATCGCCCGGCTGCATCAGGTTGAAAAAAGTAATCAGCTGGCCGGCATGGCCGCTGGCCGCTGCGGTCGCGCCAACGCCGCCTTCGAGCGCCGCCAGCCTGTCCTGAAGCGCGGAGACGGTGGGGTTGGTCAGGCGCGAATAGACATAGCCCGCCTCTTTGAGCGTGAACAGGTCGGCCGCATGCTCGGCATCACGGAACTGGTAGCTGCAATTCTGCTGAATGGGTGGCAAAAGCGCACCGGTGTTGGGGTCTGGCTTGGCGCCGGCGTGAATGGCGAGGGTTTCGATACGGTGGTTATTGGGCATAATCATTCCTAATGTTTTTTCAAATCGCGATAAAAATTTTCGTGTGAGCCGATGGCGAGCAGCAGGATCGTTACTTCGCCTTCGTCGTAGTTATAGCCGAGGAGCGTGAGTTGGCCAAGCATAGAAAACTTATACACGCGCACGCTAGCGAGATCGCCTTTTTTCCGCTCGCCCAGATCCGGATCGCTGACGATAGCCCGAATGGCCTTGTCGACAGCGGTTTTTTGATTGGAATGCAGCTTTTTATAGGTTTTCTCGAAATGCCGCGTTTGGCGAAGAGTAATCATTTTTTGGAGCGCGGCTTTTTGCCGAAGTTGAACTCGCTGGTTGCGCCTTCTTTGTCCTCTTCCAGAGCTACCAGCAGGTTTTGGATGAAGCCATAGGGTAGATCTGGATTTTCTTCAGCTATTTTTCCGATATGTGCCCAATGCTCAATTTGCTTGGCGAGTGAGCGATGATGGGCTTGAGCGAAGATCTTTGCGTCGTGAATCATGGCGTCGGATAATTTGACAGGCATCGGCATTGGTTGTTTCCTTGGGGTTGTTTATAGTAGCATGGTACTACTTATTGCTACTAATGGCAAGTGATGCAAAAACGCCGCCCCAAAAGTTTTTTACCCCTAGCCTAAAAAAACACTTAAATGATGTAAAAAAATGCTTTATTATCTCTTTGATTTTCTGTAATGGAAATCGCTTCGTTAACAACAAACAGGTGTTTTGTGTTTACTAACCCTCTGCAAACAAGAAAGCGCTTCCTGGCGATGATGCAAGGCGAGCCTTAGATTCCATAACCCCGTGTGATATAGGTACTAAGTTAGATGAAACATGCCACTTTCGAGCCTCCGGGCCGAGCCCTACGCCAAACCAGCGTAATCCCCCTCCAAAGACAAACCCGTAAATCCACCAAACCGCTTGCTCCGGCCACCCCGGTCTATCGTGCTGCGGAAGACATGGTGCATGAGCTGCGCCCGGTGATGCCGATCACCTGCCTGCGCCCTGCCACCATTGCTTCCACCACCAAGTGGTTCCTGAGGTCCTTCCCGGGCGAGGTGATGTATGCGGTGAAAACGAATCCGGATGCGCGTGTGCTCAAGGTGATATACCATGCTGGGGTACGGCATTTTGATGTGGCATCGCTCGCGGAAATTAAGGCTGTGGTGGCGGTTGCGCCGGATGCACAGATGTATTTCATGCACCCGGTGAAAAGCCGCGAGGCCATCCACGCGGCCTATTTTGAGCATGGCATTCGCGATTTCTCGCTCGATTCCATGGACGAGCTCACCAAAATCCTCGAAGTAACGGAGCATGCCACCGACCTGAACCTGTATGTACGCCTCGCCATGAACAGCGAAGGCGCTGCCTACAGCCTTTCGGGCAAATTTGGTGTGTCAATGGAAGAGGCGCCCGCGCTGCTTCAGGCCACCCGTGCCGTCGCTGACAAGCTCGGCCTGTGCTTCCATGTTGGCTCGCAGTGCATGGAGCCGCAGGCTTACGGCATTGCCATGGCCAAAGCGTCGCAGCTGGTGGCGGATAGTGGTGTAAAAGTGGATGTGCTGGATATTGGCGGGGGCTTCCCCTCCATCTATCCGGGGCTCACGCCGCCGCCGCTTTCGGATTACATGAGTGCCATCAAGCAGGCGCTGAAAAAGCACTCCGCTTTTGACACCTGCCAGATTCTCTGCGAGCCCGGCCGTGCGCTGGTGGCAGAGGGTGGTTCGGTGGTGGTACGTGTTGAGGCTAGAAAAGGCAATATGCTCTATCTCAACGACGGCACCTACGGCACCCTGTTTGATGCGGGCGTGCCCGGCTTTGTCTATCCGGTGAAGGCGATCCGCCCCGGCGGCACGCTTTCTTCTGAGCAGGCGGAGTTTGGCTTTTTCGGCCCGACCTGCGACAGCATGGATGCGATGAAAGGTCCTTTCCACCTGCCCGTGGATATCGCGGAAGGTGACTGGATCGAGATCGGCCAGCTTGGCGCGTATGGTGCCACCATGCGCACCAACTTCAACGGCTTTTACAGCGATGAAACGGTTGAACTCGCTGATAAGCCGATGATGAGTATTTTTGGAATCAACTGACATGTTTTCTTAGCGGCTTTGCCGCTTAGAAAACTGTCATCCCGTGGAGCGAAGCAGCAGCTTCGCGAGCACGGGATCCAGAAAAGCCAAATGACAGTAGGCATTTGGCGTCAATCAACAAAGCACGCAAAAAGTCTGCTGACTTTTTGCTATTCTGGATCCCGGATAAATTTTGCTGCTGCAAAATTTTCCGGGATGACGAAAGGAAAACCATGAAAACCACGACGGCAAAAAAGACGAATTCAAAACACAACCTGCTCACCAAAGAAGTCGAGCATATCGACATTACGTCGTTTGATGCGCGGCCGATTGTGAAACAGATGGCCGGCATGTCGTTCACCTCGCGTGACCTTGCGCGCGCCGCCGAAATCTACAACATGATGCTGAAGGACAAATCCTGCAGCGTGTTCCTTACGCTCGCGGGCAGCACCTCTGCGGGTGGCTGCATGCAGCTTTATGTCGAGCTGGTGAAAAACAACATGGTGGATGCCATTGTGGCGACCGGCGCGTCGATTGTGGATATGGATTTCTTTGAGGCGCTGGGCTTCAAGCATTATCACGGCAACCAGTTCATGGATGATAAGGTGCTGCGCGATAACTATATCGACCGCATTTACGACACCTACATTGATGAAGAAGAACTTCAGGCCTGCGATCATACCATCAAAAAAATCGCTGACAGCCTTGAGCCGCGCCCTTATTCCAGCCGCGAATTCATCCACGAGATGGGCAAATGGCTGGTGAAAAATGGCAAGAAAAAAGACTCGCTCATCCAGCGTGCGTATGAAAACGGCGTGCCGATTTTCTGTCCGGCTTTCACGGATTCATCGGCGGGCTTTGGCCTGGTGCTGCATCAGGTGGAGCGCATGAAAAAGAAAAAGCCCTACCTCACCATTGACTCGATTGCGGACTTCCGCGAGCTCACCGAAATTAAAATCAAGGGCGGCACGTCGGGCCTGCTCATGGTGGGCGGTGGTGTGCCGAAAAACTTTGTGCAGGATACGGTGGTATGCGCCGAAATCATGGGCGTGGAAGCCGAGATGCACAAATATGCAATCCAGATCACGGTCGCTGATGTGCGCGATGGCGCGTGCAGCT
>CANHDY010000122.1 GCA_947459535.1 Rickettsiales bacterium | reverse complement strand
CTGGTGGGTGATTCGATTGTGGAAGAGGATAAGCTCCCCATGCGCATGACCGCCTACACGCCGTGTTTCCGCTCCGAAGCAGGCGCAGCGGGCAGGGATACGCGCGGTATGATCCGCCAGCATCAATTCAGCAAGGTCGAGCTGGTGTCGATTACGACGCCGGAGCAGTCCGCCGCAGAGCATGAGCGCATGACCGCGCAGGCGGAGTCGCTGCTGCAGAAGCTTGGCCTGCCTTATCGCACCATGCTGCTCTGCACAGGCGACATGGGTTTCTGCTCGCAGAAAACCTATGACATTGAGGTGTGGCTGCCCGGTCAGAATGCCTACCGCGAAATTTCCAGCTGCTCGAACTGCGGCGATTTTCAGGCGCGGCGCATGAAAGCGCGCTTTAAGCCGAAGGCTGGCAAGGGCAATGAATTTGTGCATACGCTGAACGGCTCCGGCCTTCCCATCGGCCGCACGCTGGTTGCGATTTTGGAAAATTATCAGCAGGAAGATGGTTCGATTGTGGTTCCTGACGCACTCAAGCCTTATATGAACATGGATGTCATCCGATGAGAATCCTCCTTTCCAACGATGATGGCATAGCCGCGGCTGGCCTTGCGGTTCTCGAAGAAATCACCAAGAAACTCACGCGTGATTATTGGGTGGTAGCGCCGGAGACGGAGCAAAGCGGCGCCGGGCATTCGCTGTCGCTGCATGCGCCGGTGCGCGTGCGCGAGATAACTAAAAAACGCTACGCGGTTTCCGGCACGCCAACAGACTGTGTGCTGCTGGCGCTGAAGGAGATTATTCCATCATCCTGCGGACGGCGAAGCCGTAGCGCAGGATCCCGTGATATGGTTAAAGATCCTGTGCTCCATGCTTCGCATGGCCACAGGATTGTGGATCTCGTGCTTTCCGGTGTGAATCGCGGGTCGAATGTGGGTGATGATGTCACCTATTCCGGCACAGTGGCGGCGGCCATGGAAGCGACCAACCTTGAGGTGCCGGCGATTGCTCTCTCGCAGCTTTATGATGAAAAGCATGAGATATATTGGGAAACGGCAGCGCATCACGCGCCAAGCATTATCAAACAGATTTATCAATCGTTCATGACCCCCACCCCAGCCCTCCCCCATAAAGGGGGAGGGAGTAGGGGGGGCTGGCCGAAGGGTGTGTTCATCAATCTGAATTTTCCGGCTTGCCTACCCAAAAAGGTAAAGGGCATCCGGCTCTGCCCGCAGGGCAAACGCATTGTGAATGTGAATTTAACCGGGCGGCTTGACCCCAAAGGCAGACCCTATTACTGGCTGGGCGGCGAGCGCGACAATACGGCAGACAAACCAGGCGTGGATATCGACTTGCTGCATAAGGGCTATATCACCATCACGCCCATCTCGATGGATATGACGGATTATGGCGTGATGGAGAAGATGCAGGCGAATTTTTAAACCATAGCATCACAATCGATAACCCTCACCCTCTCTCTGAAAGGGAGAGAGAGTCGTGCCGCGCGCGGGGAGGGTGAAAAACAAAACCCCGCCGTTAGGCGGGGTTTCATCCACTAGGAGGAAATTTTTATTAGCGAGCCGGAGCCGTGCCTTGGGATTGCCCCTCAGAAGCAACGCGATCCGTCCATTTCTGCTCATCATTTCCTGCGTTACGCATTTTGCTGATGAGTAAACCGGTGCCAACGAGTGCGGTTGCGCCGAGTGCAATCACGGCTGTTTTGCCGCCGCCGCTTAAGCCTTTGAAGGCAGCGACAGGGCGCATAGCAAAGCCTTTACGACCAACACCTTCAGCGGCTTCCACCACGCGTTCTGCGGAAGCAATTTTACCAGCAAGAGGTTCGGCTTTCTTGGCAGCATCAACGGCTGCTTTCTCGCCTTTAGTGAATGCTTCAAGCTCAGCTGCGTGCATTTTGGATTCTGTAGCAACAGTCGTTTCAACAGCTTTTGCACGAGAAGCCTTCCATGCATTTTCAGCAGGTAAGTCGGGATGAGGTGTAGACTTCAAAAATGCCTCATCTGCCTCAATCATTTTGGCAACAACAGGATTTGTCTTAATTTCTTTTTGAACAACACTAAGATGACCTGCCATCTCATCGAGCACAGCTCTAGCTTCGCCCTCCACACCTGAGTTTTTGACAGCCTCAGCAAAGTTATCAATCATTTTACTGTAGCCGTCATAAGCTTTTTTGTAGCTTATTTTAGAGCCAGTTTTCATTGCTTCCGATATCAACTCTTCAGGATTTTGTATTTTTGTAAGCGCTTTCAGGTCAATCCCTACGGTTTCTGCGAGTTGACCTTTGTTTTTATTTGTAAATTTGACAAAGAATTTTTTTAGGTCTCGTTGACCAGCTTCTTCCAATTTAGCAGCTTTAAGACCCGTTGCTTCAGCAGCTTTCTGGAAGTCACTGCCCAAAGCGGGCATATTCTTTTCCATCCACTCTTTAGTTGCTGCTTGTATTTCTTCCGCAGAAGAATCAAGCATCTCGCCTGCTCCTATGAAACCAGAGGCTTCGCCAACTGCATCAAACCTTTTCTTCATCCAAGCTTTTATTTCACTAGCATCGGCGGGAGTTGGTTTAGCGTTGGCTTCTTCAAAAACTTTAGCAGCGCTTTTTTCAACAGAAGATTTATCGAAGACCGGCTTCGGTGCTTTTGCAGCATATTCCGCCTTTGCCTTGGTGATGGCTTCGCCAGCGCCGGACACTTCTTCGGCAATGGCAGCTTTCTGTGTTTTCAGTTTTTCTGTGACGAACTCCGTCTGTTTTTTTGTCCATTCTGCTTTGGCAGTGGCGTCAGTTGGCTCTGCGTTAGCGGCTTTGAATTCCTCAGCGAGTTTGTCGGCGAGGCCTTTTTTATCGCCGGAGCCTTTGAAGCTTTCGCTGAATTCTTTGATGGCTTTGTTGGCATCTTTATCAAGTTCGCGCTTGAACATGTAGCTGGATGCGCCGGCAGCTGTGCCAACGCCCGCGCCCAATGCGACGGTGCCGCCAACCAGACCTACGCCTTTTTTCTCTTCGCCATTCTCAGCCATAACTACTCCACTTCGCAGGATTAAACTTGTTACACTCGCATATTATCAAAAATCAGCGTCTTGTAATGTGAAGATTTTGTGAAGGGCGGGGTTTTTGGCGCAAAGAATTGTGACAATTGTTGTATTATTGTTGTTTTACAGGTTGTTATGGTTTTTTCGGATTCATGCTTCGTCATTCCCTTGGGAAGCGGGAATCCAGTTTTTTCTTCTGCGCCGCAGACGCGGCGCTACTGGATCCCTGCTTTCGCAGGGATGACGGGGTATGGGGGCGGCTTAAAGTTTTGTTAAACCTTGCCGTTTAGAGTGTGGCGCAGCAATGCAAGGGGTATGATGCAGCAGGCCAGCTCACGATTTTTTCCTCTCCCCACTCCGGATCTGGATGCAGACCAGCTCGCTAACCGCATCCGGCTGATTATGGAGCTTCGTAACCGCGGTATTCATGACACGGCGGTGCTTTCCGCGATGGAACAAACACCGCGCGAGTATTTTGTTGAGCAACCCTTTTTCGAACACGCCTATGATGATACGGCGCTACCGATTGCTTCCGGTCAGACGATCAGCCAGCCGAGCGTGGTGGCGCAGATGACGCTGGCGCTCGAGCTTCTGCCGTCGCTTCGTGTGCTGGAGATTGGTACGGGTTCGGGTTATCAGGCAGCCATTCTGGCGCGGCTTTCGCGCCGCGTCTACACGATTGAACGCCACAAAGAACTACTACTCACTGCCACGCAGCGCTTCAAGGCGCTGAGGCTTGGCAATATTGTCACGCGTCTCGGTGATGGCAGTAAGGGCTGGAGGGAGGCTGCGCCGTATGATCGCATTATCGTCACGGCAGCAGCTGGGCAGATTCCCGCTGCGCTGGTGGAGCAGCTGGTGCCGGGCGGCGTGATGGTGGTGCCGGTCGGTAGCAGCGCAGAAAACCAGATGCTGGTTCGGCTGCGCAAAGATGCGGCGGGGATGATCTCCGCCGAACATCTGATGAGTGTTCGCTTTGTGCCGCTGGTGGATGGGAAGTAGAAGATGCCGAAAGGATCGTCATCGCCCGAATCGCTCGTGCGATT
>CANHDY010000121.1 GCA_947459535.1 Rickettsiales bacterium | reverse complement strand
GTCAATGAGTGTCACGAAGCGTTTGGCCTCGTTGCGCTTTTCGGCGGCAAGCTTTGGAATGTCGGTCAGAATCAGCACTTTCAGCTGCTTGGCAATGACGAGGTAGTCTGCGGCGCCCACGGGTTTTTCGCACAGGTCGCTGAAGGTAAACCGGCCAATATCGCTGCCGTAAAGTTTAAATGGCAATTTTCGCCCCATCACCGCGATATTGCCCTGAACTGCCTGTTTTTCGCCAAGCCAGCTTGCGATAAAGGTATTCGCGCTTTCTCCCAGCGGGTAGTGGAATGTTTTACGTTGCGAAGGGTTTTTGGTGCCGCGATAGTCCGTGTCGCTGTCGAGCGCGGCAATCTCCATCTGCGATTCGATCAGCGCGATAAACTTGCCAAAGCGTTCTTTTTGCACACCGCCAGTGTAAAGCTCGGCGGGCGGGCGGTTTGAAGTGCTGACGATAACAACACGCTGCTCAAACAACTCTGCAAACAAGCGGTAGAGCAGGGTGGCATCTGCCACATCGGTGGCTTGCAGCTCGTCAAAGCAGAGCAGCTTCGTTTCTTTAGCAATTTCGCGCGCCAGTGCGATCACCGGATCAGCGCCGCTTTTGCCGCGCGCGCCATCCTGGCGCAGCTCGTGGATGCGCGCATGCACCTCCTGCATGAATGCGTGGAAATGCACGCGGCGCTTTTGCGGCAGGGCGGCGCTATTGAAAAACAAATCCATCACCATGGATTTACCGCGGCCAACCTGCCCCCAGATGTAAAGGCTCTTTGCCTCGCTTTTGGCTGGTTTTGACCATAGCCTGACAATCGAAAAACTGCGCTTGTGCTGCGCTGGGCTGAGCGCGGCGCGAAGCTCTTCCAGCTTTTCCAGCACGCGGCGCTGGGCGGGGTCATCGCGAAGCTCGCCTGATTCCATGGCGCGCTCATAGCCGGCGAGTAGTTCAGACGACGTCATTAGCTCGTTTTTCTTTTTGCTTTTTAAGGCATTGTGCATTACCAACCCTCTATAAACCAGCTTGCAGAAATATGCAATTAAGCGTCGCAACCACGATTCACGAACTGCAAACCGCCCTGACCAGCGCCTCACGCGCGGGCAAGCGTGTGGGTTTTGTGCCAACCATGGGCGCGCTCCATCAGGGTCATCTTGAGCTGGTCAGAGAAGCTAAAAAGAAGTCGAATTATGTGGTGGTGAGCATTTTTGTCAACCCCACGCAATTTGGTGCGAATGAGGATTTCAGCCAATATCCCCGCACCATGGAGGTCGACCTTGAGCTGCTGCGCGGCGAGGGGGTGGATCTGGCCTATACGCCCAATAGTGAGGATATCTATCCACCGGGATTTTCAACCATGGTGTCGGTTGGTGAGCTGGGAAAAATTCTGTGCGGCAAGTTTCGTCCGGGGCATTTTGATGGCGTGGCCACGGTGGTGGCGAAGCTGCTGCTGCGCGTGCTGCCGCATGAGGCTTTTTTTGGCGAAAAGGACTATCAGCAGCTTTGCGTCATCAGGCAGCTTGTGTTTGATCTTGATATTCCAATCCGAATTAGTGGTGTGCCGACGGTGCGCGAGGCGGATGGCCTTGCCATGTCATCGCGTAATCGCTACCTGTCGCCCAGTGAGCGTGGGCTTGCCCCAAAACTTTATGCCCAGCTTAAGGAAAGCGCAGAGCAGATTAAATCCGGCGGTGATATACAGGCGCTGCTGCTGGCAGCCGGTGCAAAGCTTACGGCGGCTGGTTTCGCTGTCGATTATGTTGAGCTGCGCCATGCTGATATGCTGGATGCACTGAGTAGCCTGGAAACACCCGCAAGGCTGCTTGCGGCGGTGCGGCTTGGCTCCACCAGACTGATTGATAACATAGCAATAGAGTAACGCATGAATGAGCAGCAGATATTAGAAGAATTCAAGGCCGCGGGCGCGATGTTATCTGGCCATTTTGTTCTTTCTTCTGGTCTACACAGCCCTACCTACCTTCAGTGCGCGCGCGTGATGATGGATGCGGCGCGCGGTGAGCGTCTGTGCCGCGCTCTGGCGGCGAAGCTGCGTGATCAGGGCTTTGCGTTTGACGTGGTGGTCGCGCCGGCGATGGGCGGTGTGGTGGTGGGGTATGAGCTGGGGCGCCAGCTTTCGCTTCCCACCATGTTCTGCGAGCGCGTGGATGGCAAATTTGAACTCCGGCGCGGTTTTGGCCTTGAGCAGGGGCAGAGGGTGCTGATTTGCGAGGATGTGGTGACCACCGGCAAATCCTCTATGGAGGCGGTGGCTTGTGTTAAGGCAAATGGCGCTGAGGCGGTGGCGGTGGCCAGCCTCATAGACCGCCGCTCGAGCAACGATACCAGCCTGACACTCCCGCTGGTTTCACTCCTGGCGCTCGATGTGCCAACCTACAAACCGGACGCACTGCCGCCTGAGCTGCAAGGCATTCCTGCGGTTAAGCCTGGTAGCAGATTTTTAAAGGCCTGAGATTTTTTCATTAACCGAATTTTTATTCGGACAGAAATTCTAGGGGAATCCAGCTTTATTTGCCATGGATCGCCCTAGAATCGCAATGCGCGATTCGAGAGATGACGGAAATTAGTCGCCGCGATAAATGGCGATGTTGTTTTCCGTTTCAAACAGCTCAATCTCATAAAGCAGATCACCCAGTGCGGGTTTCAGCCACTGCCACACCACGTAAGCGATATTTTCGGCGGACGGGTTCAGGTTTTTAAACTCTTCCACATCAAGATTCAGGTGGCGATGATCCACCTTCGTCATTACGCGTTCGTGAATGATTTTTTTGAGATCGGTCAGGTTCATCACGATACCCGTTTTGGGATCAATATCGCCGAACACGGATACTTTCAGCACGTAGTTGTGGCCATGCCCATTCGCATGAAAGCATTTGCCAAACAGCGCTTCGTTTTCTGCGTCGGATAAATCTTTCGACAGCAGGCGGTGCGAGGCGCTGAAGGTTTCGCGGCGGATGAGTAGGGCGCGTGGCATGGCTATTTCAGCGATGCCACGGTCATGATGATCTGTTTGCCCTCACGCTTCGGGGGCTGCTCTACCTTGCATTTGTCTTTGAGCGCTTCCTGCACACGGGCAATCACCTGCTCGCCGATTTCGATATGGTCCATCTCACGGCCTTTAAAGCGCATGCTGATACGAACCTTATCGCCTTCATCGAGAAAACCCATCACTTGTCTAAGTTTGATTTCGAGGTCATGCTTATCGATGACCGGGCGAAGCTTGATCTCCTTAATCTGGATGACTTTCTGTTTTCGGCGCGCTTCATGCGCTTTTTTCTGCGCTTCGTAGCGATATTTGCCGATATCGAGAATTTTGCACACAGGAGGCGAGGCGCCGGGGGAAATTTCCACCAGATCCAGGCCAACCTGATCGGCCATGCGGATGCCTTCTGCTACGGTAACAACGCCGATCATGGTACCATTTTGGTCGATCAGGCGGATTTGTGGTGCGGTAATCTGACGGTTTACGCGCGGTTCATCTTGTTTGCTCATATACGAGCAGCTGCCATGTTAGTCAAACAAACCTCCAAGAGTGGTGATGGAATACATAATTCTAGCGGGCGAGCGTTAATAAAACGTTGCCCGAAGCCCGCAATCTGTACGAAAAGGCCTGATTAATCAAGCAAAAACCTATGTCGGAGGCTGGCATTCGCCCAGCAGCATGGCTTTAGCCTCGGCAAGCGTCATGGTTTCCTGCTTTTCAGAGCCAAGACGGCGGATGGAAACGCTTTTCTGTTCGGCTTCTTTCGCGCCCACCACCAGCATCAGCGGCACTTTATTCACGCTGTGCTCTCGCACCTTGTAATTGATTTTTTCGTTGCGCACATCCAGATCCGCGCGGATACCGCTGGCGCGCAGCTCTTTCTGCACCTCTTCAGCATAGGGGATAGCCGCATCAGTAATCGTGGCCACCACCGCCTGAACAGGCGAAAGCCATAGCGGGAATTTGCCGGCATATTGCTCAATCAGAATACCGATGAAGCGCTCCAGTGAACCTAGGATCGCGCGGTGCAGCATCACCGGCCGGTGCTTGTTACCATCCGGCCCGATATATTCTGCGCCGAGGCGCTCTGGCAGTACAAAGTCCACCTGCAGGGTGCCGCATTGCCAGTCGCGGCCGAGC
>CANHDY010000120.1 GCA_947459535.1 Rickettsiales bacterium | reverse complement strand
CATCGTCACCAAGGATGCGATAAGCAGGGGCATTCATTTTATCGGAAACGAAGAGCCAGCGCTGATTGCCCGCAAATTACTACGCACCAATCTTTCCGATCTCGCCGCCATGGGCGCTGCGCCGCTTTGCTATTTTTTGTCGCTATCCTTACCCTTTCGTCATGCTCGGGCGTGCGAGAGCACGATCCGGGCATCCACGGATCCCCGGACGCCACTTTGCGGCGCCGAGGATGACGTTGCCAAATGGCTTGCCTCTTTCGCCTCCGGCCTTGCCTCAGACCAGAAAGAATTTGGCATTCATCTCGCGGGCGGGGATACCACCTCGTCAGAAAACGACCTTACCCTGTCTATCACCGCCATGGGGCTGGCGCCGCGCGGCGCGGCGCTCAGGCGCAGCGGCGCCAAGCCGGGTGATGGCATTTATGTCTCCGGCACACTGGGCGACAGCGCGCTTGGGCTACCCCTTATTTCCTCCCCCTCTCAGGGGGAGGATAAAGGTGGGGGTTATACATCTAACCCTTACAACCATTCTAACCCTCACCCTGTCCCTCTCCCTGAAAGGGAGAGGGAATTTCTCATCTCACGCTACCTGCTCCCCCAGCCACGCCTGGAACTGGGCATGAAGCTGCGCGGTATCGCCACCAGCTGCATGGATATTTCCGATGGGCTGGTGCAGGATCTTGGGCATATCTGCAAAGCATCGGGCGTGGGCGCGGTGATTCATGCTGCAGCGCTGCCGCTGTCAGACGCCGCAAGAAAACAGCCCGGACATCTGGAAGCGGCGCTTTCCGGCGGGGATGATTATGAACTGCTTTTTACCAGTCAGCATGAGGTGAGCGCGCTGGAGCTACCCTGCTCTGTGACGCGCATCGGCGAGATCACGGCCGCTGGCGGCGTGGTGGTGCTGGATAGTCATGGCAAAGAGCTGGCGCTTCAAAAGCAGGGTTTCCAGCATTTCTGATTATCCCCTGCCGGATGCCCATTCCAGATGGCGGCGCTGTCTGCCAGCATCAAATAACTTCGCCAGGCGACCAGCATGGGGAACACTGACATTAACTTCAATCACTTCTCTGGTGGCGCTAATGGCGGCGGCGATCACTTTGGCCATCACCGATACTGCCTGATTGGTTCCAATATCCTTCTCAAGCAACTCAAACTGTTTTTCGTTGAATATGCCAATATCGCGATCAATCTGATGCATGTAGCGATCCGTCGATTCGGGACAAACCTTCTGCACCAGATACGGCACTAATCCTTCGAGTGATTCGAGAGCAAATTGCTTGGTTTTTTCTGACTGTCCGGCCAGACGTATTTTGAGATGTTTTTTTGCCGTATTGGTGACCTTATCCACCCAATCATCATAGGTCTCGGAGGGGTTTTTATTGTAGGTTCGATCATGAATAATACGGCTGGTCATAGCCTTATTATAAGGCAGCAACGCAGGAAATTAGTGTGACAATTTCGTGAAAAATCAGGCCGCTTCCAGCCTGGAAAGCTGCATATGGCGGTAGGAAAGCGCCTCGGCGATATGGCGCTTTTCCACCTGCTCGCCTCCCTCCAGATCGGCAATGGTGCGCGCCACCCGCAAAACCCGGGTATAGCCGCGCATGGAAAGGCGCATCTGGCTGGTTGCCTGCTCCAGCAGCGCTTTGCCCGCGCTATCGGGCACCACGCTCTGGTGCAGCGCCTCGCCGGAGATTTCGGCATTGGTGCGCACCGGCAGGTTGTTTTTCCGGTAGCGCTCCTTCTGGCGTTGGCGGGCGGCCAGCACCCGCGCCGCCACGCGCTCGGACGGCTCGCCGGAGCTGGTGCTCAGCATTTCCAGCGTCGGCACTTCGGCGACCTCGATGGTCATGTCAAAACGATCAAGCAGCGGGCCGGATATTTTCGCCTGATAATCATCGGCGCAGCGCGGCGCTTTGCCGCAGGCGCGCAGAGGGTCGGTGAGGTAACCGCAGCGGCATGGATTCATTGCCGCCACCAACTGAAACCGCGCCGGATAGCTGACATGCGCCGCCGCGCGCGCCACAGAAATGGTGCCGGATTCCAGCGGCTGGCGCAGCGATTCGAGCACGGCGCGCGGAAATTCCGGCAGTTCATCGAGAAAGAGCACCCCCAGATGCGCCAGCGAAATTTCGCCGGGCAGTGCGCGCTTGCCACCGCCGGTCATTGCCGCGGGCGAGGCGCTGTGGTGGGGCGCGCGAAATGGTCGCTGGCGGGAAAGCCTGCCACCTTCAATTTTTCCAGCAATCGAGGCAATCATGCTCGCCTCCAGCACTTCGCTGGCATCCATCGGCGGCAGAATGCCGGGCAGGCATGAGGCCAGCATCGATTTGCCCGCACCGGGCGGCCCTACCATCAGCAGGTTATGACCGCCCGCCGCCGCCACTTCCAGCGCGCGGCGCGCGAGGCTCTGGCCGCGAATTTCGCGCATATCGGCAGAGACCAGAGAGCTTTCTTCGGGAGCGCAGGCAGGCGGGCTTAGAAGCTGCGCACCTTTGATATGGTTGATGAGCGACAGCAGCGAGGGCGGCGCGAGCACCGGCTCTAAGCCCGACCATGCCGCCTCGGCGCCGCAGGCGCCAGGGCAGATGAGGCCTTTATTCTCGGTCGCGGCATGCATCGCCGCCGGCAGCACGCCCGATACCGGCAGCACCGCCCCGTCCAGCGACAGCTCGCCGAGCGCCACATAGCCATCCAGCTCTTCCTGCGGGAGCACGCCCATCGCAACCAGAATGGCGAGCGCAATCGGCAGATCGAAATGGCTGCCCTCTTTTTGAATATCAGCAGGCGATAAATTCACAATCACACGCTTCGCCGGTACCGACAAACCCAGCGCATGAATGGCGGAGCGCACCCGCTCCTTAGATTCCGCCACCGCCTTATCGGCGAGGCCGACAATGGTGACGGATGGCAGGCCGGTCACCATCTGCACCTGCACGTCGATGGCGATGGGCTTAAGGCCTTCAAAAGTCAGAGTTGAAATGTGTGAAACCACTCATCGTCCTTTCTTGATACTTCCCCTCTCCCGCCTGCGGGACTTGATACTTCCCCTCTCCCGCCTGCGGGACTTGATACTTCCCCTCTCCCGCCTGCGGGAGAGGGTTGCGAAGTCTTGGCGCTTCAGCGCCTAGACGAAGCTGGGTGAGGGTGAATTATTTTTGAAACCTCCACCCCCACCCGATATTTCTAAGACTTAGGCGCTGCCTAAGCCTAAGAAATATCTCCCTCCTCCGTAAGCGGGAGAGGAAAATACCGAATAAGCATAGCAGCCGTTTCGGCAAGCGGCAAGCCAACGACATTTGAGTAGCTGCCGGAAATCCAGGGGATAAACGCCTCCGCCTGCCCTTGAATGCCATAGCCACCCGCCTTGCCCTGCCACTCGCCAGTTTGGATGTAGCGCTGAATCTCGGCTTCGCTCAGACGGCGAAAGCGCACGCTGGTGGTCACTGTACGAAGTAGCAAGCCCCCCCTTACTTCCCCCCCCGCTTGCGGGGGGGAAGTAAGGGGGGGTGAAAGTGCAACGGCTGTGAGCACGCGGTGACGGCGGCCTGACAGCAGCGTCAGGCAGTCATGCGCCTGCTTTTCTGTTTCAGCTTTGGGTAAAATGCGCCGGCCACAGGCCACCACCGTATCGGCAGCCAGTACGACCGCCTCAGGATGAAGGCCTGCCACACGCATGGCTTTTTCGCGCGCCATGCGGCGAACATAATCAAGCGGGGTTTCCAGCTTATGCGGTGTTTCATCAATATCGGCAGGCACCACCAGCTGGGGCACAATGCCAATTTGCTTCAGCAACTGCAGCCGCCGCGGCGAGGCTGAGGCCAGGACTAACATTATTTTTCGCGGAATTTAATGCGACCTTTGGTGAGGTCGTAGGGCGTCATCTCGACAATCACCTTATCACCAGCAAGCACGCGGATGCGGTTTTTGCGCATCTTGCCGGAGGTGTGGGCGATCACCATGTGATCGTTCTCAAGCTTCACACGGAAGGTGGCGTTGGGCAGCAGCTCGGTGACGATGCCGGGGAATTCAAGAAGTTCTTCTTTTGCCATAATGATCTGAGGTTATAGGTGTTAGGAGACAGGTGCTAGGTTTTAGCAGGAAATCAGCCAGCGCCAAGCAGAATCTTACTTCCCTTTAGCACCTGGCTGCTAGAACCTCGCCCCTACCGAAAGCACGCAAATGAGGGTAAAAAGCCGCCGCGAGGTGCGATGATCAAGGCTGATCTTACCTTCCAGCAGCTCGCTGAGCTTATCGGAACCTTCGTTAT
>CANHDY010000119.1 GCA_947459535.1 Rickettsiales bacterium | reverse complement strand
GGTTGGGGGTCGGTTCGGTCTGGATGAACATAATTTTGTCATCCCCGCGTAAGCGGGGATCCTGTAAGGGTTGCAAATTGCTTAGTCGCACTATAGTCTGCCATCTCATCAAAAACAATCCCACTTTATGTTGATTTTAGGATGCGGCTATGAAAAAAGTCCTCTCTCTGATTGTGGTAGCGTTTCTTGCCGCCCCCGCCCTTGCGCAGGAGCCCGCCAAGCTCACGGTGAAAGTGGGTGGCATTGAAAATGGCAAACCCATCCCCGAGCGCTTTGCTTACTGTATTCCTGATGGTCAGGGAAAAACCAAAGATGGCCAGAACCTTAATCCATCGATTGAATGGTCGGGCGCGCCGGAAGGCACGAAGTCTTATGTGATTCTGGTGGTCGATCGCGATGTGCCCCAGAGCTTTGAGCTGGCGAATCAGGAGGGCAACGTCATTCCGCGCGAATTTCCTCGGCAGAATTTCTACCACTGGGTGCTGGTGGATGTGCCCTCCACCATGGTCGCCATTGCCGAGGGGGCAGATAGCCGCGGCATCACCAAGGGGGGTAAAGAGCTAGGCAAGCGTGCTTACGGTGTGGTTGGGCAGAATGATTATGCGCGCTTCATGGGCGAAGGCCCGCATGGTGGCTATGATGGCCCCTGCCCGCCATGGAATGATACGCGTCTTCACCGCTACCATTTCACGGTGTATGCGCTTTCGGTGCCGTCGGTGAATCTTTCCGGCCTGTTTGGCGGGCAATATGTGGAAGATATCATTCAGCCGCATGTGCTCGCAAAGGGCGAGGTGGTCGGCACCTTCACGAATAAGCCTGGCGTGTATTAATGGCAGCGCTTCCTAAAAAAGCGCATTGGCCGCCTGCCTATATTTACCTTCAAAGCGCTGCGATTGCGCTGGCCGTATGGTGGTTTACGCGCGGCTTTTATCAGGATGATTCCTACATCACACTGGTCTATGCGCGCAATTGGCTCGAGGGCTACGGCCTCGTATGGAGCCGCGGCGATGAGCCGGTCGAAGGCTATTCGAACTTTCTTTACATGGTGCTGATTGCCGCTCTTGGCTGGCTGGGCATGGATCTGGTGCTGGCCAGTCGCGCTGTCAGCTTTGTGGGTTATTTTGGGCTGGTGGCGGTGCTTTATGGTTTTACGCAGACCATGTACCGGCGGAAATTTGCCAGCAGCGAGAAATTTTACGCCCATCAGATTAATGCCGCGCTATGCGTTGGGCTTGTCGCCTCAGCGGTGCCGGTGCTCGCATGGGTGATGGGCGGGTTGGAGACGGTTCTTTTTAGCTTTCTACTCACCGGTGCTGTTTGTTTCGTGCTGTACTGGCTTGAGTTTGGCCTGAGCAAAAAAATGGTGTTTTTAACCGGTGTCCTCTTTGCGCTTGCGACCATGACGCGCATGGAAGGCCTCATGATCTGGGGCATGACCGGCATTGTGCTTGGGCTTTTCTGGCTGCTGCCATCGCAGCGCAAACATCTCGATTTTTCGCGCCTGATGCTGCTCTTTCTCGGCTTCATGCTGCTCGTTGCGCCGTGGATGGCGTGGAAATATAGTTTCTACGGCGATTTCCTTCCCAACACCTACTACGCGAAGGTGTATGGTATTCCTGAGGGCATACTCTCTTTTCTTGGTTGGCTTTATATTTTTCAGGCTTTTTATATCCCGCCCTTATTGTGGCTTGCCTGCCTGATACTATTTCTGCTTACGTTTCATCAGCTGAGGGCATCACGGTCTGTTATTCTTTTGATCACGCTGGCGGCGCTGCTTGTCTGGCATATTATCACCAGCGGCGGTGATCACATGCCGTACCTCCGTTTTTATGCGCCGGTAGTGCCGTTGCTCTGCCTGATTCTTTATTATTGCGCCAGCGTGCTCGTTGAAAAGAATGAGCTGCGTTTTCGTGATTTCTCGGGCGCGATGATTGTGTTTTCCGTTTTCCAGCTTGGCATCATTGAAGATCTCGTTGTATCGCGTGGCGCGGTGTCTGGAACATCGGTGGCGGCACATATTGAAGCGCATTGGAAAAAAGGGGCGCTGATCGCTATTAATCCTGCCGGTGCGCTGCCTTACTATGCTCCTGACTTTCGCTATGTCGACATGCTTGCCCTCAACGACAAGCATACGGCCAGGCTTGATCTAAGCGAAGATGAAAGGCTCAAGAACTGGCCTCGGCTTACCATTGGTCATCTCAAAACCGATGGTGTTTACGTTTTAAGCCGCAAACCTGATTACATTATGTTTGGTGAAGCGTGGGGCGATGAAAAACCTCGCTTTATGAGCGATTTTACAATTGCTGAACAACGTGATTTTCAAACCAACTATCGCCGCGTCGAAACCTATATTGATATCGCACCGGAGCGCTTAGAGCAGCTAAGGGAAATGGACCGCATGAATCAGGAAGATTTCAAGGCCAACCCTGATAACCCTCGCTGGGTACGCGGGCCGGTGGTGAGCAATGATAACAAGCTTCGCTTCATTTATTATGAGCGCATTAAATCGTAATTATTTTGCCAGATCATGGCGGACATAAACCGCCGCAATATCACCGGTGAAAATGCGTTTCCATTGCGGTGACTGATCCAGTATAGCAATTTGCGGTGAGCGCGATATGCCATCCTTGTCTTTCAGGGGAAATAAAAATGCTTCGACACCATAATTGCTCGCTAGTTGTTCCCAGCCAGCATCTAATTTCTGAAGTATTATATAATCGGTTATGATCGCTCTTGGATAGGCGGTTTCTGCGCGGCCATCGATGAATGGCTCAAGGCCAAGGTCGCGTCGATAAATCAGATAGCCGCCAAAATCATAGTGATTCATCAGCCGTATGTTAGGATGATTCGCAGCAAGAAACTCTAGTTCCGCATCAGGGGCGATATGTGCCGGCAGTTTTATCTCACCTAAAATACTGCTTCGCCACGGTGACAGCAATATAGCAATCACGACCATTGAGATAAGTGATATTTTCCAGCGCGCTTTATTAATCGTGAGTTGCTCTGAATCCTTCGCCAGCGTTGGAAGAGTTTTTTGCCATGTACTCAGCGCCTGCACCAGGTACGGAAAGCTGAAAATAGCGGCGAAGTACGTCATGCGTAGCGACATCATCGCCATGACTAACCAGAATACAGCGAGCAGTTTATCGGCGAGAGGAATGTCTTTGCTGCGCATGCCACCAGCCATCACCATCAGTACAAGCCATCCGAGAAGGTAGAGATATTGCGCTGGTGCTGTAGGTTGCCATTCATGCAGCAACTGATTGGCTGGAGTGCTCAGCACGGCAAGCGTGGCGCTAAGGATGTGCACCCCATAAGGATTAGCGAGAGTCAATAGAGCGCAGCCAGCGGCAATCAATGTAAGCCATTTCGCTTTCGTCGTCTGGTTTTGTACCACTGCCTCAATGAAGAATATGCCAATGATGACGAACATGGTGATATAGCCCCCATGGCTATTACTCCATAGCAAGTAGAGCGGCAGTAGCCACAGAAGTGTGCGAGTATGCGCAAAACGCAATAGTGCATATGCGGCAGCAGCAAATAGCAGGCTGAGTAGCTGCGGCCGTGCCAGCATTCCCTCGGCAAGGATGCCGGCGCTGTAAAAAAGCGGCAATGCCATAATGCTTATTGTTGCTTTAAGCTTCAAGCCGATAGCAGCGAGTGATGCAATTACTAGAGCGAAAAGAATCAACGTACAGGCAGCGAGTAAACTTAAACCACCGAGCTCATAGAGCCAGCTCATCGCGATGTCGGGTAGCCAGGCAATATTGATCCATGGATAATCACCCGCGGTCCACGACCAGGGCTCATTGCTATCAATGCCATGCAGACGGATCAGGTCTCCGGCACGTATATGCCATAGTGTATCAGGGTCTTGAAAAATGACTGTCTGATTGGCAAAAGCGAAAAGAACCGCAATACCAAAAACAAGAATGACCAGACTGTGTGGAAAATAGCGCATGTTCATAGAGTCAGCATACGAAGTGTAGATCTATCAAACAACAAAAAACCCTGCCGATGGCTCGGCAGGGTTTCTTCTTGGCTTTACTAATCCTAAGATTAGTTGGTAGCGCAGCCTTGGTTGGAACCGTTGCCAGCGCCCATCGTGTTCACGATGCCTGCGGCACCGAATACGATCGCAACGCCGATACCAACGATGATCGCCATACCCCAGGATACTTTGCCGAGGAGTGCGCCGATACCGATCACGGTGATCGCGATGGTAGCAAGGCCTTTACCGGTGTTGCCGGTGAACCAGTTAACCACGGTACACAGCACGTTACCCATCGGGGTGTTGGAGTTGGTTGCCATGGCAAGTTCCGGCATCGAGATCACGATGGCGGTCAGCATCACCATCAGGCAGGCCTGCCATGCGATGCTTAAGTCTTTAGTTTGGGTTTTCATAAAACTACCT
>CANHDY010000118.1 GCA_947459535.1 Rickettsiales bacterium | reverse complement strand
GTTCCTTTAAGCGATGCGCCGCTCTCCGCAGCGCCAGTTTCCAATCCGACAGCGGTGGAAGCAGCAATGCCATCTTCCGTTGATTCGCCGCCCCCTGCTGAGCCTGAAACGGCCACTGCACCAAGCAGTTTTGTGCAGGCGCTAGTCAGCGCCTATCAATACCATCCACAGCTGAAAGCTGAACGTGAGTCGCTGGCGGCGCTGGATGAAACTGTGGCGCAGGCTGTGTCCGCATTTCGGCCAAATGTCGAGGCGACCTACAGCCGAGGCCGAGAAAAACGTGAAGTTGGCGATAGCGGTGATAATTTCAGCAACACCAACAATAAATCACTCACCGCCGAGCAGCCGATTTTCCGCGGCGGACAATCCTGGGCGAATTTTAAAAGCGCGCGCGATCGTGTGAAGGCCGGGCGTGCAAGGCTTCATGCGGTGGAGCAGCAGGTGCTCTATGATGCCGTGCTTGCCTATAGTGCGCTCGTTGAACGCAGCGATATTTTAAAGCTCAGCCAGAATAATGTTGATGTGCTGAAGCGTCAGCTTGAGGCCACGCAGGCGCGTTTTAATGCTGGCGAATTGACCCAGACAGATGTTGCGCAATCTCAGGCGCGCCTGCTTCAAGCGCAGGCGGATGAGCGCCGCGCGCTCGGTGATCTCGAGGTCGCGAAGGCGAATTATCGGCGTGTGATTACCACTGAACCGCCTGTGGAGCCAGCACTGCCCAAGCTTCCGGAAAAACTTCCTGCCTCGCTGGAAGAAGCGCTGCGTACTGCTAGTGAGCGTAATCCTAGCCTGATAGCGGCCAACTTTGAAGAAAAAGCCGCCAGTACGGATATTGATGCGCGTGGTGGCGCGTTGTTACCACAGGTCAGCCTTCGCGGTAGTTTGGATAGGCTCGACGGCGCCTCTAACCAGCAAACTGGACGCGTAGACAGTGATGCGCTGACGCTGAATGTGACCATCCCACTCTATCAATCGGGCGCGGACTGGTCGCGTCTCAGGCAAGCACGCAATCTGGCGGATAAGGCAAAATTTGATGCGTTGGATACGCGTAGTGCTGTCAGTGAGCTGGCAACCAGCGCATGGCAGGATTTTTCAACCGCGCAGGCGGTCATTCTATCAACGCGTGAAGCGCTCAAAGCAGCCGAACTCGCGCTTGAAGGTGTGCGTCAGGAAAATCAGTTCGGCACGCGCACGATTCTCGATGTGCTCGATGCCCAGCAGGAAGCGTTTCAGGCGCGGGTGAATCTAGTCATCGCGCAGCGCGCAGAAATTGTGCAGGCGCACCGCCTTCTTGCTGCCACCGGACAGCTCACGGCGCGTGAACTTTCCCTGCCTGCCGAGCTGTATGATTCTAAAGAACACTATGATGATGTAAAATATCAGTTGCTTGGTTGGTGATAATAGTTTTTTAATACTAGAAGTAGTATGATTCGCGCACATCACGACTAGCTAGAGTAAACCACATGGCCGATGCCAAAACACCCAATGCTGCACCGGAGCCCTCGATGGAAGAAATTCTTCAGTCGATCAAGAAAATCATCTCGGAAGATGAAAGCGCGCTCAAGCCTGTAACGGAGGGCAGCGCGCCAGCTTCCGCTTCCGATGTGCTCGAACTTACTGATATGGTCGCTGAGCCACCAGCCGCTGATGCCACGCCTGTGGCAGAGCCTGCGAGCCTCTCCCCTGAGCAGTCAGCGCCTGCCTCTTCCCATGACGTGCTGAGCAAAATTGATGAAGCGATTGCGGTTGAAAAGCCTCTTTCTCAGCCAGTTGCTTCTGCAACGCCGCCTGCCTCAGCGGCGCATGGCCTGCTTTCTGATCAGGTGGCTGTAGCGGCAGCTTCGGCCTTTAAACGTCTTCAGGAGGCTGCAGAGCCACCTATTCCAAACTTTCAAGCGACCCCCTCGCCCACCTTCATTTCCGGCGCCTCGGTTGAATCGATGGTAATGGACATGCTGCGCCCGATGATGAAAGATTGGCTGGACAAAAACCTGCCGGGTATCGTTGAACGCATTGTCACGATTGAAATCAGGAAGCTGACAAAGTAGCGATGCTTAGCCTGCTACGAAATACATTTTTTTTGTCCTGTGTTTTGCTTTTGCCCTTGTGGGTAATGATTAGTCTTTATTGGCCGGCTTCACTTGATTATTATTTTTATTCCCAACTTTTAACCCTTTTTTCTGAGCAACTCTGGTCAGGAGATTTATATCCTCGCTGGCTAACAGAGGCTAATGCAGGCGCGGGTTCTCCTTCATTCGTTTTTTTCCCCCCCGTAGCTTATTTCCTTGCCAGCATTTTAGAGCCCATTGCATGGCTCGATACACTCGGTCTTGGCCGGTTGCTATTGACCATTCACATCACTCATCTCATAGCAGCAGCCGGCGCATTTATATGGCTCAAATCTTATTTCTCCCATGAAACGGCCCGCCGCGGCGCGATGCTCTATGCATTTTCGCCTTATTGCCTATGCCTTACCTATGTAAACTACCAGATGTCAGCTTTACTCGCGATGGCATTGCTACCGATTTGTTTTTGGGCTGTCGATCGTATCTGCGAGCAAAAAAGATACTTTATCGTCGTGCTGGCAGTTATTTATGCCCTCATTATCGGAAGTCACTTACTGACCGCGCTGGCAGCAGTGCCTGTGCTAGGCGCCTACGTGATTTGGTCGTGCCGTAAAGATTGGTATGCATTTGCGCTTTCTGCCATGGGTGGATTAGCTGCCATCGGCATCTCGGCGATTTATTGGCTACCGGCAATCGCCAATCAGCATTATCTACTCGATAACGGATTTACCAGCGCTCATTTTAATTATAGGACAAACTTTGATCATTTTTATGCGGCTGTTTTAGGGCCGGTGCTGATCGGGTTACCGCTCGTTTATCTGCTGCTAATTCGCAAAAAAAATCAGCCGGAAACCGGCGGCAGCAAACATCGATTTTTCTGGCTGTCGATGATTGCTTACAGCGTGTTCATGGCTTCGCCGCTTTCGCTCCCCATCTGGAACGCCATTCCGCAAATGGCCAACTTTCAGTTTCCGTTCCGGTTTCTTATCGTAGCCGCGCCGGCCATTGTCTTTCTATGCTGTACTTATGGTCAGGCAACCGAAATCCTTCGAGGATTTGTTCCCCTCGCGTCATTGGTAGGGGTGTTAATGTCGCTCACACAATTTTCCGATGTTTCTGCTATTGATCCGATGTTTTGGGAGCAACATATTTTATCCCATCCATCGCATTCTATTTTACGTGTTTTTGATAGTAACCTGCCTTATGGTCATTTTGATATGGAAATGCAGGCGATAGCTATTGCCAGCGGCTCACTGGCCATATTACTATTGGTTAGCTTCTTGTTATATAGTCATTCCCGGAATCAACTTCATGACCAAAACCTACGGTAAATCCCGCCTTCCTTCCCGCCACGTAACTGAAGGGCCAGAGCGCGCGCCGCATCGCTCCTATCTTTACGCGATGGGCATCACCGAAGCGGGTATCCATGCGCCACTGGTGGGCGTTGCGACTACTTGGAACGAGGCCGCCCCCTGCAACATCACCCTCGCGCGCCAAGCGCAGGTGGTGAAAAAAGGCGTGGCAAGCATGGGCGGTACACCGCGTGAATTCACCACCATCACGGTTACCGACGGCATCGCCATGGGGCATCAGGGCATGAAATCGTCGCTGGTTTCGCGCGATGTGATCACGGACTCGGTGGAGCTGACCATGCGCGGCCATAGCTATGATGCGCTGGTGGGGCTTGCTGGCTGCGATAAATCGCTGCCTGGTCTGATGATGGCGATGCTGCGCCTGAATGTGCCCAGCGTCTTCATGTATGGCGGCACAATCCTTCCCGGCAAATATAAAGGCAGGAATGTTACCGTTGTGGATGTATTTGAAGGTGTGGGAAAACACTCCGCTGGCGGCATGAGCGAAGACGAGCTGAAAGAGCTTGAGCAGGTTGCTTGCCCCTCCGGCGGCTCGTGCGGCGGGCAATTTACTGCTAATACCATGGCCTGCGTCTCGGAGGCTATCGGCCTTGCGCTACCCGGATCAGCGGGTGCTCCTGCCCCCTATGAATCACGCGATCAATATGCGTTTGAGTCCGGCCGCGCGGTGATGGAGCTCATTAAAAACAAGCTGCGCCCGCGTGATATCTGCACAAGGAAAGCGTTTGAAAATGCCGCAGCCATCGTGGCAGCGACCGGCGGCTCGACCAATGCCGCACTGCACCTGCCTGCCATGGCGCATGAGGCGGGTATCGATTTTGATATGCATGCCGTGGGTGAGGTTTTCAAGCGCACGCCCTACCTCGCGGATCTGATGCCCGGCGGCAAGTACACCGCGCTCGAGATGTATCAGGCGGGCGGTGTTCAGGTGGTGATGAAAACGCTGCTGGATGGCGGCTTTTTACATGGCGACCCACTGACCGTGACTGGCAAAACGG
>CANHDY010000117.1 GCA_947459535.1 Rickettsiales bacterium | reverse complement strand
TAACGGCCAAGAATCACGCCGTGTGGGTCAATGGCGGCAATGCTGTTGAAAATCTCATCCTGCTCAGCATGCAGCCCGCCGGTGATAAGCAGCTGGTGTGGCAGCAGCATGTCGCCAAGACGCTGGGTAAGTGTGGCGTCCGCACGGATAACATAAGGCACGGCGGTTTCTGGCCAGACGATGTGCGTGATATTGTCACTGCCGCCCTGCTGGCTGAGCGTGACATGGCGGCGCAGCCCTTCAAATTGCAACCTCGGATCCCATTTGTGATGCTGCGCGATATTGGCCTGCACAAGACGCAGCATGACCCCCTCCTGCATCGACGCTGCGCCAGCCATTGTCAGCCGTTCATGCCCCCAAAGCCACAATGCCAGAGAGCCTGCCACGCCCAAAAGCAGCGCTGTTTTAGCATGCGCGTAGCGCAGCAGCAGCGCCGCGGGCAGGCATGCCATCAGCACCAGCAGAAACGATAAGCCGTAAGCCCCCACCAGTGATGCCGCCTGCATCAATTCATCGCTCGCCATCAGGCTGTAGCCGGCGAGATTCCATGGAAAACCAGTGAATGCGTGGCCGCGCACCAGCTCCACCAGCACCCATACGACGGAAAAAAGCAGTACATCAGTGATGTGGCCGCGGCGTAGCAGCGCGTAAATCCATGTCGTCATGCCGACATACATCGCAATCACTGCGGTGAGGCCAAACAGGGCAAACGGAATCAGCCATGCGAATTTTTCCGGCTCGGTGAGCAGCGCGATGGTGAACCAGTATAGCCCGGCGATGAAATAGCCCCAGCCCCAGAAAAAACCATCCCGGAAGGCCTGAAGTCGCGTGGTTTTCTGGCTA
Organism: Rickettsiales bacterium; assembly: GCA_947459535.1. Taxonomy (GTDB): domain Bacteria; phylum Pseudomonadota; class Alphaproteobacteria; order Rickettsiales; family SXRF01; genus JAJTHB01. The sequence goes on along the minus strand of CANHDY010000117.1, from coordinate 3,628 downwards.
AGAAGCCAGAACAGGCCGCCATACGCAACCACGGCAAAGGGCAGCCAGAAAAAAGGGGGCAATGTTAGCACGCCAAGAGCGCCGAGCAGAAACGCTGTCAGGTTGCGCCGCCAGCCCGTTATCAATTCTCCCCCCGCTTGCGGGGGGAGATAGAGGGGGGTGATGATAGTTTTAGGACTCAATTTCAACCCCACCTAACCTCCCCCGTGATTCCGGCCTTCGCCGGGAGGGGAGTAATTTTATTATGCCGTCGTGTGAATGCGGATTTTGTGAATGCGGCGCGCGTCCGCTTCGAGAATCTCAAAGCGCATGCCGCCAATATGCGGCACCACCTCGCCCTTCACCGGCACCCGGCCAATCTGGAAAAATATCAGGCCGCCGAGCGTATCAAAATCGTCATCTTTTTCTTCGGTGATCAGGTTGAGACCAAGTGATTTTTCAAGCGCATCAATATGGATTCTCGCGCTGACATCATACACACCGGCCGCATGTTTATGGATGCGGTTGGTGTCTTCCTCGCTGTCATCATGCTCATCGCGGATATCGCCGATAATCTCTTCCACCACGTCTTCCAGCGTCACCAGACCATCGGTGCCGCCATACTCATCCACCACCATGGCCATGTGGCTGCCGGAGTGGCGCATCTTGCGCAGTAGATCAACAATGCGCATGGAGGGTGGCACAAACAGCACCGGCCGCAGCACACTGGTGAGCGAAAAGGGTTGATCCCCGGCAAACATCGGCAGCAGATCCTTCACATGCACAAAGCCGCGCACATGATCGAGCGTTTCTTCATAAACCGGAATGCGCGTGTGGCGGTGCTCCATGATGTGGGTTTTAAGCTGAGGCATCGCAATATCCTGCGGCACCGCCTCAATATCCGTGCGTGGCACCATGATGTCGTGCACCTGCGTGTCGCCAAACGACAGCACATTGTGAAGCATCACTTTTTCTTCTGGCTCGAGCCGCTCTTCGCTATGCTCCTCGTGCTCTTCAATCACCTCGTCCAGCACCTCTTTCAGCGAGGCTTCCTGACGGCCGCCAAACAAGGTGCGCATCCATAAGCGCAGGGAAAATGTCGCCCCGGAGCGCCGCTCACTGGCCAGAATGCGTGCGTTAGAAACAGCAAGCGCTGGCTTGCTGGCAGACTCAGCAGAAGATGATTGGTTCATAGATGGTAGGGTTCATAATCTAATGAAATCAGTCTAGCATGGCTTGCGAAATTAATACAAGTAGGGATTCGTAATCCCCAGTTTTTTAAGAATTTTTATTTCAAGCCGCTCCATCGTTTCGGCATCGGATTCATTCTCGTGATCATAACCGAGCAGGTGAAGCGTGCCATGCACCAGCATGTGCATCGCGTGATGCTCAAAGCTTTTGCCCTGCTCGGCAGCTTCGCGCTTAATAGTCTCAAAGGCTAGGATAATATCACCCAGATACTGTTTCTCACCGCTGGGAAACGACAGCACATTCGTTGGCTTGTTCTTGCCACGGTATGTTTTATTCAGCTCGCGGATCAGCGCATCATCGGTCAGCACGATGGTCAGTTCTGCCGTATGTTTGCCAAGCGCCGCCGAAACCGCCGCCCGCACCGTTTTGCAATACGGCCTCAGCGAGCTTTTCCACGGCGCGGCATGAAGCTGCACATGGATATTACTTGCCGTCATCGTCCATCTGCTGGCGGCTGCTGAGTTTCTTTTTGCGATCCCAGTCATCATAGGCTTTGATGATTTTCGCGGCGAGTGCATGGCGCACCACATCTTTGTCGGAAAAACGCACCAGGCCAATACCATCAATGCCTTCAAGTTTGCGCACCGCATCGCCAAGGCCGGATTTCACATCCTTGGGAAGGTCGGTTTGTGATAAATCGCCGGTCGCCACCATGCGCGAATTTTCGCCCATGCGGGTTAAGAACATTTTCATCTGCGTGGCGGTGGTGTTCTGCGCTTCATCGAGAATCACAAACGCATTCGAGAAGGTGCGGCCGCGCATGAAAGCCAGCGGCGCCACCTCAATCTCGCCATTTTCCATATGCCGCGCCAGCTTCTCGGCGGGTATCATGTCAAACAGCGCGTCGTAAAGCGGGCGCAGGTAGGGATCAACTTTGTCTTTCAGGTCGCCGGGCAGGAAGCCGAGCTTCTCCCCCGCCTCCACCGCCGGACGCGACAGAATGATTTTCTCCACACGCCCACTGATAAACTGCGCCACCGCCATCGCCACCGCGATGTAAGTCTTACCCGTACCCGCCGGCCCCAGCGCAAACACCAGGTCATGCTTCTGCAGCTTCTGCATATACTCAGCCTGAATGTGTGAATAAGGCTTGATATTTTTCTTCATGGTTTTGATCAGGATGTCGTGGCTGCCAAACAGCCCCTCCTCCTCGCGGCTGGATGCCATGCGAATCGCCGCATCCACCTGCGCATTGCCGATTTCCTGCCCCTTGCGCAAATCATCATAGAGGCGCTTGAGCACCGCGTGCGCCTGATCCACCTGCGCTTTTTCCCCCTCCAGCTCCACCACACTACCGCGCGACGACGCCGTGACACCAAGCTGGCGCTCAACACGCGCAAGATGGCAGTCATCCTGCCCAAGCAGCATGGAAAGCAGGCGGTTATCATCAAACATCATGCTGAGGCTGGTGGATTCGTGTGAGTGTTTGCCGTTTTTATCTTTCACGCTGCTCTCCTTTGGTTAGGCTGCCATAATCGGGGTTTCGCGGGCGATTTCGCCAGCAAGGCTGTTTAAATAGCCGCCGGTAATACGCACACCCACAATGCGGTTCATGATGCCGCTTGCGCCCTGCACATACACCGATTGCAGGTAGGGGCTTTTGCCAAGCAGCTGGCCGTCATGCTTGCCATCTTTGGTAAACAGCACCGGTAGCATCTTGCCAACACTCGCCTCATTGAATTGCTGCTGCTGCTGGCGCAGCAACGCCTGCAGCGCCTGCAGACGCTCATCTTTAACGGATTCAGGCAGCTGGCGATCATCCGTGGCGGCGGGTGTGCCCGGGCGCGGGCTGTATTTGAAGGAATAGGCCTGCGCATAGTGCACATGGCGAACCAGCGCCATGGTTTCTTCAAAATGCTTGTCGGTTTCGCCGGGGAAACCCACAATAAAATCTGACGACAGCGCAATATCCGGGCGCTGCCTACGCAGCCGCTCGATGATATCGATATAAAACGCCGCCGTGTGCTTGCGGTTCATGCGCCTTAGCACTTCATCGCTGCCGGACTGGATGGGCAGGTGCAGGTAGGGCATGAGTTTAGGTTCACTGCCGTGAAGCGCGATTAAATCTTCGCTCATATCGCGCGGGTGGGAGGTCGTGTAGCGAATGCGTTCAAGACCGCCAATCTGCGCAAGGCGGCTGATTAAATCCGCCAGACTGGCGGTAGCGCCGTGCTCATCCGCGCCATGATAGGCATTCACATTCTGGCCAAGCAGCGTGATTTCCAGCGCGCCGCCATCCACCATTTTTTTTGCTTCGTCAATGATGGCTGATACCCGGCGGGAGTATTCCGCCCCGCGCGTGTAGGGCACCACGCAGAAAGTGCAGAACTTATCGCAGCCCTCCTGCACCGCCAGAAATGCGGATACCCCCTGGGGGGATGCAGATTCCGGCAGACGG
>CANHDY010000116.1 GCA_947459535.1 Rickettsiales bacterium | reverse complement strand
TAATTCGTAATAAACGTGGTTCGTGGTAGACGTGGTAATCGTATTTGATTATCATCGTCGCCACGATAAACACGAACCACGACGACCACGATTTACCCTATGGCACTTAGCGCAGATACTCTTCTCGACCGGCTTTACCTGAAATCACAGATTACACGCTGGCGGCTGCTTGCTGTTGTCCTCGGTGTGCTGACACTACTCATCGCCACGGATCGTTTTTCTGCCCACTCCCCCATTGAAAAAGATTTTATCGCGCGTGTACCGGTCGAGGGTTTTGTGGGGGATGACCAGCGCTTTTACGACCTGCTCGCGGACGTCGAGAGCAATCCCAAAGCCAAAGCTGTGATTGTATGGCTGGATACGCCGGGCGGCAGCGCGGTGGGCGGCGAAGAGATTTTTCTGAGGCTGCGCAAAATGTCGGAGACCAAGCCGGTCGTGGCGGTGATGCGCTCTATCAGCACGTCCGCTGGCTATATGATCGCGCTTGGGGCGGATCATATCATCGCGCGTGAAGGCACCATCACCGGCTCGATCGGTGTGCTGGTCGAAACAGCCGAGATTTCAGAACTTGTCAAAAAACTTGGTATCACGCCAATCAGCATCAAATCCGCGCCGCTTAAAGGCAGCCCCTCATTGCTTGAAAAAAGCACGCCAGAGGCAGAAAAAGTCATTCAGGATATGATTATGGATTTTTATGACCGCTTTGTTGTCATGGTTGCCGAGCGTAGAAAACTTCCCAAAGAGCAGGTGGCTCGCCTTGCAGACGGCCGCGTTTATAGTGGCAGGCAGGCTTTTGAAAATAAGCTGGTGGATGCGCTGGGCGGTGAGGAAGAGGCGCTCGCCTGGCTCAGCGAACAAAGGAAAATCAACCCTGAGCTGGAAATCAAGGATGTCCGGATTGAGCTTCATGAGGGCTGGCTTTCAGGCGTTTCTGAGTCGATTACCGAAAAATTTTTTCAAAAGAGCGGGTTAGGACTTGACGGCATGGTCTCGGTATGGCATCCTGAACTGAGGTAACCACCTCAAAAATGGATAGAATATGACCAAATCCGAGCTCGTACTGCGCCTGTCCAAAAAATATCCGCACCTCTACCAGCGTGATATTGAAACACTGGTCAGCACCATTTTCGACGATATCTCCAAAGCGCTGCTGGATGGTGGCCGCGTTGAACTTCGCGGTTTTGGTGCCTTCTCTATCCGCAAGCGTGAGGCACGCAAAGCCCGCAACCCGAAAAATGGTCAGGAAGTCAATATCGGTGCGCGCTATGCAATTTATTTCCGCACCGGTAAAGAACTGCGCGAACGCATTAATAAAGCGCCGGTGATGACTCACTAGCAGCCAGCCGCACGCTGGTGCATTATGCGTGCTTTCTTCTGAAGCTTTGCTGACCTTGCTATTGCTCTCGCAACTGTTACCATGCCATGATGCGCTACCTTAAATATTGTTTTTTTGTCGTCTTCAGCTTGCTGTTTGTGGTATTTGCTGTGGCAAACCGCGCGCCGGTGACTTTGAGCTTCTTTCCGCTGACTTACGAGATCGTCATGCCGGTTTTTCTCTACACCATGCTTTGCATCGCTATGGGGGTGGTGCTTGCCGGCATGGCGCTTGGCCTGCGCACAGCCAAAGCCAGAAGTCGATACAAATCCGAACACCAGCGCGTGATGGCGCTGGAAAATGAGCTGGAGGGTATCCGCGCCGAAAAGCAGCTGCTTGCCGCACCGGAGGCAGAAGCTAAGCCGAAGCCCAGCATGATGTCGCGCATCTTCGGAAAAGCGGCGTGATGCGCATTAAAATCTGCGGCCTTTGCGATGAAACTTCCATCGAAGCAGCCAATCAGCTGGCGCTTGATTTTGTTGGGTTTGTTTATTTTCCAGCCTCCCCCCGCCACTTGCCGCTGACGCGCGCCGGCGCGCTGAAATCGCTACTGGATAAGCGCATCGCCAGCGTGAGCGTGCTGGTAAACCCTGATATGGCGCTGATTGACGAGGTGATGGCAACGCTCACCCCGGACTATCTCCAGCTCCATGGCAAAGAGACGGCCGCGGATATCAGCGCCATCAAAGCGCGTTACCCGGATCTTCGTATCATCAAAAGCTTCTCCATCCGCTCATCGGATGATGTAGCGGCGGCGATGCACTTTACAGCCACCGCCGATATGCTGCTCTTCGACGCCAAGCCGCCCGCTGCCGCGCTGCTGCCCGGCGGCAATGGCCTTTCGTTTGATTGGGCGCTGCTCAAAAACCGTAGTTTCAGCCTGCCATGGATGCTTTCCGGCGGCCTGAATGAGGCAAATGTAGCCGATGCCATTCGCGCCAGCAACGCGCGCATGATTGATGTTTCCTCTGGCGTGGAATCCGCGCCCGGAGTAAAAGACCCGGTGCTGATGAAAGCATTGGTGAAAGCGGCGCGAAACACATGAAAAACTCCCTGCCTGATGAACATGGCCATTTCGGTATTTACGGCGGCCGCTATGTCGCCGAAACGCTGATGCCGCTGATTCTGCAAGTAGAAGCTGCTTACGAAGCAGCAAAGCGCGATGACGCTTTCAAGCGCGAACTTGATTATTATTTCGAGCATTATATCGGCCGCCCCAGCCCGCTTTACCACGCAGCAAGATTAACGGAGTATCTACGCAATCACCCCCACCCTGCCTCCCCCGCAAGCGGGGGAGGAGAAAAAAAGGGCGCGAAGATTTATTTCAAGCGCGACGAGCTGAACCATACCGGCGCGCATAAAATCAATAACTGCATCGGCCAGATTCTGCTGGCAAGGCGCATGGGCAAAAAGCGCATCATCGCGGAAACCGGCGCTGGTCAGCATGGCGTTGCCACCGCCACGGTCTGCGCGCTGTTTGGCCTTGAGTGCATTGTCTATATGGGCGCGAAAGATATTGAGCGCCAGGCGCCCAACGTGTTCCGCATGAAGCTACTGGGCGCCACCATTGTACCGGTGACCTCCGGCAGCCAGACGTTGAAAGACGCCATGAATGAGGCGCTGCGTGACTGGGTGACGAATGTCGACAGCACCTACTACCTGATCGGCACCGCCGCTGGCCCCCACCCCTTCCCCATGATGGTGCGCGATTTTCAATCCATCATCGGCCGCGAAACCAAAGCGCAGCTGGCAAAAGCCGAGGGCAGACTGCCAGATTCGATAGTGGCGTGCATTGGCGGCGGCAGTAATGCAATTGGCCTGTTTCATCCATTTCTTGAGGATGAATCCGTTCGAATTATTGGCGTTGAGGCAGCCGGCCACGGGCTGGACAAGGAGCATGCCGCCTCGATCGCGCGCGGCGCGCCGGGTGTGCTGCATGGCAGCCGCACCTACCTTCTGCAAAATGATGATGGCCAGATTATCGATGCCCACTCCATCTCAGCTGGTCTGGACTATCCCGGCATTGGCCCAGAGCATGCGTGGCTGCATGATTCCGGGCGTGTCGAATATGTGTCAGTCACGGATGATGAGGCGCTACATGCCTTTCAAACCATCTCGAAGCTGGAAGGCATCATTCCGGCGCTGGAACCATCCCACGCACTGGCGTATGTGCTGAAGCTCGCCCCCACCCTGCCGCAAAATCACCTGATGGTAGTGAACCTGTGCGGCCGCGGCGATAAGGATATTTTCACGGTGGCCAAGGCGCTGGGAATCACCCTATGACGCAGCGTATCGAACAAGCTTTCAATCAAGTCAAAGGCGAAAACCGCGCCGCACTGGTGACGTTTATCATGGGCGGTGATCCGGACGAAGCAAGCTGCCGCGCTTTACTTGACGGCCTACCTGGCGCCGGCGCGGATATCATCGAAATCGGCATGCCGTTTTCTGACCCGATGGCCGATGGCCCCACCATTCAGGCGGCAGGCCTGCGCGCGCTAGCATCAGGCGCAACGCTCACAAAAATACTAGCGACCGTTGCTGATTTTAGAACAAAACATCCCACCACACCAATCATCCTCATGGGGTATTACAACCCGGTCTATCATTATGGCGCAGAAAAATTCTGCCGTGATGCAAAACAGGCAGGGGCGGATGGGCTGATTCTGGTGGATCTGCCGCCGGAAGAAGAGGCTGAGCTGCTGCCATTTATTCATGCCGAGAAGCTGAGCCTCATCCGCCTCATTGCCCCCACCAGCATGGGCGAACGCCTTGGCCGGATTGTCGCTTCAGCCAGCGGTTTTGTGTATTATATTTCGGTGGCAGGTATCACCGGGGCGGGAAGCGCAACTAAAGCCTCGCTGGAGGCAGCAGTGAAGCAGCTGCGCGCGCATACGGCACTTCCAATTGCGCTTGGCTTTGGCATTAAAACTACTGAGCAAGCATTCGATGCCGCCCAGCTTGCCGATGCGGTGGTGGTTGGTTCGGCGCTGGTTGAGCGTTTCCATGAACAGGGCGCCAAGGCAGCGCTCACATTTGTCAGTTCGCTGGCAGCGGCGATGAAACGCTGAGCTTTCGCGCTTCTTCAAGCGACAGCGGCAGGCGCGGCAGTGCATAAATGCTGTCTCCTGCCCGCCCGTAAATTTGCGCGGGTGGCTCGACTCTCTCTACAAGGCCATAACAAACACCCGCCAGCACCGCTTCAATCACGC
>CANHDY010000115.1 GCA_947459535.1 Rickettsiales bacterium | reverse complement strand
TACTAGCAGACGAACTTTGTGGCGAGCCACAAGCATTATAAACCAACGCTCGCCGCTGATAAACGATTTGTGAGTGCGTGGGACATGGTAATCGCACCATAGGTTTTCGGCGCGCTCTCCGGCAAACTACTTGTTGCCAATTTCGGCGACGGCACGATTGCTGCCTTTGACCCAACTACGCGCGAATTCGCGGGTTTTATGCAAAATATAAAAGGTAAGACGCTGGTCATCGATAAAATCTGGGGCTTGCTCTTCGGCAATGGCGCAAGCCTGGGGGACAGCAATGCCCTCTACTTCGCCGCCGGCCCGAAAGATGAGACTGAGGGGGTTTGGCTTGCCAAGGGACAGTTAAATATTTTTTTATCAACATGTTAATGTTTTCTATGCTGTCATAAAACTTTCATAAAAATGAAGCAGCTTGCGCGAAGCAGTGATTGTATATTGGGGGTATAATCGCAACCAAAGCAACTTAAGCGAGGCCATCATGGGCAAACCGGAAAAAATCAATGTCGAGCAAGTGAAAGCGACACTCAGGCAGCGCCTTTCAGACAAAGCACTGGCCGATGGCGAAATTGCCGCCTATGTGAAGGGCGTAGAAGACAGCGCCACCAGCGTTTTTTTCAAAAGCGAACTGACGAAGATCGGTGTTAGCTCAGGTAATATCGCCGGAGCCAGCCAGGAAACCATGACAAAGCTCGCACGGCTGATTGAAGCAAAAGATAAGAGTGCCTTCAGCAAACTGAAAAAACACTTTGTGAATGTTCGCGATGCGAATGCCGCCTTTGGCAGCGAAGCACTCGCAGAGCTGGAAGCTTCCGGCATGAAAGGCACTGCCGGGCTGCGGGACGAACTCTCCAAAGAATTGAGCGGCCATTTAAGTGATGCACGAAGCCAGATTGCAAAAGCTGGCGAGGAAACTGCCAAAGTGAAGGCCAGCCAAGAAGCAGCAAAGAAAACCACCGCCGAAGCAGAGAAAAAACTGGTTGATTTTATCGGCCGCCACAACACCGCGCCGGAAAGCAGCGAACTGGCCGCAGCGCTGCGTAAGATTCCGCATGGCGATGGCGTGCTGACCATGATAACCAAAGGCAGCGAACTGGATGATGCGGCAATGGATGCGCTTGCCGCAGCCGTAAAAGACAACGCTGAACCGCTGGCAGCTGAAGTGAGTGCGCTGATCAAAGGCGTGAAAAAATCACGCGAATCTGTTGCTACAATCGAGGGCGAGATTAAAGAAGCAGAGGCCGCTGTTGTTACACTCGCTGGCGAACTTAAAAATAAGCACCCGCATCTAGCGGGTCATGACCTGATGGCGAAGATCGAACAGGCCGCGGAAAAAACAACCGAAGCAGTTAAAACCACGGCTAAAGAAGCCGCCAAAACCGGGGGCAAAACGAAGTGGATCGTTGGTGGTACGGTGGCAGCAGCCGTGGCACTGGGCGCGGTGGTCGCGGTAACACGCGGCAAGAAAAGCCACTCGCAGGACGAGCTGGCGCGCCGCGACCAGATGGCAGGCCAAGCCGCTGGTATTGCGTAACCGGATGGGCTGAATTATTCAGGCTTTTTTCTTGGCTGATCCGGGCTGGTGGAGTTTTTCCTCGAGGCGCGTCATTTCATCTCTGAGCCTTGCTGCTTCTTCAAACTCGAGGTCAGAAGCGGCCTTCAGCATCATGTCGCGCAGCGCGGCAATGTAGCTTTCCGGGTTTTTCTTGGCATTATCCGAAAGCTTTACTTCGTATTTTTTCAGCTTGGTGTCCACCGTCACATAATCTTTTTCCGCCACTGATTCGATGATCTCGCCGACATGTTTTTTGATCGTCTGCGGCGTGATGCCATGCTTCTCATTATAAGCCTGCTGCTTGGCGCGGCGGCGATCCGTTTCGGACAGCGCGGCCTTCATCGAATCGGTGATGCGGTCGGCATAGAGAATCACTTTGCTATCGACATTGCGCGCGGCGCGGCCAATGGTCTGGATGAGCGAGGTGGTACTACGCAGGAAGCCCTCCTTGTCGGCATCTAAAATGGCGACCAAGCCGCACTCGGGAATGTCGAGGCCTTCGCGCAGCAGATTCACACCAATCAACACATCAAACTTGCCGAGGCGCAGATCGCGGATGATCTCGATGCGCTCGAGCGTTTCGACATCGGAATGAAGATAGCGAACCTTGATGCCCGCCTCGTTCATATATTCGGTGAGCTCCTCGGCCATGCGCTTGGTCAGCGTCGTGACCAGAATGCGCTGGCCAGCCTTGATCTTCGCATGGCACTCAGCGAGCAGATCATCCACCTGCGAGGCAACCGGCTTGATTTCGTAAGGCGGATCGGTGAGCCCGGTGGGGCGGATCACCTGCTCGGCAAAAACGCCGCCCGTGCGCTCCAGCTCCCATTTACCGGGCGTGGCGGAGACAAAGATGGTGGGCGGGCGCATGGCGTCCCATTCTTCGAATTTCAGCGGCCGGTTATCCAGCGCGCTGGGCAGGCGGAAGCCAAATTCCACCAGCGTGGATTTGCGCGAGCGGTCGCCGCTATACATCGCGCCAATCTGCGGCACCGTGACATGGGATTCATCGATGAACAGCAGCGCGTTTTTCGGCAGGTATTGAAACAAGGTGGGCGGCGGGTGGCCTTCTTTGGTGCCGGCGAGATAGCGCGAATAGTTTTCAATGCCCTTGCACATGCCGGTTTCGGTGAGCATCTCAAGGTCGAACTGCGTGCGCTGCTCGAGGCGCTGCGCTTCCACCAGCTTGTTACTCCCGCGCAGCCAGTCCAGCCTCACTTTCAGCTCTGCCTTGATTTCTTTGATGGCGCGCTCCAGCGTCGGGCGCGTGGTCACATAGTGGCTATTGGCGAAAATCTCAATGGCCTCATGCTTCACCTTGGATTCGCCGGTTAAGGGGTCGAACTCGCTGATCATCTCCAGCTCATCACCGAAGAAAGACAGGCGCCACGCGGCATCATCATAATGCGAGGGGAATAGATCCAGCGAATCGCCGCGCACACGAAAAGTGCCGCGGTGGAAATCCATATCGTTTCGCTGGTATTGCAGCTCAATCAGCGTGCGAATCAGCGCTTTTTGTTCGATGCGCTCGCCAACTTTCAGGCTTTTTACCATGCCCTGATAGCTCTCTGCCGAGCCGATGCCGTAGATGCAGGAAACCGACGCCACCACAATCACATCCGGCCGGGTGAGCATACTGCGCGTGGCGGAGTGGCGCATGCGGTCAATCTGCTCGTTGATCGAGGAATCTTTTTCAATGTAGGTGTCGGTTTTCGGAACGTAGGCCTCGGGCTGGTAGTAGTCGTAGTAGGAGACGAAATACTCGACGGCGTTATTCGGAAAGAAGGCCTTCATCTCGCTGTAGAGCTGCGCGGCGAGCGTTTTGTTATGCGCCATGACGAGCGCCGGGCGCTGCGTACGCGCAATGACCTGCGCCATGGTGAAGGTCTTGCCCGAGCCGGTGACGCCAAGCAGCACCTGATCGCGCGCGCGCGCATCCAGCCCCGAAAGCAGCGTTTCGATGGCGGTGGGCTGGTCGCCGGCGGGCGCAAAATCAGACACCAATTCGAATTTAGTCATTGATAATCAATGATTTAAACATTAACAGAATCTTCATAAAAGTTTTCATCCAAACCGTTACTATATTATGATTCTTAATTCATTACCAAGAGCGAATATGGGAAGCTATTCTAATAAGCCAAGAGATCCACGTGAACTCATTGAAAAATGCGAAAGAGAGCTCGAAAAAACAATCCCTGAGGATCAGTTATTTAGGCGAACCCGGCTAGCTGAGCTTTACAGGAAGATAGCTGATAAACCTAATAGAGATGAAAATTGTAAAGATCTCCTCTTGAAGGCAATGGAGCATGCGCGCATTGGTGCCAATAATTTCTCCAAAGACTCTGTACTACAACAGTTGGCAGGAAATACGGCATTCAAACTTGGTTTTTATGAGGAAGCTGCAGGCTACTTTAAAAAGATTCTCGACCTGCATGACAAAGAACCTAATAACCCTGATTATAATCCGGAGATCCCAGCTAGCTGCTATGCAAATTGCATGCTGAAAATGAAAAAGTTTGACGAGGCTCAAATATACGCTGAGAAACTGATTGAAAGCACCGCTCCTAAAAATAAATCTATTGGCTTATTCACAGCCGCCAAAGCAGCCCTTGGCAAAAAAGATTTAGAACTTGTGCTTCAATACTCAAAACAGCTGAGCGAGATAAAAACAATCGATCCACGCAATTTTTATTATCCCCATATACTATCGTCACTTGCTTTTGCAGAATCTCAAAATTATGAAAAAGCCCTTGAAAGTGCAAAAGTTCTTACCAGATCCACATATCAATCTTACGGACATAGCTGCGCTGCTTACGCACTGCTTAAGCGAAACAATCGAAAAGATTATGCCGAGGCACTAAGGCATATAAGAGCTATTCAACGCAACTATCCCAATGATCCCGTGATTGAGTATAGCATTTAACGTTTAATTAGCTATTATTGTATAGGTGTGTTATGGGGGGGTAAGTATGCGCCATAGCACGAAGAGTTACAGTGATGATTTACGTCAGCCCGTTGTGGATGCGCGGTGTTCCGGGATGAGTGTCGATGATGTTTCGACGACCTTTCAGGTATCGAAGGACTGTGTGTAGCGATGGGTCAAGCGGCACAAGGTTTGTGGAAGCGCAGCGCCAAAACAGCGCGGTGGCTAC
>CANHDY010000114.1 GCA_947459535.1 Rickettsiales bacterium | reverse complement strand
TTTGCTACTGCTAAATTTTCCGGGATGACGGCGATCACTCAACTCTACAGAATTCACCAAATTCTGGCCTTGGACTGCGCGGGTAGAGCTTGCTGGCATCGCCGTAGCCAAGATTGCAGATGAAGTTGGATTTAATCGTGGTGCCCTTAAAAAACAGTTCATCCACCATCTGGTTATTAAAGCCGCTCATCGGCCCGCAATCGAGACCCACCGCGCGCGCTGCCAGCATAAAATAGGCACCCTGCAGGCTGCTATTGCGCATCGCGAGCACTTCCAGCACATTCTCCGGCAGGTCTTTAAACCATGCCTTCGCATCCACATGCGGAAACAGGCGCGGTAGCTCGTTGTAAAAATGAATATCCATGCCGATGATCGCCACCACCGGCGCGCTCATGGTTTTGTCAATATTACCCTTATCGAGCGCAGGCTTTAGTTTTTCTTTAGCCGCCTGTGACTTTACAAACACGATGCGCATCGGCTGCATGTTCGCGCTGGTCGGTGCCATTTTTGCAAGGTCAAAGGCCTGCTTAAGAAGCGCATCATCGACCAGCTTTGCAAGCCAGCCATTATGCGTGCGCGCACTATTAAACAATACATCCAGACTTTTGCTATCGATCATAGGTCGTTCCTTCTTCGCTTTTTTTCCACATGGCCGGAGGTGCCCTCACGGCGGGTCATCTCGGCCATCACTTCCTCCAGCGTAATGCCCTGATCCACCAGCAGCAGCAGCCAATGAAAAATCAGATCCGCTGATTCATTGATGAGTTCTTTTTTATCGCCGCGCATGGCGGCAATCACAGTTTCCACCGCTTCCTCACCCAGCTTCTGGGAGATTTTTGCGGTGCCCTGCTTCAGGCGTTTGGCGACATACGATGTGTCAGGATCACCGCCGCGGCGGCTTTCAACAACTTTGTAGAGGCGTTCGAGTGTGTCGTTAGTGCTCATATCACCTTCTTACGGCAATCCCGGCCGCTTGCATAGACTCTTTCACCTCAGCAATGCTGAATTCGCCAAAATGAAAGACCGAGGCCGCGAGCACAGCGCTGGCATGGCCTTCTTTTACTGCTTCAGAAAAATGGGCAAGCGAGCCGATACCACCAGAGGCAATCACTGGAATGGGCACGCTATCCGCCACGGCGCGGGTGAGCGGGATGTTCACTCCCTGCTTGGTGCCATCGCGATCCATGGAGGTGAGCAGAATCTCCCCTGCCCCGTAGCCTGCCATTTTCTTCGCCCACGCTACCGCGTCCAGGCCGGTTGGGCTCCTGCCGCCGTGGGTGTAGACTTGGAAGTGGGCGCCTTCATCCCGTGGCGCGGAAATTGTATGTACAATTTCCGTGAGCACGGGATCTCGTGCCTCATGAGATCCTGCGCTGCCGCTACGCAGCCCGCAGGATGATTTCGCATCAATCGCCACCACAATGCACTGGCTGCCGAATTTCTCCGCCGCTTCACGTACAAATTCCGGCCGTTTAACGGCCTCGGTATTAATCGACACTTTATCCGCCCCTGCCAGTAGCAGCTGCCTGATATCATCCAATGTGCGCACGCCGCCGCCAACCGTGAGCGGCATGAAGCATGCTTCAGCGACACGCGAAATCACATCATACAAAATGCCGCGATTGTCGCTCGAGGCGGTGATATCGAGAAAGCACAGCTCATCAGCGCCGCCAGCATCATAAAGCTTTGCCTGCTCCACCGGATCCCCCGCGTCACGAAGCTCCACAAAATTCACGCCCTTGACCACGCGGCCATCTTTGACATCAAGGCAGGGAATTATACGGGTTTTGAGCATATCTACCTCCTCCTCTCCCCTTGAGGGAGAGGACGGTTTGCCTTGTACTTAGCGCAAGCTAAGTGCTTAGGCAAACCGAGGTGAGGGGTAATGTTTCTTTGCCCCCCCACCCCGACCCTCCCCCGCGTGAGGGGAGGGAGCAATTGTAGAATAATACGCTTCTTCAGCATGGCTTAAATCTTCTTTCGCGCGCGAAGAATGCCGCGCAGCGTATACAGGCCAATGAAACACCAGATGATGTTCAGCGCCGCGGAGGGTAGCGCATCTTTCCAGTACGTATAGACAGCAAGCAGCAGCGCACCGATGATATTCAAACCATGGTAGACAAGCGTATCGCTTTGGATTTTCTTGGCCGAAAGCAGGCCATACGCGCCAAGCACTAGCACCATCCCTACCCAGCCTAGCGCTTCAAATAGGATATCCATTAGCGACCTGCCAGTGCGAGTGCTTCTTTAGGATCAATCACCCCATCATAGAGCGCGCGGCCGATAATCACGCCATCAATGCCACTGGCCATATGCTCTTTATAAGCGCGAATATCAGCAAGCGATGAAACACCGCCGGAAGCAATGACCGGAATGGAAATATGTTTCGCAAGCGAAACGGTCTCGGCGACATTGCTGCCCTGCATCGCGCCATCGCGGCTGATGTCGGTGTAGATGATGGCGGCGACGCCCGCATCTTCAAATTTCTTTGCCAGCTGCGCCGCCTTGATGTCGGAAACTTCTGCCCAGCCTTCCACGGCCACATAGCCATCCTTCGCATCAATACCCACGGCGATCTTGCCGGGAAACAGCTTGCACGCCTCCCTCACGAGCGGCGGGTTTTTGAGCGCCACCGTGCCCAGAATCACCCGCGAGATGCCCAGCGATAGCCACGCATCGATTTGGTTTAGGCTACGAATGCCGCCGCCCAGCTGCAGCTTCATGCGCACACTGGCGCGAATCGCGCGCACCGCCTGTTCATTCACCGGCTTTCCTTCAAACGCGCCGTTTAAATCCACCACATGCAGCCATGAAAAGCCGGCCGCCTCAAACTGCTTTGCCTGATCGGCGGGCGTATTTTCAAAAACGGTTGCTTTCTCCATGTCGCCGCGCAACAGGCGCACGCAGCGTCCGTCTTTGAGGTCAATGGCGGGGTAGAGGTTCATACCAGCGTACTGATCGGCTCGAGGTTTTTATAATAAAAGCGCCCGGGAATCATCTGCGCGCTTTCAAATTCATAGTAGGGCAGCGTGCCCCAGTGGGTGTAGCCGCTTTCTTCATAGAGCTTGATCGCGGCTTCCTGTGTGGCGCGCACAGAGAGCCTGAGCACCGAAAAACCCTGCGAGCGCGCTTCGCGCTCAGCAGCTTCCAAGAGCATTTTAGCAAGGCCATGCCCGCGCGACCAGGGCGCCACAAAATGCGCCTCGATATGCGCAGCAAAGGATGAAGTTTCCTTACTGGGCCCCGGCTTCAGCAGCTGAATGCTGGCGGATAGCGTGCCGTCCAGACGCCCAGCAAAGAGTACGCGCTCTGGCACCACCAGCACGCCTTTCCAGTACGTCTCAAGCACATCCTTGCCCGGCGGAAGCACCCAGTTAAAGCCGATGCCCTCGCGAATGGCGTCCTCGGTCGCCTGCACCAGCTCGGGCAGGTCGGCGTGGCGGAATTCGGTGATGCGTTCGACGCGAGCGGGCATATCAGATGACGGATGACAGATGACGGATGACAAAAAACATGCTTCAGAATCTCACGAAATTAGCTAGCAAACGCAAGCCCGTTTCCTGACTTTTTTCCGGGTGAAACTGCGTGCCCATGATGTTGCCCTTCGCTACCACTGCGGTAATGGTTTGTCCATAGTTGCAGCTGGCAATCACATCCGGCGAGCCTGCCGCATGGTAGCTATGCACAAAATAGGCGTGCGCGCCCGTTTGGATGCCAGCAAGCAGCGGGTGTGCGCTCACGGTGAGTTCATTCCAGCCCATGTGGGGGATCTTCAATATTTCCTCCCCCCCTTGAGGGGGGAGGCTAGGAGGGGGGGTGAAACTCGTTCGGTTTGAGCCAAGACTACCCCCCACCCAACCCTCCCCCTCAAGGGGGGAGGGCTTTAGGGGCACGACCTCCCCCTTCAGCCAGCCCAGTCCGTCATGCATGCCGTGCTCAAAGCCGCGTTCAAACAAAAGCTGCATCCCGACACAAATGCCCAGAAAGGGTTTTTGTTTCACCTGTACTTCTTCATGCAATGCTGCCAGCATACCGGGGATGGCGGCAAGACCGCGCATCGAGTCGCCATACGCGCCGACACCGGGCAGCACGATATGGCTCGCGCGTTTTAAATCCGCAGGGCTTTGGGTGATATGGACATTAACGCCATCGGGCGCAACACGCTCCAGCGCTTTGGCGGCTGAGCGCAGATTGCCAGAGCCGTAATCAATCACCGCGATACTCATGCCGCAAGCAGGCGCTCGAAATAGCGCTGCTCGGCGCGAAGCAGGCTATCTCCCGCCGTAATATCGGCCATGATGTAGCCGCGCCTTGCAAGCTTCACGCGCAGCCAGTCATTGGCATGAAAGCCAATGAGCAAATTGCAGCCCAGCTGCAGGATGGAAATGCCTTCCGTGCCAAACCACTGCCCCTTGGCCATCGCCATCAGCGCGGCATTAATCAGGAAAATCCCAAGCGCCGGCAGCCACAGGCGATGATACAGCGCCCAGAACATGGTGAAAATAAATGCGTAAAGATTAAATCCCTCGCGCACAAAGACCGGCCGCTCATAGGCGCTTGCCGCACCGGGTTTCACATGCACGGTATAAAGTTTCATCTTGCCGAACATTTAAAGGCTTCTCCTTTGTCGTTCCTGCGAAAGCAGGAACCCTGCAGGTCGTTCAGGATACCCGCTTTCGCGGGTATGACAAGAAAACATTAAAGCGACCCTACCAATTCGTTCCTGCAGGTCGTTCAGGATACCCGCTTTCGCGGGTATGGCT
>CANHDY010000113.1 GCA_947459535.1 Rickettsiales bacterium | reverse complement strand
TGTGGTCGTCAGGGAAAGCAGGGCAAAGCGCATAAAGGCTCCGAAAGGTTGGCTTATTCGATGTTGAGCAAACCCCTAACATCAATAAGAATGATTTGCAATTGCAATAATATTTTTCTGGCCAGCACAAATTGCGCGCGCTATGCTAATTTTAATTAACAAGTCTATGCAGGTCAGTCACTATGGTTTTTAAATTGCCACCGCAGCAAAATTACGAAGATCTTCGTCAGAATCTTTCACTGCGCGTTGGTAAGACTGGTGTGCCGATCGCAAATTACGTGCAGGGAAATGTCAGAATCAACCTGCATTCGCTTATAGAAGACGAGATATTCGCCGAGCTCGCCACTGCGCAATACCCCGCCAGTGCTGAAACTGCGCGTCAGGTGCTGCAGTTCATTGCCGATCTCCACAAGCAGGCAGGAAAAAATCTGGAGGATAGAATTCTAAATATCATTTCAAGCCAAACAGATTACTCTTCGCAAAGAGCGCTTCAGCATGGTGAATTATATGATGCACTCGGTTTGGATACAAAGCTCAGAGTCGCTTTAGAGACGCTTCAATCAGGCCGCATCCCTAGCTTGATCTCAGGCCGCATCCTTCGCTTGATCGAAGATAAAGAGCCAGTTGTCGGGAAAGAAATAAGACCGGTAACAACATACCAGGAAATGCACCCTCCAAAGCCTGAGCTGATCGTTCCAGAAGCAGCCAGGCCGGGCTATCACAAAGCAATGCTCTCTGATGAAATGTTAAGAGGGCTAGGTGTCATTGATGATCAAGGGCAGCGACTCCCAGATGTCGTAGATGATCGAGTGAATGCGCTTCGGCGAAATCTCTGGACGGTTGCTCGTGAAAATGGAGTTGCTGGAAAATTCCAGATCAATCAATGGGTGAGCGATCTTTCTAAGCTACTCGGACATAGCACTGGCGATGATAAATCACCGTCGCTTTAATCGCGCTCTTCAAACACCACTTTGCCGTTTTTCGGGTTCAGGGCGATGAGGAGTTTGCCCTCCAGCATGGCTCTTGCTTTTTTGCCAAACACATCGTAGCGCCAGCCGGAAAGCAGGCTGGATTCGGTGCTGCCCAGTGCCAGCTGCTCGAGGTCGTCCTTGCCGGCGATCAGGCTGGGGGCAATGCCGTGCTGGTCGGCTTTCACTTTCAGCAGGAAAGAAAGCATGGCCACCGCGCCAGTCACATGCTCCGGCTGGCGCTTGTGCTTCGCCACCTGCGGCCATTCGCCTTGCGGTAGTGAAAGCGCGCGCTCCACACATTCCAGAACCGAAACGATTTTGCTTTTGGAAATACCCCCGGCAAGGCTGCGAAGCCGGTCGAGATCCGCTTCTTTGCGCGGCGCAACGGAGGCCAGCTCTACCAGCACTTCATCTTTCAGGATACGCCCCCTTGGCACATCACCTTTTCGCGCCTCGCTTTCGCGCCACTCAGCCAGCTCGCGCAGAATCGCAAGGTGCTTGGGGCGCATGTTGCCATATTTCAGGCGTTTCCATGCATCGCGCGGGGATGGGTCATACAGCGCCGGGCTGGTCAGCGTTGCCAGTTCGGACTCAATCCAACGTTCGCGCCCGGCGGCTTCGATTTTGATTTTGAGGTCGTCATAAATCAGCCGCAGGTGCGTCACATCAGAAAGGGCGTAGGCCAGCTGCTTGTCGGAAAGCGGGCGCGCTGACCAATCCGTGAAGCGCGAGCTTTTATCCAGTTCCGCGCCCACGATTTTATTCACCAGCGTTTCATACGACACCGATTCACCATACCCGCACACCGCCGCCGCCACCTGCGTATCAAAAATCGGCTCCGGCATCGCGCCGGTTAAGTGATAAAAAATTTCAATATCCTGCCGGCAAGCGTGAAACACCTTAAGCAGGTTTTTGTCGCTCAGCAGCGCCCACACCGGCGCAAGGTCAATGCCTTCTGCCAGCGGATCAATCGCGGCGGAGTGCATGGCGCCTGCAATCTGAATCAGGCACAGCTTCGGCCAGTAGGTTTTTTCGCGCAGAAATTCGGTGTCAACGGTGATGTAACCGCTTTCCTTCACTTCAGCGCAGAATTTAACCAGCTCGTCGTTGGTGGTGATCAGTTGCATGAGTCACATCCCCGCGCAGGCGGGGATCCTGTAGGATGAATGATGACGGGAATATAGGGCGGGGCGAGCGGATTGGCTAGTGGTTTCCATCATGGCCGCTCGCTCCGTCATCCCGGCCTTGAGCCGGGATCCAGCTAAAGCCGGGATTAGCGGCGGAAAAGAACTTTTTTCCTTGCTTCCGCAAGTAAGGCTGGATCCCCGCCTTCCCCCTACGCCAAGTGGCTTCGGAGGACAGGTCGCGGGGATGACGAACCTAAGCCGCGCCGATCGCCGCGCCGCCTGATTTTGCGGCTTCCTGCTGCGCCCTCACCGCGTCAGCAAAAGAAAGCGGGCTTCCCCCATGTTCTTTAAGCACCTTAGCAACCGCTGCATTCATGGCTGCTTGCTGCGCCGCCGCGCCATCAATACCCGGCTGCGCGGCCTGAACCCCATCTGCGCCGATCTTCGCCAGAACATCCGGCGCGAGGGCAGGGGCTTGCTGCTGTGCTGCTGCCGACTGAGCGGCCATCACCTGCGCGCGCACGCCTTCCGGCAGTGCGGCGATCTGGTCGGCGCTCAGCTCATTCGCCCGCTGCGGCGCCACCTGTTCCAGCTCGGCTGGCGTTAGCTCGCCGATTGGAAGTGTATTAATATCGCGCTCACTGGCCACACCGGCAATTGATTCAACAATCGCCTTAAATTTATTGGCCGGTAAATCAAGCGAAACGGTGATTTGACCGGGGGTATATTTTTCGTTGCCATCTGCAGTTTTTATGGCGGGTGTTTTAACAATGCGCGGTTGCTGTTTGCCGCCTTCTACGCTGTTATTGCTAGTGCCAATAACGCCGGAATATACCCAATTCTCATGCTTCTTAAATGTATCGTCCTCGATAAAATTCTTAACCTTGTCGGCCATTTCCGGCTTTGCTTGCGCGAGCCTTACCAGCGGCTTGATCACCGCGCGTTTCATATCCTCGCGTCCGGCGATAATCGGGAACACCTCCATCGCCTTATCTCCGGCAAACAGCACCGAGCGGGCGACCGCTTTTTGCAGCTGCGCAGTTTTATCGTCATCTTTCAGCGCATTGAGCGGATTAGAATCGCGCAAGGCCTTAGTTTCATCAGCAGAAAGGGTGGGGCCTTTATAGCCTGCGCTTTGGTTTTGTTTAGCGACGGCAAGTTGTTCTTTTGACATGACATTGATGGATAAGAGGCTGCCATAATCCGTTTTGCTCGCAGATACAGCAAAATCGAGCGCTTTAACCCGATCGCGCAGCGCCTGTTTCTGCTCATCTGTCGCTGCTTCCGGGGTGTATTTGACCACGCGCTCAGCAAGCATCGCCTTGATCGCCTCCATACGTGCTTCCAGATTCTTCTGGACAGCGGCGGGGTCGGCATCTTTCGGTACATCCAGACTGACGGTAATGCCAGTATCTGCTTTAGTGATTTGAACGGTGTGATCAGGGCGCTGCTGTGTGTCTTTTTTCGCCATTTCCTCAAACCATGCAGCAAAACTTTCAGGAATTTGCGCGCCGTCTTTAATGAATTCACGCAGGCGTTTGGCTAGATTTTCCGCATGCTTGCGGTCAGTTTCAAACTGCACGTTCTCTGCAAGCGCGGGGATTTGTGATAGCTGAGAGAGAATTAATGCCTGAAGCGTTGGGTCGGTTTCCAGCGCGTCGTTGGTAATGGTGAGTTCCAGCGTAGCCGGCATCTGGTTTTGATTGTCTAGCCCGCTACCTCCATAGTTGCTGCGCGCTTCGACCTTAAAGTCACCTCTGCCAAGGCCGTTTAGCTGGTCTGCAACGTTGCCTGCAACTTTCTCCATCACT
Organism: Rickettsiales bacterium; assembly: GCA_947459535.1. Classification (GTDB taxonomy): domain Bacteria; phylum Pseudomonadota; class Alphaproteobacteria; order Rickettsiales; family SXRF01; genus JAJTHB01. Next base: position 890 of record CANHDY010000113.1, on the reverse strand, counting down.
GCGCTCATAAAACCCTCTGATTTGGTAAAATGCTAAAACTACGCTATCCAAACTAACCCAACCATTGCTATCTACAAAGTGAAGCTTTTGTGACAAGCATGAAAATCGCTGCTCAGGAAGGGAGATTTTTGTTAAAATTCTGTCATATAACCATAAATTGTTTCACGTGAAACAATTTTACTTACTTCCCCCTCTCCCTCTCAGGGAGAGGGTGGGGTGAGGGTTATTGGGCAAAAATGTTTCACGTGAAACAATTTGCCTATTCTCTCATTGGTTTTTATGACATATGAGCTTTCTATCCACCAACCTCTAATCCCTAAAGCCTAATCCCTATGACCCAATATCGCACCCACACCTGCAACCAGCTCTCCAAAGCCCATGTCGGCCAAACTGTGAAACTTTCCGGCTGGGTGCACAGGCGCCGCGACCACGGCAATTTGCTGTTTGTCGATCTGCGCGATCACTATGGTATCACGCAGCTCGTGGCCTCGGAAGGGAGTCAATTTCTGGATCAGCTATCGCGCACGCCGCTGGAAAGTGTCATTTGCATCACCGGCAAGGTGGTGGCGCGCACGCCGGAGACCATCAATCAAGAGATCGCCACCGGCGAGATCGAGGTGGCGGTTGAAAGCTACCATCTGGAGTCCGCTGCAGAGCCGCTGCCGCTTCAGGTCAATGCTGACCGCGAGCAGCCGGAGGAAACCCGCCTGCGTTATCGTTTTCTTGATCTGCGCCGCGAGAAGCTCCACCGCAACATCATGCTGCGCTCGCAGGTCATCTCGTCGCTTCGTCGCCGCATGACCGAGGCGGGCTTCAACGAATTCCAGACGCCGATCCTCACCGCCAGCTCACCGGAAGGCGCGCGCGATTATCTGGTGCCGAGCCGTATT
>CANHDY010000112.1 GCA_947459535.1 Rickettsiales bacterium | reverse complement strand
CAATGAGTGGTAATGCGCGAAAAAACATGGCGCAGTTATAACGAAATAAAGCTTTCAGCACAAGCCGCTAGAAAACAAAACCTGCAGGCTTTGCAAATTCCGGGAGTAGCGCAGCACTGGCATCAAACATCTCGCGATATTGCAGGCCGTCCGCCGCACGCGTAACCAAAGTGCCGCGGCCAAGGCCAAGGGCTGAGGCGGGGCGATCTGATACTTTAAATACCGCCGCGAGCTTACCATGAATCGAAAGCTGCGAGCCGAGTGATTCCGGTATCACCTCCACCGCACCGGTGATGATGATGACATCATAAGGCGCTGAAAGCGCATAGCCATCCGCGAGCGATTTCACCTGCTGCAGGTCAACATTAGAAAGTGCGAGCTTCGCAAGATTCTCTCTGGTTTGCGCTAGCATCTGCGGGTCGATTTCAGTCGCCACCACATGGTGCGCAAGTTTGGCGGCGAGCGCCACCACATAGCCCGTGAGCGCGCCTACCACCAGCACACGGCTGGTTTCCTGAATCTCAGAGAGCGACAGCAGCTTAGCAACCGTGAGCGGCTCCATCAGAAAGCGGCCATCAGCCAGCGGCAGCTCTTCATCCACATACGCCACGCCTTGCAGAGATGCGGGTAGAAACTGCTCGCGCGGCACATCCACCATCGCCTGTAAAATAAGCGGGTTGGTGATTTCATTGGTGTAAAGCTGGCCGAGCGCCATGTATTTTGCTTGTTGTTTGCTTGCTGTCATGCTGCCTCCTTACGCCGCCTTCGCGATCGATATGGTCACTTTCTTATCATCAATTTCACTTTCAGTCGAGAAAGCCTGCGCGGCGGGTTTTTGTGCCAACAATGCAGTGGTGAGCGTCTGTTCCATGACATAATCCTTATGCGCCGCAAGCGCCGCGCTGATGCTCTCCGGTGCATCGATATACAGCGCAATGCGATCCGACACATGCAGCGCCGCATCTTTTCGCGCCTGCTGAATGGCGCGCACCATGTCGCGTGCGATGCCCTCGGCTTCGAGTTCTGGTGTGATGGTGATATCCAGAATCACCAGCGCATCGTTGGAAGAAAGCGCCTGCGCGCGATCTTTATATTCAGGCTTGGGTTCTAGCTGGAGGCTGTATTCGCCCGCGAGTAGCTTCTCACCGCAAATTTCGACCGTACCATCCACCTGCTTCCACTCACCTTTTTTCGAGGCAGGAATAATCTGCTTCATTTTCTCAGGTAAACGCTTGCCGAGAACAGGATTGTTTATGGAGAGTTTGAGTGTAGCGTAACGATCAAATTCCTCAGAAACACTCACATCTTTTACATTAATTTCGTCTTTAATGATGAAATTGAAGTGCTGGTAGGCTGTTTTTTTCGTTATAATCATTGCTGATTTTAGTGGCTGCCTTACTCTGATATTGATTTTATTGCGAATCGCCAGCGCGGCGTTGCAGACATCCTGCACCCAATCCATTTGCGCGACAAGTTCCTGCTCGTCATCGCCCGAATCGGCAAGGCCGATTCTAGGGCGATCCAGACTGGATTCCCCTAGAATTGCCTTAGGCAATTCGGGGAATGACGATAAATGCACACTCTCACCCGTTAGCCCGCGATAAATTTCATCAAGCGTGAGTGGCAGAAGCGGCGCGGCTGCGCGACACATGGTTTCAAGGACAGTATAGATTGTATAATAAGCCGCCTGTTTATCTTCTGATTTTTCCTCCGCCCAGAAGCGCTCCTTGCTGCGGCGAATATACCAGTTATTCAGCACATCAAAAAACTGCGTGAGCGCATCGCATGCGGCTGGCGTGTCGTAGCTATCCAGCGATGTTCTGATGGTCTCCACCGCCTGCGAGCATTTGGCGAGGATGTAGCGATCTAATAAATCCTGCGAGCCGCTCTGCGGCTGCGCAGGATCTCCATCTGCATTTTGAGATCCTGTGCTCGCGCTGCGCGCGCCACAGGATATGGAATCCGCATTCGCATAAAGCGTGAAGAAATTATAGGCGTTCCAGATAGGCTTGATGGCAAGGCGTACGACATCCCGGATGAATTTGCCTTCGGGGTCAACCGCCAGATCCTGCCCGCGCATCACGGGGCTGGAAATCATCAGCCAGCGCAGCGCATCCGCGCCATATTTATCCATTACCTCCATCGGGTCTTTATAATTTTTGAGGCGCTTGGAATATTTCAGGCCAGTTTCCGAATCGAGCACCACGCCATGGCAGATGCAGTTTTTAAACGGCGCTTTGTCGAACAGCGCTGTGCTCAGCATGATCAGCGTGTTGAACCAGCCGCGCGTCTGACCGACATATTCGGTGATGAAATCGGCGGGGAAGTGCTTTTCAAACCACTCCTTGTTTTCAAACGGGTAATGCACCTGCGCAAAGGGCATGGAGCCGGATTCAAACCAGCAATCAAACACATCCTCCACGCGACGCCATGTCTCACCATGCTCATCGGTTTTGACAAGTGTGTCGATGAAGGGGCGGTGGAGATCGGTTATCTCTAACCTGTCACCCCGCACTTGTTGCGGGGTCCGGACCCCGTCATTCGACGGGGTGACATCACCAAAAAATTCCTCAAGCTCAGCAATGCTACCAAACACTTTTATTCCACCTTTATCGCCCTTCCACACCGGAATCGGCGTGCCCCAGAAGCGATTGCGCGAGATGCTCCAGTCGGGGGCGGTGGCGAGCATATGCCCCATCTGCCCATCACGAATATGCTCGGGGATCCAGTTGATGGTTTTGTTGATTTCCACCGCGCGATCGCGAAACTTCGTCACCTCCACATACCAGCTTGGCATGGCGCGGTAAATGAGCGGCATATCCGTACGCCAGCAATGTGGGTAGTTGTGTTTGAAATCTTCCTGCTTGATCAGCTGGCCGGTTTGTTTGAGGTAGTTGATGATGCGAAGATTCGCGAGGCCGAATTTCTTCAGCTGCTCTTCTTTATAGGGTTCATCGGCGTTTTTACGCGTATCGGCGATAACGTTCAGGCCGCGTAAAGAAAAAACACCCTCACCCGCGACGGCTTTGCCGTCGCTTCCCTCTCCCTTATAGGGAGAGGGGTAGGGTGAGGGTTGTGGCATATCAAAAATCTCATCCGTATATTTACCCTGTCCATCGACGGGCACCACCAGCTCAATGCTATTCGCTTCGCAGCATTTCTGGTCATCTTCACCGAAGCCTGGCGCCATGTGCACGATGCCCGTGCCATCGCCGTCAGTAACAAAAGCCGAGCCATCCAGAATGCGGAAGGCGTTTTTGTGGTTCGCGAAATAGGGGAAGAGGGGTTTGTAGGTGAGGCCGATGAGGTCAGCACCCGTAACCATGTCATCCCGGCGAAGGCCGGGATCCATATCTTTTTCTTGCTCTACTGATAGTTCCTTGGCGTAACGCGCCAGCGCAGATTTAGCCAGAATAGTGCATGTAGTCTGGCTTAGATCCCGGCCTTCGCCGGGATGACAGATCGCCAGATATTCCATTTCTTTACCCGCCGCCAAGGCCAGATTGCTAGGGAGTGTCCACGGCGTGGTTGTCCAAGCCACCACATAATATTTATCGGCTTTCGGTGCACCTTTGGGCGCTTCGGTAAGCTCAAACGCCACCGTGATCGCCTTGTCCTCGCGCTCGCGGTAGGAGTTGTCGAGCTTCGTCTCAAAATTCGAAAGGGGCGTTTCGGCCGCCCAGCTATAGGGCATCACGCGGTGCGCTTCATAGACCAGCCCTTTGTCGTAAAGCTGTTTGAATGCCCACAGGACGGACTCCATGAAATTTTTATCCATGGTTTTGTAGTCGTTCTTAAAATCGACCCAGCGGGCTTGCCGCGTGACATAATCTTCCCACTCGGCGGTGTATTTCATCACGCTGGTGCGGCAATGCTCGTTGAATTTATCGATGCCGTAATTTTGGATCGCGGCGCGGCCAGAGATGCCGAGTTCTTTTTCCGAACCCATCTCAGCGGGCAGGCCGTGGCAGTCCCAGCCGAAGCGGCGCTCCACGCGCTTGCCGCGCATGGTCTGGTAGCGGGCGTATAAATCCTTCACATAGCCGGTGAGCAGGTGGCCGTAGTGGGGCAGACCGTTGGCAAAGGGCGGGCCATCATAGAAGATGAATTCTTTGGCATCTTTGCGACCATCAATCGAGGCCTCAAAACTGCCTTCAGCTTTCCAGCGCGCCAGCACCGCTTCTTCGATTTTGGCGAAATCGGGGTTGGGATCGACATCGGGATAGTATTTTTGTGGTTTACTTGTCATGGGTTTGGTTGCATTATTTTTTGGTGGAGATGAGCCGTATTTATCCGGTAAAGCTGCCCTAAACACAAGGAAAAATCACATGCATAAAGAGACACTTCTTGCCACACTTGGCTGCCAGCCGGAACATCATCGCGGCGTGGTGAACATGCCGCCGCACCGTGCATCGACCATTTTGTTTCCCACGATGGCCGAGCTGGAAGCAGCAGAGGGCAAGGATATCCCTGATGTAACCTACGGCCGCTATGGCACCCCCACCACCACCGCACTGGAAGACACCATCGCGCAGCTGGAAGGTGTGGAACATGCCATTGCCACGGCTTCTGGTCTTTCCGCTATCGCGGTGTCGCTGATGGCGTTTCTGAAAGCGGGCGATCATCTGCTTATGGCAGACAGCGTGTATGGCCCTTCGCGCCGCTTTGCCAACAATGAGCTGAAGCGTTTCGGTGTGGAAACCACCTACTATGACCCGACGATTGGCGCAGGCATTAAAGCGCTCATTAAGCCGAATACGCGCGTAATTTATTGCGAAAGCCCCGGCTCGCTCACCTTT
>CANHDY010000111.1 GCA_947459535.1 Rickettsiales bacterium | reverse complement strand
TGCGGTTCAGCAGCTTCTGGTGGTGGCGCACAATCCCGGCATCCATGAGCTGGCGATGAAGCTCGCGCATCAGGGCGATGAAGAATTAATCGAGCGCATGGCGATTAAATTTCCCACCTGCGCCAGCGCAATTTTCCGCTGTCACACGCCGGACTGGCAGGTTCTCTCGCACGCGCGCTGCGAGCTGGTTGATTTCAAGTCGCCGAGGATGCTGGGTCAGGAGATTAGGGATTGAGCACAAATCGCTCATCTCTTACCTCTCATCCAAATTAATACCAGACAGCCTGTAAGCCGGGTTCTGTACCCCCTCCCTAACCCTCCCCCGCAAGCGGGAGAGGGGATAAGAAGAAGGTGATAGCCATTCATCTGGGATGCTTGTTGCCAAGCACCTCACGCAATCTACCCGGGTGGTATTGTGCGTGGAGGCACACCACCCCTATTTGATCTTGCTCCCGGCGGGGTTTTCCCTGCCACTTCTGTTACCAGAAGCGCGGTGCGCTCTTACTTTAAGCCTTTCGGCCGCACCTTTTCACCCTTGCTCTGAGATTTCGCAGGTTTCGTAGGTTGCGCATGTTTCGTAAGTTAGACCTACGCAACCTTCGCAACTTTCGTCACCTTCGCAACCTATACCAAAGCGGTATATTTTCTGTGGCACTGTCCCTGAGATTGCTCTCGGCGGGCGTTACCCGCCACCGTTCCACGTGGAGCCCGGACTTTCCTCGAGCTTGCGCCCGCGGCTATCCGGCTGTCTGGTGTGGGTAGAGTATAGAGTTTAGGGTTTAGAGTCTAGCAAGGAGTGCAGTATCAGCGCGCACTCTCGATCCCATTGTCCCGTCAATAGCTTAGGCCGGAAATGGCGCTGAAAGGCGGTGATGGTGGCGGGCAGGTTGGTGGTTTGGTAGCCATATGCTTCCAATTCCCTCCCCCCTTGTGGAGGAGGGCTAGGGAGGGGGGGCATTAAAGGTGAGGCATTTTCAGTAGCCCCCCCACCCCGACCCTCCCCCACAAGGGGGGAGGGAGAAGTAAATGGCCACAATCCCACTCCACACTCTGCCAGCCACGGCCAATCAAACAGTTCGCCCGGATCCTGCTTGCGCTCTGGCGCCACATCCGAATGGCCGATGACATTGCGCTGAGGAATGCTATGCCGCGAGAGAATATCTTTACATAACTCAGCCACCGCTTCCATCTGCGGCTTTGGAAATGGCCTATAGCCGAATTCATGGCCGGGATTGACAATCTCGATGCCGATCGAGCGCTGGTTGATGTTGGTATGGCCGCGCCAATAGCTGACGCCGGCGTGCCATGCGCGCATGGCTTCATCCACCATCGCGTAGATGGTGCCATCTTCATCCACCAGATAATGGCAGCTTACCTTTTTCTCGTGATTGGCGTTGCACAGCTTATCGCGCGCGTCACCCGCGCTTCTCATGCCAGTGTAATGCAGCACCAGCATATCGATTTCGTGTCCTTCGCGGTCGTTGAAATTGGGCGAGGGGCAGGGGATGATTCTCACGTGGTTTCTCCGTGGGCAACGATTTTCGGGCGGCGGATGACGATAATAGCAACTCCTGCAAGCGTAATCAAACCGCCAAGCAGCACATGCCATGTCACCTGCTCGCCAAAAAACAGCGAGGCAAACCACGTGCCGAGCACCGGCACCAGGAGCGAATAGGGCGCGATGTAGGTGACCGGGTGGTTCTTAATCAGGAAATACCACAGCCCATGCGCCACCAGAGTGGAAAGCACCACGGTGTAAAGCAGGCCAAGCGCCGCGCTTTGGGGCATGGTTTCGAGTGTGCCCCATGCGCCGGGTTCAAGAATCGCGCTGAGTAGCAGCAGCTGCGGCGCGGCGAGTAGGGACATCCAGCCGAGCATCTGCATCACATTGACTTGTTCAACATGTTCCATTTTCATCACGATGTTGGAAAGCCCCCAGAAAAAAGCGCCGGCAAGCGTGAGCATGAAAGCGAGCGGATGCTCGAGCGCATTGGGGCTGCCGAGCACAATGCTCATGCCGAAAAATGCAATCGCCATGCCGGAAAGCCTCCATTTGCCGAGCCGGTCGCCCAGCAGAATCGCGCCCAGCAGGCAGGAAAACGGCACACCCATCTGCGCGACAATCGCGGTGGAGGCGATATTCAGCCCCATCGACATGCCGACATAAGGCAGCGAAAAATGAAGCGTGGCGAGCACCGATAGCACCGTAATCGCCTTTAGTTCCCGCCTGGTTGGTATTTTTACAAACGCGACCAGCAGCATGGCCACCAGCGCGAAACGAAGGCCGGTTGCGAAAAATGGCGGCATATGAAACAGCTGGTATTTCGCGGCGATAAAGTTCCCGCCCCACAGGGTCACAACAACAAGCGCAAACAGGATGTGGAGCAGGGGCATCAGGAGCTTTCCCCTCTCCCGCTTGCGGGGGAGGGAGATTTTTCTTAGACTTACGCGAGTTAAGTCTTAGAAAAATCGGGTGGGGGTGAAAGTGACTTGAACCATAACACCCCCACCCGGAATTTCAAACGCTTGCTTGCACAAGCCTGTGAAATTCCTCCCTCCCCCGCTTGCGGGAGAGGGGAGTGTCAACGACGAATCATCGCCTGGTAGGCGGCATTAATCTCTGAGGCCTTCAGTCTCAGGATCAGCGCCACCTCCGGCGACGTCTCCCGGCTTGCGTGGAGGTCGGGGTGAAATTCACGCATCAGGGCATGGTAGCGTTTTTTAAGAGTGCTGTGCCCCGCATATTTGCTGACACCCAGCACCTCATGCGGCGGCGGCGGGCTCATGTGGCGCTCATATATCTCGCTATATTCGCTGGCACTGATATCCAGAATGAAGGCGATGCGCGAGAGCATGCGTTCCTGATTTTTGCTTAAGTGCCCGCCCGCCAGCGCCACCCCGAATAACCGATCCACCAGCGAAATGAATAAATCCATCTGGCGGGGGAACAAATGTTTCACCTGCAGTGCGTAATGATCGGCTGGGGCGCTGTTTTCGCAGGCGAGCACAAAAAGTTTTCGCAGCTTGCCGCAGATGCCGCCGGATAGCGGGAAGGCAGCGCGAAAAGCGAGGTAGTGGTCGCGTGTCAAATTGCCGCCTTCGGTGGCAATGCGTGCCGAAAGCGCAATCAGCGCGAAAGTGAAGGAGAGGTGGCGAAACGGATCGGGCTGTTTTGCGGCTTCTTCTTTGGCTTTTTCTGGCGCGTGCGTGGGCTCGTGCGTCAGTTTCTGGAGCTGGTAGCGCGCGCCGCTAATCGCGCGTAGCGGCGCCAGCATGCGAAGCGGAGAGGTTTTGCGAAGCTGCATAGATTTACTATCTGTCATCCTGAGGATTTTGTCAGCAGACAAAATCCGTGAGGATCCACGTTGAAAATGTCAGTAGACATTTTCAATACGCAAAAAAATCTACTGACTTTTTGCTATTCTGGCTCCCGGATAAATTTTGCTGCTGTAAAATTTTCCGGGACGACGAAGCACTTATTTCTTATCCGCCAGAATCTGGTCACGGGCGATCGGCAGCAGGCGCGCCATTTCCGCGCGGATTTCCTGCTCGCTGACCGGTAAATTCTGCTGGCTAAAGTCTTTGATCAGCTTGAAAACGACATCGTTATCGCCTTCGGTTTCGAAATCGGCCATCACAATATCCTTGGCGTAAGCTTCTGCTTCTGCACCAGTTTTGCCCAGTTTTTCTGCTGCCCACAGCCCCAGCAGCTTGTTGCGCCGGGCACCTGCCTTGAAAGCCAGTTCGGAATCGAGTGCAAACTTGTTTTCATGAGCTTTTTCGCGGTCTTTAAGGTTTGTCATGGGCTGTCCTTGTGTTATGGTAGATTCAGGCTATATAGAGGCAAGTCGCGCCAACTGCAAGATTGCAGATTAAGCGCGTTTATTTTACAAGGATGCCATGAAACCTCCCACCATGAAACCACAGAAGCGAAAGATCTACACCATGCCACCGCGTCGCCCGATTTATGAAGGTAAAGCTAAACAGCTGTTTGAAGGGCCGGAACCGGGCACGCTCATCCAGCATTTCAAGGATGACGCGACCGCTTTTAACAATCTCAAAAAAGGCACCATCAGCGGCAAGGGCGTGCTCAATAACCGCATTTCTGAATATCTGATGCTGAAGCTGCACGATATCGGTATTCCAACCCATTTCATCCGCCGCATCAACATGCGTGAGCAGCTCATCAAGCAGGTGCAGATTGTGCCGCTGGAAGTGATTGTGCGCAACTATGCCGCTGGTTCGTTTGCCAAGCGTTTTGGCGTGCAGGAGGGTAAGGCGCTCGGTCATCCGCTGGTTGAGTATTGCTACAAAAACGACAAGCTCGGTGATCCGTTTGTAACCGAAGAGCACATCTATGCATTCGGCCTTGCCACGCCGCAGGAGATGGATGAGATCCGCATGTATGCGTTTCGCATCAATGATTTTCTTTCGGGCTTGTTCCTTGGCATCGGCATCCGTCTGGTGGATTTTAAGTTGGAATTTGGCCGCTTGCAGGAAAATGAGCGCGAGCAGATTATCCTTGCGGATGAAATCAGCCCGGATAATTGCCGCCTGTGGGACGCCAGCACCGGCCATAAGCTGGATAAGGATCGCTTCCGCCAGGATCTGGGGCAGATTGAAGATGCCTATCAGGAAGTGGCGCGCCGCCTTGGTGTGTTGCCGAAAGGTGAGGCGGAAGGCAGCTATGTTATTTCGGTGAATGTGAAAGAGCCGAAGAAAAAAACTACAAAGAAGGCAAAAAAGAAGTGATGGTAAGTCTTAGCAGCTTGCTGCTTAGGCTCCCGTCATCCCGTGGCGCTTGTCAGTAGACAAGCAAGCACGGGATCCAGAAAAGAAAAAGTCAGGAGACTTTTTTCGTCATATCAAAAAGCTGGATCCCCACATTCGCGGGGATGACCAGAGAAAGGAAGAATATGAAAGCAAAAATCCATATTACGCTGAAAAACGGTGTACTTGATCCGCAGGGTCGGGCAATTGCAGGTGCGCTGAACACTATGGGCTTTTCTGAAGTAGCGGATGCGCGCCAGGGTAAATATATCGAGCTGGTGGTGAGTGAAACCGATCGCACCAAAGCGCAGGCGGCCGTTGAAAAAATGTGCGCCGGCCTGCTCGCCAACACGGTGATCGAAAACTACAAGTTCGAGCTGGTGGACTGAGGTGGCTTTCGCCTACGACATCGTCTTTCGTTTCTGGGCTTATTCACTCGGCCTTACCCTTGCTCTTGGCTTATTTATTGCCATGTGGAAGACGGCAGCATTTTACGATCGAGTAAATAGAAACCCGGAAGCTGCAGGCATGGCGGCGCGTATTATTGCTCTGCTACTGGCCGTGTTGATGCGTCAACCGATAATGGGTCGGCATGGCTTCATCACGCGACGCAGATGGCAAGGCTCAGGTGCGGCGGTGACTCGCGACAATAAATAC
>CANHDY010000110.1 GCA_947459535.1 Rickettsiales bacterium | reverse complement strand
GCGCAGTGCTTCGAGCTTCGGGCGAGAGTCATCATCGGCATGGTTCAGTGCGCTATCAATATCGGCGATCTTCTCCAATCGCTCCGCTTCCAGCGCCTCCATCTCCTCGTTGCCGCGGTTGCTGACGAGGGTAAGGGCGAAAGGATTAGCCCACTCGAAGGAGAGGTCGAGCGCAGCTTCGGCCAGCCCGAGGGGAGAGGTTACCCCTGCCGCCACCACAGTCTCATAGCCCGTGAGAATATCCTCCGCCGGCCGCGCGGGGATGCCCGCTGCTGCTGCAAGTGCGGCTTCTAGCGCCTCACCCTGCAGAGGGATTCCCGCCGGTGCCGTGGGGCGATTCTGTTCTTCTGTACTCACGTCGTCACCGCAGGTTGGTTGATGGTTCCACTTGCGGTTTGCCTGATGCCACGGGTCTTCCCGCCCATGGTCACGATGTATTGTTAGGGGAAAATGGTTGAGATTTTATTAATTATATGAAGAATATTTTTGAGTCTATTTTATTAAAAATTTAGGATTCTGGTTAACCTGCTGCACCTGCACAAAAATCATCCGATTTCTGTGGATAAAAAATTAATTATCATTGTTTATGAATATATTATAGAAATAATGCGGGCGCGCATATGGTAAAAATTTCATACGGATTCTGTGGAAGACAATTGAAATTCTGAAAGATTTCTCCGGAAGCGTGCGCGTATATGTAGGGTCAGACATGGTAGCCGCAGAGACGGGGGAATAGGTAACGGTGAGTGGCTTGGCTGATGATGTGTGAGCAACCCTATGAAAATCCATGCAAAGCCCCTTACTCGTGCCGATGGCAGCATTGTGACGTTTGATCATGAATATTAGGTTCCGTCACGGGTCTGTCGGCAATGCTCCGCTGCTGAAGGCGTGTCTCTTCCGGCACTTTTTGAGATTTCCCCATCGGGACTGAATTGGGGCTGATTTTTTGCCACTTGATTTATGCGACGTTTTCTGTATTTTCAGAAAAAACAGAAATTACAGAAAGCCGCTCATGCAGCTTACCGAATCCATGCACACCTTCATCTCCCACTTCGGCGAGATGGGCAGCCGTTGGGGCATCAACAGAACGGTTGGGCAAATTTATGCGCTGCTTTATCTCTCGAAAGATCCCATCTGCGCGGATGATATATCGGAAACGCTTGGCTTCTCACGCTCGAACGTGAGCATGGGACTCAAGGAGCTCGATAGCTGGCGGCTGGTGCGGGTGAAGCATTTCCAGAAAGACCGCAAGGAATATTACACCGTGCCCGAAGATGTGTGGGAGATTTTCCGCACGCTGGTGGAAGAGCGCAAGAAGCGCGAGATTGACCCGACACTCTCGATGCTGCGCGACGTGATTCTAGCACCCAAAGCTGCGGGTGAGGAATATTCCCGCGAGAAAATGCGGGAGATGCACGACCTGATCGAGATGCTCACCAGTTGGTATATGGACATGCAGAAGGTCGAGACTGAGCGTCTGGTAAACCTGCTCAAGCTCGGCTCCAAGGTGTATAAACTCTATGAAATGAAGGACAGGCTGACCGTGATTGCCGGCGGCAGGAAAAAGGAGAAGACGGAGAAGTAGTATGGACGCCCTTATGCTCGCACGCGCCCAGTTCGGCGCAAATATCACGTTCCATATTTTATTCCCTACCATCACTATTGCGCTCGGGTGGCTGCTGCTGTTTTTCAAGCTGCGCTATAACGCCACACAAGACATGAAATGGATGGAGGCGTACCGCTTTTATGTAAAAGTGTTCGCCCTGTGCTTCGCGCTGGGTGTGGTGTCGGGCATTACCATGTCGTTCCAGTTTGGCACCAACTGGCCGGGATTCATGGAAAAAGTGGGTAATATTGCCGGCCCCCTGCTTGCGTATGAGGTGATGACTGCGTTCTTTCTGGAAGCCACCTTCCTTGGCATTATGCTGTTTGGCTGGGGTCGTGTATCAAACCGCGTGCATACGCTGGCCACGGTGCTGGTGGCGGTGGGCACCACGGCCTCGGCCTTCTGGATTATTGTGCTGAATAGCTGGATGCACACTCCTGCCGGTTTTGAAATGCGCGATGGCGTGGCACATGCCACCAGCTGGATGGAGATTATTTTTAACCCCTCGATGCCCTACCGCCTGACGCATATGCTGCTTGCTTCCGGCCTCACTGCGTCGTTCCTGATTGCGGGGCTTTCCGCCTATCAATGGCTGCGCGGCGATAAACGTGCTGGTGTTATGGCGGCGATGAAAACAGGCGTCTATGCCGCTGCCATGCTGATTCCGCTGCAAATTTTCATGGGTGATTTGCACGGGCTGAACACGCTGGAGCATCAACCGCAGAAAGTGGCGGCCATGGAAGGTATCTGGGAAACGAAAGCCGGTGCTCCGTTGCTGCTGTTTGCCGTGCCGAATGAGGAAACGCGCAGTAATGAGTATGAGATTGGCATCCCGAAACTGGCGAGCCTTATTCTTACGCATGAGTGGGATGGCGAGATCAAAGGCCTGAATGCGTTTGAACATCACCCGCCCGTTGCACCGGTGTTTTATGCATTCCGTATCATGGTGGGGGTAGGCGTACTCATGCTGGCTGTTTCATGGCTGGCTGGCATTCAGCTCTACCGCAAAGGAGAGCCGAAACCCTGGCTGGCCTATATGCTGGTGGGCATGGCATTTTCAGGCTGGGTGGCAACCGTTGCGGGCTGGTACACCACTGAGATTGGCCGCCAGCCCTGGCTGGTACATGGCGTGCTGATGACAGCAGATGCCGCATCGGATGTGGCGGCTGGTATGATTGCCGCAACGCTCATTGCCTATGTGGCGGTGTATGTGGTGCTGATTGCCGCCTTCATCTCCACCATTTTTTATCTTGCGCGCAAAGCAGGCGAAAAACCGGATCGTCTGGATCGCGCACCGGTGGCGAATCGCCCCGGTGTCGCCGGAAGCCGCCAGATTCTAGAGGGAGGCGCGTGATGGATCTGCTGGTTACTGAAGGCCACTGGCTGGCCTTTGCCTTCGCGTTTCTGATGGGGCTTTCCATCCTTCTTTATGTGATTCTGGATGGCTATGATCTGGGTGTCGGCATATTGCTGCGCGGCGCGACCGATGATGAAAAAGATAAAATGATCGCTTCCATCGGCCCGTTCTGGGATGCGAATGAAACATGGCTGGTACTGGGTGTGGGGATTCTGCTGGTCGCGTTTCCCATCGCGCATGGCACGATCCTCACGGCGCTTTATCTGCCCACCGCCATCATGCTGATTGCGCTGATTCTGCGTGGTGTATCGTTTGATTTTCGTGCGAAGGTACTCGCCTCGCATAAGCATGTCTGGGACAAATCATTTTTCATCGGATCGCTGCTGGCGGCACTGGCGCAGGGCTACATGCTGGGTCTGTATATCATGGGGTTTGAGCACACGCTTTCCAGCCATTTGTTCGGCATGCTCGCTGGCGTGTGCGTGGCGGCAGGCTACAGCTTCATTGGCGCCGGCTGGCTGATCATGAAAACCGACGGTGACTTGCAGAAAAAAGCGGTACGCTGGGCACGGATTTCGCTATGGCTGACCGCTCTGGGTATTGGCCTTGTATCACTGGCCACACCGCTTGTGAATGAGCGCATTTTTGATAAATGGTTCAGTATTCCGAACATTGTGCTGCTGGCGCCGATTCCGATTATCACCGGCATGGTGATTCTGCTTGTGGATTATACGCTTCGCAAACTACCCTTGCCGCAGGATAGATTTGCATGGGTGCCATTTGCCGGAGCGGTCTCTACTTTCGTGCTGTGCTTTCATGGGCTGGCCTATAGTTTCTACCCCTATATCGTGCCCGAAAAAATGACGATCTACGGCGCTGCTGCCGCACCTGAATCGCTGATGATTATTTTCATAGGCGCCATGGTCGTGCTGCCCTGCATCATCGGCTATACTATTTTTGCCTACCGCGTATTCTGGGGCAAGGTGCAGGATCTGCGATATTATTAATCAGAGTTCTCTCTGCATTTTTTTGAACTCCCTTTCAACAATGTGTCGCGGATCCCGCAGCAGCATCGCCTCGATGAATTCCAGTGGATAGCGGCGGCATTTACTTAAAAAACGCTTCAGCGGCTTTTTCCTGCGGTAGGTTTCGGCGGCCACCTCTTTTGACATGAGACGCAGCAATCGCTGATAATTTTCCGGCAGCGCTATGATACGTCCCGGATCAGGCGCGCCTGTCTTACGTGCGAAGAGTGTTGTTTCTGTGAAGTCAGGATGCGCCTCTAACGTAAACCCTGATTTTTCAAGTATGGCTTTGAGTGTGTCATGGTTGAAATTATAGATATGCGCGTAATGGAAACGATTAACGGGTGAGTGGTGGGTGGTTTCGATATTCGGCACTTCCACCGCCAGAAGCCCACCCATTTTAAGCCAGCGATTCAGATGGCTCAGCGAGGTGAGCGGATAGTGGAGATGTTCAAGCACATGGTTGAGTGTGATGACATCGTAGCTTTCCGGCGCGATATCGGCTTTTTCAAGCGGCGCAGTGATAATGGGGATACCAAAGGTTTCACGCGTGTATTTCGAGTAGCCTTCATGTGGCTCCAGCCCATGCACATCAAAGCCGCTGAGCGATGCAATATAGACAAACTCCCCGCTTCCGCTCCCAACATCCAGCAGCTTCTGGCCTTTCGCTGCAAACCGAAGCAGTTGCCTGATGCGGTGCATGGAACCCCGCGAATAACGCAGGATATGCTTGCGCTGCGGGGTGTAGGCAAATTTATAATCACTGCGATATTGCTTGCTGTAATATGCATCCAGCTCCTCTTTTTTAGGGATCGGATAGCTATGTATCAGGCCGCAGCCTGTGCAGATTGTGGTGGTAAGTTTCTGAAAATGCCTGCCCTCAGTACCGACGACTTGCAGCTCATGGCCACCGCATAGTTTACAAGGCGCTTCAGATTGAATGGTTTGATGTAACGAATAATTCACGGAAGTCTCCTTGGTTACATGGATGGAAGCGCGCCAGACCCCACGATGTCAGCCGAATCAGGGCTAGAAACGAACATCATAGGGTTCTGGGCAGCAGCAACGAGGGAAGCGGAAGAAATGAGTACCTGCACAAAAAAACCAGTGGTTTGGGCGATGGTTGAAGACCATACAACAAAGCAGCCCCGCCCAAACCTTCAAGCGAGTCACTTTGTCGTAAGTCTCACCGCACCGTTACTGGTGGGACACGCCACGCCAGCTCATTTTTATGTGAGGCGCTGGCAAGTATGTTGACGTGTCCACTCTCCGATAAGGAGAGCAGGCTACTCCCTTAAGACAGATTGATTTATAAAACATCGGAAATAAGAATCAACAGAAAAGTTAGTAGCGTGTCGCCACGCGATAACCCGACCGTTACGCGGCAGAAGCAAGCCGTTACGCCGCGCATGCCTCACAGGTGATGGGGAGTTCAATCACCGCATGTTCCGTCAGGCGGACGCCATGGCCCCTCAGGGATTCAAGCTGATGAATCACCGTGTGATCGTGGAGTTCAGCCACGTTATGGCAATCATGGCAGACGGTAAGCACCGAAAGCGCGTGTGTATGATCCT
>CANHDY010000109.1 GCA_947459535.1 Rickettsiales bacterium | reverse complement strand
TCGCCATCTTTATCAATCCTTACGGCACCGAGATCATCGAAACAGTACGCCGGCCGCTTTTTACTGTGGCCAATGACTATATTATGGAGTGGCAGGCCATCACCGTCACGCTGCACAACCTCATGACGCTGCTGTTTGTGGTGCTGTTTGTTATTCTGGTACCGGGCAGACCCAGTAGCGCACTGCCAGCCGAGCGCTGGCTGGCTTACCTGATGCTGATTTATGCGCTCACCACCATCCGCGCCCTGCCCGCGTTTGCGATTCTCGCTGCGCCGTGGCTTGCCTTCAGGCTCGCATATTATCTCAAAGAGCAGAAAGCACCCTCGCCGCTGGCGCTGGTCATTCGCAGCCGCGCACAATCCATCAGCAACGCGCGCAACGCTCCAGCCGCCGCCCTGTGTAGCTGTGTGCTGGCTACCCTGTTACTGGTGGGTAAGCCCGGCCAGCAGCTATTTCCCATGGAAGCAAGCTGGCCAAGGATGGCGGAAGAGATTGCGTATCTTGAAACCCACCACCCCAAGGGGCGTTTCATCAACGAATTTGCACTGGGCGGCTACCTTGCCTATGAAACACGCGGCCGCATCCCCGTCTTTGTCGACCCGCGCACCGAAACCGCCTTTCCCGCGCAGGTGATGGAGGATTATTTCCGCTTTGATGACGGCAAGCAAGGCTGGGAAGAGATGCTGGAGCGCTACGATATTGACGGAATTATCGTAACCAATGGCATGGATAAAGCCCGTTTTCATGACCGTTTTGCTTTCCGAAATGGCTGGAAAAAGGCATTTATGGGTAAAACCGCTACCATTTACGTGCGCCAGCGCGATTAGCCGTTGACGAATCCTATCTCTATCTCTAGTCTCCCGCCAATTTGCCCGGAGCTAACCTGACCTGTGACTGACCTGACGCCACCACCGAACGCCTCCGCCTGCCTGATGCTGGCAGATGGCACGGTATTTTGGGGCGAAGGCTACGGGGCAGAAACAATGTCCGCCGGCGAGCTGTGTTTCAACACCGCCATGACCGGCTATCAGGAAATCCTCACCGACCCCTCCTACACCGGCCAGATCATCACCTTCACCTTCCCGCATATTGGCAATGTCGGCTGCAACGGCGAGGATATTGAATCAGCCGCGCCGCGCTGCGCCGGCCTCATCACCCGAGAGCGCCCAACCGCTGCTTCTAACTTCCGTAGTGAAACATCGCTGGATGAATGGCTGAAAAAGCATGGCATTCCTGCCATCTGCGGCATTGATACCCGCGCGCTGGTGAAACACCTGCGAAGGCACGGTGCACAGAATGGCGTGATTGTGCGGATGACGGATGACGGATGGCGGATGACCGAGGCCAAGAAGCTGCTGGCATCCGCTCCCAATATGAAAGGCCTCGATCTAGCCAAGGCTGTAAGCACAAAAGAAACTCATGTCTGGAATGAAGGTCTGTGGAAACTGTCGTCCGCCATCCGTCATTCATCATCCGACTACCACGTCGTCGCCATCGACTACGGCATCAAGCACAACATCCTTCGCCACCTCGCTGAGCGCGGCTGCAAAGTCACCGTTATGCCCGCCGACACACGTGCGGAAGAAATTCTGAAGCTGAGGCCAGACGGCATCTTTTTATCCAATGGCCCGGGCGACCCGGCGGCCACCGGCCAGTATGCGATTCCTGTTATTAAAGATCTTATTAACTCCCAAATGCCCAATGCCCAATCCCCAATCCCCATCTTCGGCATCTGCCTCGGCCACCAGCTGCTCGGCATCGCGCTGGGCGGTAAAACCGAGAAAATGCAGCAAGGCCACCGCGGCGCGAACCATCCGGTGAAGAATCTCATCACTGGTAATGTCGAAATCACCTCGCAGAATCACGGTTTCGCGGTGAGCAAAGACGGATTGCCGGAGGATGTCGAAATCACCCATATCTCGCTGTTCGATGGCACGGTGCAAGGTTTACGCCACAAAACCAAACCCATCTTCTGTGTGCAAGGCCACCCCGAAGCCTCACCGGGGCCGCATGATAGCGGCTATCTGTTTGATGAATTCATTACGATGATGAAACAAAAATCGAAGGCGAGCGCCGCCTGATGCCTAAACGCACCGACATAGCCGCCTATAAATTCTTTGAAAAGCTCACGACGCTTGCTTTTGTTGAGGCGATTTATCTTTACGGCTCACGTGCGCGCGGCGATGTGCGGAATAGCTCAGATATTGACCTCGCAATTCTTTGCCCACGCGCATCAGGCGAAGAATGGCTAAAAGTGGTGGATATCATCGACGAAGCAGATACACTCCTAAAAATTGATTGCCTACGCTTTGACACGCTGGGAGACGAACGCTTAAAGAAAGAAATCGAGCGAGATAAGGTGGTGCTATATGAGCGACACTAGAATGACCAACTTGGAAAAATTTTCTAATGCGCTAACGCGTCTTGACGATGCTATTAAGCAGCCTTTATCAAACGAGCTTACCATCGATGGCACAATTCAGCGCTTTGAGTTTTGTTTTGAGCTCGCATGGAAGGCTCAAAAAGACATGCTGTTTATAAAAAATGGCATCGACGTGCCGTTTCCAAAACCGGTTTTGCAAGAGGCCTACAAGGCAGGCTGGATTGAGAATGAAGCTTTGTGGCTGGATATGCTGAAAGACCGTAATAATAGCTCTCACACCTATAACGAATCGTTGGCAAAAGCGATTTATGAGCGCATCTGCCAACATTATAGCACGGAGCTACGCAGGCTTCATGGCATACTGACCGGATTGTAATATGCCCAAACGCACTGACATCAAATCCATCCTCATCATCGGCGCGGGGCCGATCGTCATCGGTCAGGCGTGCGAGTTTGATTATTCCGGCTCGCAGGCCTGCAAAGTGCTGCGCGCGGAGGGCTACCGCGTGATTCTGATCAACTCGAATCCGGCGACGATCATGACCGACCCGGAGCTGGCGGACGCCACCTACATCGAGCCGATCACGCCGGAGATGGTGGAAAAAATCATCATCAAAGAAAAACCTGATGCACTGCTGCCGACCATGGGCGGCCAGACGGCGCTGAACTGCGCCAAAGCGCTCGCAGAATCCGGCGTGCTGAAAAAATATAACGTGGAGCTGATCGGCGCGAAACTGGATTCCATCAATAAAGCCGAAGACCGCCAGCTCTTCGGCGAGGCGATGCGCAAAATCGGCCTTGAGGTGCCGAAAAACACCGTGGTGAAATCGCTTGAAGAAGCGCGCGAGGCACTCGCCATCACCGGCCTTCCCGCCGTCATTCGCCCCTCTTTCACCCTCGGCGGCACTGGCGGCGGCATTGCTTACAACAAGGAAGAATTTGAGCAGATTGTGCTCTCCGGCCTCGACGCCTCGCCGGTGCATGAGGTGATGATCGATGAATCGGTGCTCGGCTGGAAAGAGTATGAGATGGAGGTGGTGCGCGATAAAAACGATAACTGCATCATCGTCTGCTCGATTGAAAACGTCGACCCAATGGGCGTGCATACCGGCGATTCGATCACGGTCGCGCCTGCGCTGACCCTCACTGATAAAGAATTCCAGATCATGCGCGATGCGAGTTTTGCCGTGCTGCGCGAAATCGGCGTGGATACGGGCGGCTCGAACGTGCAATTTGCCGTGAACCCGGAAAACGGCCGCATGGTGGTGATTGAGATGAACCCGCGCGTCTCGCGCTCATCCGCGCTTGCCTCGAAAGCGACCGGATTTCCGATTGCCAAGGTGGCCGCGAAACTCGCGGTTGGTTACACCCTCGATGAAATCGCCAACGACATCACCGGCGGCAAAATTCCTGCCAGCTTCGAGCCGACGATTGACTATATCGTCACTAAAATTCCGCGCTTTGCCTTTGAAAAATTCCCGGGCGCCGAGCCGCTGCTTTCCACCGCGATGAAGTCGGTGGGTGAAGCGATGGCGATGGGACGAAACTTCGCCGAAAGCCTGCAGAAATGTTTGCGCTCGCTCGAAGTGGGCCTCACCGGCCTGAACGCACCGGAAGGCATCGATACCTTAGAGCAGGCCACCCTCGCCCTCTCCAAACCCACGCCAGACCGTCTGCTGGTCGCAGCCCAAGCGCTTCGCCTCGGCATGACGGTAGAGCAAATCTGCGCGATCGCCAAATATGACCCGTGGTTTGTGCGGCAGCTTGCTGAGATTATCGAAGCCGAGAAAGAAATAAAAACTGTTATGCCAGCGAAGGCTGGCATCCACGTAGATCCCGGCCTTCGCCGGGATGACATACGAAAATGGAAGCGCATGGGCTTTTCCGACGCCCGCATCGCCGAACTTGCGGGTCTGAAAACGGCTGAGATCACAGCGCTTCGCCACAAGCTCGGCATCCGCGCGGTTTTCAAACGCATCGATACCTGCGCGGCCGAGTTTGATTCGGATACGGCCTATATGTATTCGACCTATGATGATGTGTGTGAAGCCGCACCGACGGACAAAGAAAAAATCATCATCCTCGGCGGTGGCCCCAATCGCATCGGCCAGGGCATTGAGTTTGATTATTGCTGTGTTCATGCCTGCTATGCGCTGAAAGACGCAGGCTTTGAGACCATCATGATCAACTGCAATCCGGAGACGGTTTCCACGGATTATGACACGGCCAACCGTCTTTACTTCGAGCCACTCACGGCTGAAGACGTGCTGGAGATCATCGCCAAAGAAAAGTCGAATGGGAAACTAAAGGGCGTGATTGTGCAGTTCGGCGGCCAGACACCGCTGAAGCTGGCGCGCGCACTGGAAGCCGCAGGCGTGCCCATCATCGGCACCTCGCCGGATTCGATTGACCTCGCCGAAGACCGCGACCGTTTCCGCGCCCTCATCGACAAGCTGAAACTCAAACAGCCGAAAAGTGCTATTGGCCGCACCGCTGCCGAAGTCATCGCAGCAAGCGATAGCATTGGGTTTCCGCTGCTGGTGCGCCCGTCTTATGTGCTGGGTGGCCGCGCGATGGCCATCATGCACGACAAGCCAAGCCTCGAAAAATATGTGGTAGAGCTTGCCAAAATGTTTGGCGATGGACCGATTCTGGTGGATGCCTATCTAAAAGACGCCATCGAGCTGGATGTGGATTGCCTTGCCGATGGTACGGATGTGATGGTCGCTGGCATGATGCAGCATATTGAAGAAGCCGGCATTCACTCCGGTGATTCTGCCTGCTCGCTGCCCGCTTATTCCTTAAACGAAACGATTCTTGCCGAAGTGCGCCGGCAAGCAGAAGCACTCGCGCGTGAGCTTAAGGTGATAGGCCTGATGAATGTTCAGTTTGCCGTGAAGGACAGCGAGGTCTACCTGATCGAAGTGAACCCACGCGCCAGCCGCACCATTCCGTTTGTTGCCAAAACCATCGGCATTCCTATCGCCAAACTTGCTGCACGTATCATGGCAGGCGAGAAGCTTAAAGACCTCCTGAAGCCTGAAGCCCGAAGCCTGAAGCCTCTTTCACACGTTAGTGTGAAAGAATCCGTCTTCCCATTCGCGCGTTTCCAGAATGTCGATGTCATCTTAGGGCCTGAGATGAAATCCACCGGCGAGGCGATGGGGATTGATGTGGACTTCCCGCGCGCCTTTGCCAAATCCCAGCTTTCCGCTGGCACTACCATCCCTAAATCCGGCCGGGTGT
>CANHDY010000108.1 GCA_947459535.1 Rickettsiales bacterium | reverse complement strand
CGCTGAAAGCGCGCGGGCGAATCGTCTCGGGTGCGCCAGAACCACGAGCCAAACGATTCGAACATTTTCTAAAACTAGCGCGCTGAAAGCGCGCGGGCGAATCGTCTCGGGTGCGCCAGAACCACGAGCCAAACGATTCGAACATTTTCTAAAACTAGCGCGCTGAAAGCGCGCGGGCGAATCGTCTCGGGTGCGCCAGCACCACGATCTGAACGATTCGAACATTTTTTAAAACCAGCGCGCTGGGTCTGCTCAGAACGACTAGGCGGCGCTGCGCTCGGCCATTTCCAGCAGAGTTTTCCAGTTTCCGCCAGAAAGTATGCAGTAGTAAATCAGCGGCATCCACCCCTGGCGGTGCAGCTCGAGCACTTTTTCATCCGGCAGATCGCGAAGCTTTTCTACATCAATCACCTGAAAACCATTCAGGCGCAGCGCCTTACCAGAGGCAAGCTTGGCTTCAGACTGGTTGACCTGCAGCAGATCCATGGACTTGAGCACATCACAAAAAGCACGGGTAATGTTATGCTGCTCCTGCACCGCGGTGCAGAAATTCAGCGCGTTGCGTGTAAATTCTGTGGGCTGGTCACCCTCATAAAATTTGGCGACATTCTGCTCTTCCGCATTGGCAACAAACGACGTCGCATCTTCATCCACGCAGAGCATCAGCTTGTTGTTTTCCTGATCCTCAACGAACACAAAAGGATATTTACGGACATAAGCCGGAACATAGGCATTTTTGTGCCAGAAACCTTCATCATCGATAAAATAATTCTTTTTCTCAAGCCCGGTTACCACCACCGGAATAACGGGGTCTTCCGCGCTGAAAACGATAGGGTAATATTTTGCCGCCTCAATAAATTCCGCCACCGTGACAGGAATCGAATTAGTTTCGCTGGCAAATGCTGGCGGCAAGCCCAGCCTGATGCCCGAGCCACTATGACGATCTGTCGCAAGCAATACAGGCTTGGAGAAAAACAGCGGAAGACCCGAGTTGCTCGGCGCCGAATTTTCGGATTCTTCTTTATTTAAAGACTCTTCCTTACTTTGAGCAGTATTCTTCTTACCATTCGCTTTAGACATACCTGATTCCTTACCATAGTGTAAATTAACGGTTCGGTGCGAGTGCACACATGCTAGCCAAACTAGCTTGTAAAGATTGATATCCTGTTAATACGAAACAAAAAAAATCTTTTTTATAAACCTATGTTTAACCAAACTGTGATTTTATCCGAAGTTAAAGTGTCATATTTGTGATAAATTGTATGTTCGGGATTAATCTAACCCAACTGAAGAAAAGCAATCGCAGCATTGGCTGCCTGCTGCTCGCAGGCAGCAGCCTCGTTTCTTTTGCGGCCAGCGCTGTCACCGTTCCAAATTCAGCGGAAATTGGCAGGCTGGGCAAGGTGCCGCCAGAATTCGCGCGTCAGGTAGATGACCAGACGATCGACCTGTCCGCACCAACCCGCAAAGTGGAGGTTCCGCAGGGCGCAGACTCCATCAAGCTTGTGCTTAAATCTGTGAAATTCGAAGGTGTCACCGTATTTGACGAAGCGGCGCTGAAAGAGCTTTATGCTCAGTATATAGATCAGGAAGTCAGTCTTGGTGTTGCATGGATCATCGCCGGCGCACTGACGGAACGCTACCAGCGCGAAGGTTATTTTCTTTCTCGTGCATTTGTGCCCAAGCAAGCCATTGAAAATGGCGTTATCACGGTGCGCGCGATCGAAGGTCATGTCGCCAAAATTGAGATGAATGATCCTATTGCTGAGCATCGAATCATCAAAGAACTTACCGATGACATTCTTGAGAAAAAACCCATTCGAACCGCTGAAATTGAAAGCTTCCTGCTGAAGCTCAACGATCTGCCGGGCGTTTCTTTCCGCGCGGTGCTCAGCGCGCTCAAAGAACCTGGCGCCTCCGTGGGTGGCATCAAACTTGAACTTGTTCCGCAGAAAGATCGCGATACGATCACCGTGACAGCCAACAATTTTGGCTCTCGCTTTCTCGGGCCTTATGAAACAAACGCCGAATACCGGGGAAGCCTACTGCCACTTCAGCAGACGACAGTCAATGGCATGACCGCAGTACCGGTCGACGAGCTCAATTTCCTATCGTTCTCACACGCGCTGCCGCTATGGGCAGGCATCACCCTTGAAATGGGCGGCACACGCGTGCTTTCTTACCCTGGTGATAATCTGCGTAAATTCGAAATCAAAGGCCAGTCGAACAATTTGAGTCTCGGGCTGGTGCTGCGCGCGATTCGTCAGCGCGATGAAAATCTCTCGGTGAAGCTTGGCCTCGATGGCAAGAACGCCAAAAGTGATATTCTTGGAACTGTTCTTTCTGATGATCGTATCCGCGCATTCCGTGCCAGTGCCACGTATGATACGATGGATAGCTGGCGTGGCTTTAATTTCATGAGCCTAACACTCACTCAAGGCATTGAGGCATTCGGCTCCAGCAGCAAAGGTGATTTGAACCTTTCACGCGGTGAAGCATCCCCCGATTTCAGAAAAGCTGAGCTGGTTTTTTCAAGACTTCAGGACCTCGGCAGCAATTTTACACTCACCGGCTCACTCAGCGCACAGCTTGCTTCCGGGCCGCTCTACTCTGGTGAAGAGTTCGGTTACGGCGGGCAGAATTTCGGCCGCGCCTATGACGCCTCTGAAATCGCGGGCGATCATGGCATCGCCACCTCCTTTGAGTTTCGCTACACTGGCATTACCATTGATGAGTCGATCGCCCCAGTGCCTTACCTGTTTTATGATATTGGCAAAATCTGGAACGACGATGCTGGTCAGGTCAAACAGGCATCGGGCGCATCGGCTGGATTCGGGATGCGCGTGACCACCAATATCGGACTTTCTGGAAATTTTGGTGTGGCCTTTCCGCTTACCAAAGAGGCTTCCAATCCAATTTATGGCAAAGATGGTAGTAATCCCCGGTACTTAGTTCAGATGAGTTACCAGTATTAGGGTGGGTGGGATTTGAGACAAATGCCCATGGTTAGGGCTTTATTTATTAATATTTAATGCGTAATTAACCATATTTTGCTATCATCAAAGCTTAATTGCTAATCCCATTTGCGAGTGTTGATGAGCTTTCAACGTTCACTGGCCGTAAGTTCTGCTCTCAGCGGACCCTACCGGATGCTACTGCTGTCGCTGGCGGTATGCTCGCCTTCGGTCGCGCTCGCTAATCCGCAGGATGGGGTGGTATCTGCCGGTCAGGCCGGGATCGTGACCTCCGGCAACCGCACGGATATTCATCAGCAGAGCAGCCGTGTGGTGATTGACTGGCGCTCGTTCGACATCGCCCCGGATGAGATCACCCAGTTCCACCAACCCGATAGCAGCTCGATCGCGCTGAACCGCGTGAACAGCAGCAATCCCTCGCAGATCATGGGGCAGCTGACCGCCAACGGCAACGTGGTGATCGTGAACCCGAACGGTGTATTTTTCGGTCAGGATTCGAAGGTGGATGTGAACGGCATCATCGCGACCACCGCCGATACCAGCAATGCCGATTTCATGGCTGGTCAGATGAAGTTTGACAAGGCGGGATCGGCGACGGCATCGATCGTCAACGAGGGCACCATCACCGCCAAAGATGCCGGGCTGGTGGGATTTGTAGCGCCGAGCGTCAGCAACTCCGGCACCATCAACGCGCGCCTCGGCAAGGTGCAGCTTTCTTCCGGCGACAGCTTCACCATGGACATGTATGGCGATGGGCTGATGGAGGTGAAAGTCAGCGACGCGGTGCAGCAGCAGCTGGTGAATAATAGCGGCGTTATCAACGCACAAGGCGGACGCATCGCACTGACCGCCGCCGCCGGCCGCAACATGATCAACAGCCTGATCAGCAACACCGGCGAGCTCTATGCGCCGACCTTTACGCAGAAGAACGGCCGCATCATCATCTCCGGCGAGGGCGACAGCACCGTGCTGGTCTCCGGTGTGGTGGAAACCATCAACCGCGATGACGGTAAGGGCGGCGATATTGAGATTGTCGGCGAGCATGTGGCGATCCGCCGCAGCGCACGCGTCAGCGCCAGCGGTAAACATGGCGGCGGCAAAATCCGCATTGGTGGTGGCTATCTCGGGATGGACACCGACATCCGCAATGCTTCGCGCACGATTGTGCAGGAAGGCGCGGTGATTGAATCCAACGCCCTGACCGCCGGCAATGGCGGTACGGTGATCGTCTGGTCGGATGACCGCACGGATTTTGGCGGTCTGATTGAGGCCAAGGGCGGCAGCATTTCTGGTGATGGCGGTTTTGTCGAAACCTCGGGTAAGAACATTCTTTCTTCCACCGGTCTGGTGGATGCCTCGGCAACCGATGGCAAGGCGGGTCTGTGGCTGCTGGATCCGAACAACATCACGATTCAGGCATCAGGCTCGAACACCAACGTCACCGGGAATCCGGACTTCACCACCACGGATGATAACGCGATTGTGACCGTCAGCAGTATCCAGACGGCGCTGAATGCCGGCACCTCGGTCACGATTCTGACCTCGTCGCTGGGCGCCAACACACAGGGCGGTGATATCACGGTGGCCAGCTCCATCGCCAAGACTGGCGGCGGCGATGCTACGCTCACCCTCTCTGCATATCGGAATATTATGGTGAATGATGGGGTGAGCATCACCTCGACAAATAATAAGCTCAACCTGCTGCTGCGCGCGGATAATGCCGATAATTCGAGTGGGTATATTCGGATAGGTGGATGGGGTTCAAGTACGATCACGACCAATGGCGGTAACATCACCATGGGTGGTGGCTCGGGCACAATCACCGCGGGTAGCGGCTTTGCGTGGGGGAATAGTGTTTATGAAGCGGGCATTAGCTTAAGTACTTCTAGCATCAATGCTGGCGGCGGCAATATCATCATGAATGGTAAGGGCTTTGTAGGGGGAACAAATTTAGGCGGTGCGTGGGGTGTATATAATGGCGGTAGCACTACTACTAGCGGTAGCGGTGCGATCAGTATCTGGGGTGAAGGTGGAGGTAGCGGTACGGGCACTAACAGCTATGGTATACTGAATAATGGTACTATTAGCAGTGTTGATGGCGCGATTAACCTGACCGGTGTTAGCTCTTATGGCGCGTTTTCTGCAGGTGTTGCGCAAGCGGGCAGTGTTACTTCTACCGGCAGCGGTGCGATCAATATTACAGGCACTAACAATACGGTGGGTACTGGCGCATGGAATACGGGCTTGAATATCAATGGTGCTGTCACGGCTAGAGATGGTAACATCACTATCAGCGGTACTCATACCAATGCCAGCTACGGCAATAACTTTGGTGCTTTGATAAACAACACGGTCAGCATCAGTGCTGGTGGTACGGGTAGCATTGCTATCACCGGTACGCAGGCAATTGCATCAAATAATGCGCTTGCATTAACGGGCGCGACGGTGTTTGCGCGTTCTGGTTCTACTACGCTGACCAGCATTTCCACAGGTGGTTCGGCTTCTCTTGCTTTTGTAACCAGTGGCTCAACCATCGGCGGCGCTAACACCAGCGGCGCTATTAATTTGATTGCTGACACGCTCAATTTTTCTGTAGCGCCAACGGCGATACAAACAAGCGGCAATATCAATATTAACCCCTACACCACTGGCCGCGGGATGAGCGTGGGTACCTCGGTTG
>CANHDY010000107.1 GCA_947459535.1 Rickettsiales bacterium | reverse complement strand
GAAGCTGCTCGTTTGGCAACAAGCCATCGAGCTTAGCGACATGGTTTACGATGTGTGTCGGCAATTTCCAAAAGAAGAAATGTTTGGCTTAGGCACTCAGCTTAGAAGAGCGGCGGCCTCAATACCGTCTAACATTGCAGAGGGCAGTGGGCGTGGATCAAAGAAAGAATTCATCCAACATTTGCGCATTGCGTTTGGTTCGTTGTGTGAATTGGAAACACAAATCATCATCACGCAACGACAGAAATTAGCCGTCTATGATTGGTTGCTGCTGGACAAGAAAATTGGCTCCGTTAGTCGTTTACTTAAAATGTTGATTGAGTCCTTAAAGTCGCCAAGCTAAACCTACGCAACCTGCGCAACCCACGAAACCTTCGCAACCTCTATGACCAAATCCATCAATCTTGCCCTTCAGGGCGGCGGCGCGCACGGGGCATTTACCTGGGGCGTGCTTGACCGGCTGCTCGAAGAAAAAGACCTGATCATTGAAGGCATCTCCGGCACCTCGGCCGGCGCGATGAACGCGGCGCTGCTGGTCAATGGCTACATGAAAAATGGCCGCGAGGGCGCGAAAGAAGACCTCGAGACCTTCTGGCGGCGCATCAGCGAGGCGGGCGCGTTTGGCCCCTTACACAAAAACCCGCTCGAGCGCATGCTCTCTGGCTGGAACATGGACAACACCGCCACCTATCAATGGGTGGATCTGATGAGCCGCATGTTCTCGCCCTATGACTTAAACCCGCTGAATTTGAACCCGATGCGCTACATCCTCGATGATATGCTGGATCACGACAGCATTCAGGCATGCGGGCTGATTAAAATTTTCATTGCCGCCACCCATGTGGAAAGCGGGCAGGCGAGGGTGTTTTCCTGCGACGAAATCACCACCGACGTGCTGCTGGCATCGGCCTGCATCCCGTTTTTATTTCAGGCGATCGAGATTGATGGCGATCATTACTGGGATGGTGGCTATATGGGCAACCCTGCCATCTGGCCACTGATTTATAATTGTGGCTGCGATGATGTGCTGCTGGTGCAGATCAACCCGATTAGAAACAGCCAGCTGCCACGCTCGGCAAGCGAGATTATCAACCGCCTGAATGAGATCACCTTTAACTCCAGCCTGATTGCCGAAATGCGCGCGATTGATTTTGTCTCGCGGCTGGTGAAAGAAGGTAAGCTCGATAAAGAACGCTACAAAGACATTAAAATGCACCTCATCTACGCCGCCGATGAAATGCACCAGCTCAACGCCTCCAGCAAAATGAATGCGGACTGGGACTTTTTCATCTACCTCAAAAATATCGGCCGCCAGAATGCTGATGCATGGCTAAGCGCCCACTGGAATGATCTTGGCAAGAAATCCACGCTCGATATTCGCAGCAAGTTCCTGAGCGGCCCGACCTGCGGCCTTGGCATGAGCGAGCTAGCTGGCAAAAAGCCCAAGAAGAAGTAGCATCACCAGCAGCGCAAAACCGCTGATAAGCTGCAACCGGTAAAGCTGCGCCGGCGCAAGCCTGGCACTGCCACTACCCAACCACTGCTGACTGACATAAGCCGACGTGGGCCCGCCCAGCGCCGCTTTCAGCACAACCGCCACCGCCTCAATGGCATAGGCTGTCGGCGCAGCGGTCGTGGCGCTTAAGGCGAGCTGGTTGCTAGTGCGCAGCGCATCGGACGGCGGCACAAACAGCGACGCCATGAGCCAGATGATCGCCATCAGCCGCGAGGCAACCCACGCGGTCAGCTTGAACACCCCCAGCGTGATCTGGTGAACATAGCCCTCCGCCTGAAATGATGCAGGCAGCGATTCTTTAAGCAGCGTCACCGTGCGGCAAACAAACAGGCCGGGAAGCCCAAGCGCGAGATACCACAGCAGCGGATGAAGCACCCGCTCATGCAGCGCCGCGGCCACCAGCTCTGCCGCTGCCCGCGCTGTTCCATGCTCATCGAGCAGCACATGATGCTTCCACACCGTGCCTTCCAGCTGCTTGCGCGCACCGGCCACATCGCCTGATGCCAGCGCCTTTCGAATGAACCACAGGCGCTCCAGCGCCGGGCGCACCGGCAGCAGGCACGCCACGATGATAATTTCGAGAAACTGGATATTGCCGCGCAGAATAAGCTGAAAAAAAAGACCCGTAGCACACGCTATCGCCAGCGCGTAGCCCACCAGCATAACCGGCTGGTTTTCCTTGGTGTAAAATGGCTCGCGGTCACGCAGCAGCTTAGCCGGAATACGGGATAAGCGAATAGCGCCGCTTGCCTCATAGAGCACGCGCGGCCCCCCCGCAATCACGTTTAAGAGCAAAGCAAGCAGCGCGATGAGGGCGTGATCCATGCGAAGGTTTCGTAGGTTGCGTAGGTTTCGAATGTTTCGTAGGGTGAGATTGCCAGACCTACGCAACTTACGCAACCTACGCAACATGCTAAACTTACAAGACACCATCCACCGATACGGCCTTGCTGCCAAGAAGTCGCTCGGCCAGCATTTCCTGCTGGATGAGGCGATTACCGATGAAATCGTGCGCTATGCGGGTAACTTAAGCGGTGTACATGTCATCGAAATCGGCCCGGGGCCAGGCGGGCTCACACGCTCGCTGCTGCGCTCTGAGGCGGCGCATGTGTATGTGGTGGAAAAAGACGACCGCGCCATTGCCATCATGCAGGAACTGGCTGAGCATTTTCCGGGGAGGCTGACCGTGCTGCATGATGATGCGCTGAGTGTGAATTTGCTTGAGCAGGTTCCCGCGCCGCGCCGTATCATCGCCAACCTTCCCTATAATATCGGCACACAGCTGCTTCTGAACTGGCTGGAGGAGATATACAATAACCCTCACCCCAACCCTCTCCCTAAGAGGGAGAGGGAGTCCCCTGTGGCAACATCGCTCGCAACAATTTCTATCTCTCATGTGGAAAAGAAACTTACTGCACCTTCTACCTTTCAGGGAGAAGGCCGGGATGAGGGTGCATACCAATCCCTCACCCTGATGTTCCAGAAAGAAGTAGCAGAGCGCATTATCGCCGCGCCAGGTAGCAAGGCTTATGGCAGCCTGTCGGTTTTTGTCCAGTGGCTATGCGAGGTGCGCTGGGATATGGATTTGCCGCCCGAAGCGTTCAGCCCGCCGCCGAAAGTCCACTCCGCCGTCATCACCCTTTCGCCGCGCGAAAAGCCGCTGGTGGATGTACCGAAAGAAGCGCTGGAAAAAGTCCTCGCTAGCGCCTTCAACCAGCGCCGCAAAATGCTGCGTGTCTCGCTTAAAACTCTGGGATGTAATGTGGAAAAGCTGCTGGCAGATGCGGGTATCGATGGCACGCTACGGGCAGAGCAATTAAGCGTGGAAGCATTTTGCCTGCTGGCGGCCGCTACAGCGAAGAAATAAACCCGCTGAGCCCTTCCTGACGCGCGCGTTTTAAGCGCTCGGCTTTCAGAATGGAATCAATCTTTTCCAGCGTTTCATCCAGGTCGTGGTTGATCAGCACATAGTCATATTCCTGCCAGTGGCTGATCTCGGCCTCGGCCTTGCTCATGCGCTTTTTTACCACCTCATCGCTATCCTGCGCGCGCGCTTTCAGGCGGCGTTCCAGCTCGCCCATCGAAGGCGGCAGAATGAACACACTCACCAGATCATCCGGATTTTTGGCTTTCAGCTGCTGCGTGCCCTGCCAGTCAATATCAAAGAGCACATCGGTGCCCTGACCGATACAGCCGCGCACAAAATGCGCCGGCGTGCCATAGTAATATTCAAACACTTTGGCATGTTCGAGCAGCTCGCCGCCTTGCACCATGCGCTGATATTCGTCATCGGTCAGGAAAAAATAATCCCTGCCATGCTCCTCACCCGGCCTTGGTTTGCGCGTGGTGACCGACACCGACATGCGGATCGCTTCATGCGCGGCAGCATTTTCGTAACGCGCAAGCAGCTGGCGGGAAAGCGTAGTCTTGCCAGCACCCGACGGCGAGGACAGAATAAACAGCAGCCCGCGGCGCTTAAGTTCGATAGTACGCTGAAGTGACATGGCTCTTCCTGCTCCCTCTCCCCGAGGCGAGAGGGGATTGTTATTGCATCAATTCTTTCACGGCCGCTGCCAGCTGCTCTGGCGAAGCATCATATTGGAAATGCTTCACATACACGCCTTCGCGGTTCATGAGATAAATATAGCCGGAGTGATCCACGAGGTAGTTACCGTGAGCGCCATGACCTGCGTGCGCATCGTGGCCAGCATGGGGATCATTTTGCGCCGCGCCGTGGCCTTCGTGGTCTTCAAGCTCTTTCATCTGGTCGCGATCAACCATCTGCTGCGCCGCGCCGCCTTCCGGCTGCGCTTTAGCATAGTACGCTTTATAGGCCGAGGCCGCCTGCTTGATTTGCTCTGGAGTTCCGGTGAGCGCCTGAATGCGCGCATCAAAGCTGGCGAAATAGTTTTTCATCACTTCCGGCGTATCGCGCTTTGGATCCACTGTGATGAAAATCGGCGCCACCTGATCCGCCTTATCACCCAAGAGCGCCATCATATCCGACATCGATTTTGCGGTAATCGGGCAGATATCCGGGCAGTTGGTGAAACCAAAAAACACCAGCATCAGACGCCCACGAAAATCAGCATCCGTCACGCTCTGGCCGTTCTGATTCGTGAGCGAAAAGCTACCGCCAATAGCTGGCGGCGGCTGGTTTGCCAGCTCCGAAGATGGCGTGCTTTCAACCTGCTGCGGCGCGGCGGGCTGATCTTTGGTCATCCATAACATCACCGTCGTTAAAACAAGCAAAATCAGAATGATAGGAAGCATTATCTTTTTCATAGCATGGGTTCTCCTTAAGAATGAATGGCGGCGGTATATCATAATTCATTTATATTTCATATACTTAATTTAGCATTTTTTGACTTTTTCATGCATCTGTGCTAGTCTTAAAGCTGTTTAAGATTCAGGTAGAAAGTTTTTTGGCATGTTGCCAGCCGTAAGTAGCGCACCAGTGATACCACCGGCGCCGGTGATCGTGGCCACCACGGTTCCGGGCAGCAATGTGCTTCGCGTGGCACCGGACAATGTCGCGCCTAATGTTTCCGCCGTGCCGGTGGGTGATAACACCCACCGCAATGCCAGCGCCGCAAGCAGCACGCCGCCAGCCACAACCACCTCAACCATGGCCAGCGGCTTTAGTTCACTGGTTGCTTTTCTGGACGGTACCCCCAGCAGCCTGAGCCTGAATGCGTCCACTACTTTCATGGCGCAGCTGATGAGCCAGGATAGCTCGCCCTATGCACGCAGCGTGATGAGCGAATACGAAAAGCTGGTCGCACTCTCGCAGGTCAAATACAAACCCAGCAACGCCAGCCTACCTGAGCCAGAACCCAGCAGCGTCTTCAGCCAGATGTTAAAGCAGGAGCAGCAAAGCAAAGCCGCCGCACAGCCCGGGATGATGACGCAGATGATGGCCGCCAGCACCCAGCAGGCGGGCATGGCAAGCGCCGCTATCAAAGCGCCGCCTGCACTCAAAGAAACGCAAACCACCGCCACCACTGCCAGCACGCCCGAGCCAGTAGACGCCGAGCCATTGCCCACGGCCTTGCCACCCCAAGTGCCGGCGCGACCAGCGATCATGGCTTATAGCACATAACGTTTAATTAGCTAATAATATAACAGTTTGGAGTGCGGCATTGATGTCTGCGTAGGTTGCGAGGATTTTGCGTGTGGCGTTTTTGATGGGGAACCAACGGTGCTCGATTTTGTTGTCGCGGGGTGAGTAACGCGG
>CANHDY010000106.1 GCA_947459535.1 Rickettsiales bacterium | reverse complement strand
TGCTGCGGCGCTACGCTTGCTTGCCATATCGTTCTTACCCTTTGTTTCGCTGGGTTGTTGCCACCACCACCACATGCAGCCTCCTTAGATTTCAGGAATGGATGTCGCCTCGATGAATGACAATCAGCAGGTTGAATGCAATTAAATGAGTGAGATATAAGCGATTTTTTATTTTTTTCAATGGCTTTGATGCAGGAACATGGCAAGGCTAGATCGCATCATCCTCCGCCGGGGCGAAGCGCCGCGCTTGCCGCGCCTTCTCAATTGCCTGTTTTAGCTCAATTAATCGCTGATAATCCTGCTCGCCCATGCCGCTTGAAAGCTGCTCCTGAAGCGCCTGAAGTTCGAATTCCAGATGGCTGAGCTGGTAGGCCTCGGCGGTTTCGTGCCACAGGCGAAGCGCGTCGTCCATTGTCAATGTGCTGGTGTAGGGTAGTTTCAGCGTGTCAGTGAGCAGTGATTCCACCGCTTCGCTGCCAAGATGCGCCTCGACATAAGCGGCAAAACCGACATCGTCCGGTGCGGCTGGGTCAGCGATGCTGGCAAGTAGTGTCTGCCGCAGCGCATCGAGCGCGCCGCTATGAATATCAAGCCGCGCCAGAAGCTCTTCCACCTGGCTTTTATGCCGCAGGGCGGGAAAGAGCAGCAGGGTTTTCAGCAGCCGGCGTACCAGCGTATCAAGGGCGCTGCTGTGGTGCTGTAGCGCCATCTGTTCAACATGCGCCGAGCGCGTGCGGTTCTGGCTGGCGGGTTTTTTACTGCGCGCCGCGTCCCACAATTGCTTTCGGAAAAAAGAAAGGTAATGGCTGCGCACAGCGTTGTCGGTGATCGCGCCGCAGAGCTTGGTGAATGCACCTTCCAGTGCCGCCTTGCCTTCTGGCCGTGCAAGTTGATGCGGCGCGGCGAGCGTGTCCCAGATGACCTGAGACAGTGGCCGTGCGCCGGCAAGCAGGGTTTCAAAATTTTCGCGGCCATGTTTCTGCACATATGAATCCGGATCCTCGCCGGCAGGAAGCACCGCAAAACGAAGGCTGAAACCGGGCTTCAGCAGCGGCAGCGCTACTTCAATCGCACGTAGCATGGCGCGTTTGCCCGCCGCGTCACCGTCAAGGCACATGACCGGCTCTTTGGCCAGCTGCCAGAGCAGATGAAGATGGCTGGGGGTCACAGCGGTGCCGAGCGTGGCCACCGCGTAGTCGATGCCGGCCTGCGCGGTCATCACCACATCCATGTAGCCTTCCATGACAACGACACGGTTATGTTCGCGTGCGCTGCGCTTGGCTTGATCAAGATTAAACAGCATCTCACCTTTTTTAAACAGCGGCGTCTCTGGCGAGTTGAGATATTTCGCAGCTGTTTTGGAAGTGGCAAGCAGGCGGCCGCCAAACGCGACCACCTTGCCGCTGCTGCTGCGGATGGGAAACATCAGCCGGCCGCGGAAGCGGTCATACACGGCGCCATCTTCCGGCGCGATCACCAGCCCGGCTTCAAGCTGCAGCGCGGCAGAAAACCCCAGCTTGGTTAAATGCTGGTGCAGGGCGGTGCGCTGGTCTGGTGCATAGCCGATGCGATATTGTCGCAGCGCCTGTGCGCTCAGGCCGCGCCGCCTGGCATATTCCAGCGCCTGATGATGCGCGCTTGCCTGAAGCTGGGTTTCAAACCACAGGGCGGCGGCCTCCATGACATCATACAATGTTTTTTCTGCCTGTGTTTTTCGCGCCTGTTCGGGCGATATCTCCGGCAGCGCAATACCGGCTTCACGTGCGAGCATTTCGATGGCTTCAGGGTAGGTCGCGCGCTGATGCTGCATCAGGAAGCTGATCGCGTCGCCATGCGCGCCGCAACCAAAGCAGTGATAAAATCCTTTTTCATCATTGATGGTAAAGGAAGGGGATTTTTCGTTGTGAAACGGGCACAGCGCCTGATATTCGCGGCCATGGCGCTTCACCGCCAGATATTTGCCAATCACTTCCGACAGCAGAAAATGCTGCTTGACCCTTTCGATGAATGATGGCGCAAAGCGCATGGTCAGTTCCTCGTCCGTTCAAAACACAGGCAGGTTGCAGGCGGGCAGGAAATGGTGGAAGATGTTTCCATCAGGTCACATCAGATAGCGTCATGCAATTCATCATTCAGCAGCAGCCCATCGAGGTTGTGATTCGCAAACACCCGAAAAGCCGCAGCATGGTGCTGCGCTACCAACCCATTAACCATTCCTTAACGCTGACATTACCCCGGTTCGTATCGATAAAGCAAGGCCTGTCTTTTCTTGAAGAAAAGCGCGGCTGGATTGAACAACAGCTCGGCAAAAAGCCACCCAGAATCACGTTGGATGAGGGGCTGCGGCTATCGGTTCTGGGTAGGCCCTGCGTGATTGAGTATCGCGGGGGCAGGGGAACGGCGCACATCACGACCTGCCCGCAGCTGGATGACGGGCGGTTGCTGGTGTATGGCGACCGTGCATTTCTGGCACGCCGCGTCCGCGATGCGCTCGTGAAATGCGCGCGCGAAGAAATAGTGCGTCTGGCGAAGCAGCATGCCAGTGCGCTGGGCGTCGCCATCCGGCGTGTTGGTCTGCGCGATACTCATTCACATTGGGGCAGCTGCAACCAGCGCGGGCATCTGTCATTTTCATGGCGCCTTGTGCTCGCGCCGTATGAGGTGCTGGATTATGTGGTGTGCCACGAGGTCGCGCATCTTGTGCATCTTAATCACAGCCCGGCTTTCTGGCGGGTGGTGGGTTCACTCTGTCCGGATTATGAGCTCTGGCGCGGCTGGCTCAAACAACATGGCAATGAGCTGTATCGTTTCTGCGCCTGATTATTCACGCATCAGCTTGTCCCAGAAGCTTGGCCCCAGCTTGAGATCCTGCACCGTGCCAGCCGCATCTGCTGGCTCGCCGGCTTGCCATGGCAGGCGCTGATTTTCTTGAAATTCAGTCGGCAGGCCAAGCGCGGGTTGATCCGCCGTCGCCACTTTCATGTAGTCACGCCAGATACCGGCTGGCATGCCGCCACCGGTGACTTTTTTCATGGGCATGTTGTCGTCATTGCCCACCCACACACCGGTCGCCAGCTGGGCGCTGTAACCGATAAACCAGGCATCTTTGTAATCAGACGTCGTACCCGTTTTTCCAGCGATGGCGCGGCCAAACTGCGCCCGCCTGCCGGTGCCGCTGGTGGTGACCGCCATCAGCATGTCATTCATCATATTCACCGTGTTGGTGCTGAGCACCTGTGCGCGCTGATCGGGCGTGTATTCATAAAGCAGGCTGCCCTGGCTGGTTTCGATACGCTGAATGCCGCGCGGTATCACCACCTGGCCGCCAGCGGGCAGATGGGCATAGGCGGTGGTCAGTTCCAGCAGGGTCACTTCAGTCGAGCCAAGCGCAATGCTGGGAACCGCAATAAGCGGTGAGCTAATGCCAAGTCGCTGCGCCATATCCACCACGGTCTGAACGCCAGCCTGCTGCGCAATCATCGCGGCGATAGTGTTGATCGATTCAGCCACCGCTTCGCGCAGCGTGAGCGCACCTTCAAAGCGGCCAGTGTAGTTTTTCGGGCTCCAGCTGCCGCCGGGGATGGGGATGGTAATCGGTGCGTCTTCCACCAGCATATCCGGCGACATGCCGTCCTCCAGCCCGGCCAGATAGACAAAAAGTTTAAAGGCCGAGCCGGGCTGGCGCTGCGATTGGGTGGCGCGGTTAAATTGGCTCTCGCCGTAGCTGCGCCCGCCCATCATCGCCAGCACTGCGCCATCCGGTGTCATCGACACCAGCGCCGCTTGCGACACTTTTTCTTTCTGTCCGTCTTTTTCCAGCGCGGCGGTGAGGGCTTTTTCTGCGGCGTCCTGCAGCTCGGACCTCAGGGTGGAAATCACCACCACATCTTCCTGTGTCTGGCCAATCAGATCGGGTACCTGATCGGCCACCCATTCCGCAAAATACATGCTGCCTTGTGTTTCACGCTGGCGGGTGCTCATCGCTTCCCTCAGCTGCGCGCGGGCGCGTGTTGTCTGCGCTTCGCTCAAATAGCCAGCGTCCTGCATGTTCACCAGTACCTGTTCGGCGCGCTGCTTGGCGCGGGTGGGGTTGCTGGTGGGCGCAAAGCGCGACGGTGCTTTGAGCAGACCGGCAAGAATAGCCGCTTCGCTTAAGTTAATCTCGCGCGCGGATTTATCGAAATAGCGACGTGAGGCCGCGTCTACCCCATAGGTACCCGCGCCAAGATAGACGCGGTTTAAGTAAATCGCCATGATATCCTGTTTGGAAAAACGATATTCCAGTTTGAAGGCGAGAATCATTTCGCGCAGCTTGCGCATCATCGAGCGTTCGGGCGTCAGGAATACGTTTTTTGCCACCTGCTGGGTGATGGTGCTGCCGCCCTGCACCACGCGGCCGGCCTGAAAATTAGCCACCATGGCGCGGGCAAGTCCCAGCGGATCCACCCCGAAATGGTAATAAAAATTGCGGTCTTCCGTGGCCATCACGGCATCGACCAGTGCGGTGGGAAATTCTTCGAAACGCACATAATCGCCATACACATCGCCGAAGCTGCCGATGATTTTGCCATCGTCGGCCTTGACCACAATGCTCGGGGTTTTCAGGAAACGATTCAGCCCGTCAATATCCGGCAGCGTCAGCCAGACATAGCCAAGGAATGCGCCGCCAGCCATCGTGCCATAGAGTAGCCCGCGGCGCAGAAGATAGCCAAACCCGCCAGTGCTTCGGCGTGCGGCGCTGCGTGCGGGTTTTCGCTCGCTGCGCGCACTATCATCGCGCGGCTGGCGTTTGACTGCGCGGCTTGATTCCAGCGCGGGCGGCCTGCGCGAGCGATAGGTGGGGTATTTGCGCCGGGGTTTGCGTCGTTTAAAAAGCCGTACCATCACTCGCCTGCCTGTTTCTTGCCCAGCACATATTCCAGCTTACGCACTGCCAGCTGCGCCATATCCTGCTGCGACGCGCCTGATGGCGCAACGATGCTGGCTTCGGTGAGTGTTAGCGGGTCAAACGCGGTTACTTTCACCGACGTGCCAATCGCCACGTATTCCACAATGTAGCCATCGCTCTGCGGCGGGCGGCTCACAGCTCACCATCATCGGTTGGCTGGGTGCTTGCCAGCTTCTCAATGCGCAGCAGGGAAAGCTGGGTATCGTCTTTTTCCACCACGGTAAAGCGGAAACCATGAAGAAAATAATACTCGCCTACGGAAGGAATGGTCTGCGCCTCGTGAATCAGCAGGCCAGCGATGGTGGAGGCATGCTCATCCGGAAGTTCCCAGTCGAGCTGGCGTTTCAAATCACGCAGCGTCACCGAGCCGCTCACCAGATAAGACTGGTCATTAATTTTTTGAACATCGCGGGAAGTTTCGTCGTGCTCATCATCAATATTGCCGACAATTTCCTCAA
This sequence comes from Rickettsiales bacterium, assembly GCA_947459535.1. Classification (GTDB taxonomy): domain Bacteria; phylum Pseudomonadota; class Alphaproteobacteria; order Rickettsiales; family SXRF01; genus JAJTHB01. The sequence goes on along the minus strand of CANHDY010000106.1, from coordinate 601 downwards.
TAATATCTTCCAGTGTGACAATGCCCTGCCAGCTGCCATATTCATCCACCACCAGCGCAAAATGTTGTCGGCGGCTGCGGAAAGCCAGTAGCTGGTCGTGCAGGCTGGTGGTTTCCGGAATGAACCATGGCTTGTGACAGATGGCGACAATATCCTCGCTGGAGAGGGTGCCCAGCCGGCCACTCATCGCCTTGACAAGATCTTTAACATGCAGAATGCCGATGATGTTGTCCGGTTCGCCGCGCCACAACGGAATGCGGCTATGCATGGTGGAAACGGCCTGTTTAATCAACTCCGGCGCGGGAAGCGTGGCATCAATGGTCTCCACCTCCATGCGGTGGATCATGATATCATTCACCTCAATATCATTTAAATCGAGGATGCTGCCCAGCATGTCACGATCCTGCTTGATCAGCTTGCCCTCGCGGTGATGCAGCTCAATGGTGCCGCGCACAACGTCGGTCGCGGAAATCAGCGTGTTACTCTGGGTGATATCAACGCCAAAAAGTTTGAGAACGGCGCGGATGATCATCTGAATGGTATAGGTAATAGGATAGAGCAGCTTGACCAGAATGCTCAGCGCAGGCGACAGCGCGAGCGA
>CANHDY010000105.1 GCA_947459535.1 Rickettsiales bacterium | reverse complement strand
TCGAGCAACGCGCCGACACCATGCTGAAAGTGGCGAGCGAGCTGGTGCGCCAGCAGGATGCATTTTTCAGGCTCGGCGTGAAATATTTAAAGCCGATGACACTCAAAGACATCGCGGCCGAAACCGGCTATCACGAAAGCACCATCAGCCGCATCACCACCAGCAAATTTCTGATCTGCCCGCGCGGCGCATTTGAGCTTAAATATTTTTTCACTTCGGCGCTTGCCCGCTCGCATGGCGGTGAGGATGTCTCGAGCAGTGCAGTGAAACAATATATCGAAGAGCTGATTAAGGCCGAAACGCCGGAGGCGATCCTCTCCGACGATGAAATTGTCGAAAAGCTGAAAGAGCGCAGCATCGATATTGCCCGCCGCACCGTCGCTAAATATCGTGAGGCACTCGGCATTCCCTCGTCGCCAAAGCGTAAGCGCTTGAAACTCTGTGCGGTTTAAGTGATTTTTCACCCTTTGCTCATGCGTTCTTAAGCTTTCATGGCTATGATTGAGTGTATGAATCAAGCCATTTTACCCATGCCTGCTGCCAGCTGGAACCAGATTTCCGGCCTTTCGGTCATTGCGCCGCTGCTGGCCGATGAGTCGGTGAACGATATTCTTATCAACGGGCATCGTGAAATTTTTATCGAACGCGCTGGAAAGCTTGAAAAAACATCCATCACATTTCCTGATGAAGCGGCGGTGATGGCGCTCGCCCAGTCGATCGTGAAGGCGGTTGGCCGTGAGCTGGATGAGTCCAGGCCGCTGGTGGACGCACGGCTCAGCGATGGATCACGCGTGAATATCATCGCGCCGCCGCTGGCTGTTGATGGTACCACCATTTCGATTCGAAAATTTTCACGCCGCAAGCTGTCGCTGGATGTCATGCGGGATCAAGGGAATATCTCTGCGCCACTTGCGGAGTTCTTGAAAATCGCTGGCCGCTGCCGCATGAACATCATCATTTCAGGCGGCACTGGCAGCGGTAAAACCACGCTACTGAATGCTATTTCCAACCATATCGAGCCGCATGAGCGCATTGTCACCGTGGAAGATGCCGCTGAGTTACAGCTCCAGCAACCCCATGTGATTCGTCTCGAGACCCAGCCGCTGCGCCTTGGCAGCGACCCGAAAGAAGAGGTGACGATTCGTGACCTGGTGCGCAACGCGCTGCGCATGCGGCCGGATCGCATTATCGTGGGTGAGGTTCGTGGGCAGGAAGCGTTTGATATGATGCAGGCGATGAATACCGGCCATGAGGGTTCGCTCACCACTATCCACGCGAACCATCCGCGTGATGCGCTGGCGCGTCTCGAAAACATGATTTCGATGGCTAATCTCGGCATTCCGATGCGTTCAGTGCGCTCGCAGATTGCTTCAGCCATTCACATGATTATACAGGTGAGCCGCATGCGTGACGGGGTGCGCCGCGTGACGTATGTCTCTGAAATTGCAGGCATGGAGGGCGACATCATTACCATGAACGAGCTGTTTCAGTTTGTCACCGAGGGTGATGGTAACGATGGCAAAATCAAGGGGCGTTTTGAGTGGTCGGGCATCATGCCTAAATGCCTGAAACGTGTTGCTTATTATGGCGAACTTGAGCATCTTGCCAAGGCGCTTGGGTTTAAGATTCCGAAGCTCTGATTCTTTGGCGTTCTGTCATTGACGCGCCCCCGCAAAAAGACTACCCTTCGGCTTCCTAAATTTAATCCCCCTCACCCTTGATGGGTGAGGGAGGAATTCATTAGCGAGCAGCGCGAGCTTAGGAATTCCGGGTGGGGGTGAAACTTGTACCCCTCTCCTCGGTTTGACTAAGCATTTAGCTGGCGCTAAGTACAAGTCAAACCGTCTTCTCCCCGGGGGAGAGGAAAATAGAGGATAAATATGCAGATTCAAGTTTCCGGTAAAGGTGTTGATATTGGCGAATCGTTCCGCACACATGTGGCGACTCAGGTTGAGGAACATGTAACTAAATACATTGACCGCGTGACCAACGTGTATGTGGTGGCCTCGAAAGAAGCACATATGCTGCGCGTGGACGTCACCGGTAATGTCGGCACGCATGAAGGTTTTGTGGTGCGCGCCAGTGGCATGGGCGGCGATGTGTATTCGGCATTTGATGAAGCGCTGGAAAAAATGTCCAAGCAGCTGCGTCGTTACAAGCGAAAAATCACCAACCATCACAAGCTGCCTCATGGCGGCGAGCCACTGCCGGAGACCCGCCGCGTGAAAGCGCTCAAGCGCGTGATGTCGCCTGAAACCGGTGAGCGCGATGAGGAAGAAAAAGCAGCAGGCCTCGTGATTGCGGAAAAGCCAACCGAGATTGAAACGCTGACCGTGAGCCAGGCGGTGATGAAAATGGATCTGCAGGATCTGCCGGCGCTGATGTTCTTCAACAAAGCACATGGCGGCCTCAACGTGGTGTATCGCCGTGCAGACGGCAATATCTCCTGGGTTGACCCAAGCGTACAGGCGGCTTAGCGCAGGCGCATTACCAGCATGGAGCTTTCCACGCTTCTTCCCCAAGGTGCCGTGCTGGCACGCCTTCCTGTTCGTGATAAAAAGCAAGCGCTGAAGCAGCTGGCGGCATTTGCCTCCAAGCGTGCGAATTTGCCTGAGCGCGAGATTTATCAGGTGCTCATGGCGCGTGAAAACCTCGGCTGCACCGGCATGGGCGGCGGCGTGTGCATTCCCCATGGTCGTTTTGAAGATTTAAGTGCTATTTCCGCAGTGCTGGCAACGCTGGAAGAGCCGATTGATTTTGGCGCGGCGGATGGCCGGCCAGTGGATATTATCTGCCTGCTGCTTACCCCGCTAGAGGCTAACACCGAACATCTGAAGGCGCTAGCGGTGCTTTCCCGCCTGCTGCGCGACAAAGAATTCTGTGCAAAATTACGTGAGACTAAAGATTCAAAAGAACTCTATGACACATTGTTAGATAGGCAGCTAGACACCTAATTCCCTCTCCCCAACGGGGAGAGGGTTAGGGTGAGGGGGCTCGCAAAATAATTTCCCCCTCACCTAGGTTTTTCTAGGATTTGCTATCGCAAACCTAAGAAAAATCCTCCTCTCCCCGTTGGTAAGAGGAGTAAAAAGAATGGTTGAGGACGGTTATGAATAAAGCGTTGTTAATTACGGGCGGTGCCCGCCGTCTTGGCAAAGAGATTGCCCTGCACATGGCGGCGAAAGGCTTTGATATCGCGCTGCATTACAACCAGTCGCAGTCCGAAGCCACCTATGTGGCGCGGCGCATCGAGGAGCTTGGTGTGCGCTGCGCGCTGCTGCAGGCCGACCTTGAGGACAGCACTAGCCACGAGCCGCTGATTCGCGCGGCGCATAGTGCTTTTCCCCATCTGTGCGCGCTGGTGAATAATGCCTCGGTGTTCGACACAGGAAGTTTTCTGGATGGTGACACGGCGCTGTTTGAAAAAGAATTCCGCACGAATGTGCAGGCGCCCATTTTCCTGACGCAGGCTTTCGCACAGATTATCGGCAAAGGCCATGTGGTGAACATGCTTGATACCTGCGTAACACAGCATAAACACTCCTATTTTTATTACCTGCTTTCCAAAAAAACGCTTTATGAATTCACCAAGATGGCGGCGGCGGAGCTTGCGCCCAATATTCGCGTCAATGGGGTTGCGCCCGGGTATATTTTGCCAGCGGATGGCTGGGGCGAGGATTACCGTGTGAAACTGGAAGCCCGCCTGCCCATGAAGCGCATCGCTACCGTGACTGATATTGTGCAGGCAGTGGAGCTGCTCGTTACCACTGATGCCATGACCGGCCAGTCGTTATTCATCGATGGCGGGGAGCATTTATTATAACTCCCTCTCCCCGTCGGGGAGAGGGGCGGGGTGAGGGGGCTAAAATAAGTAACCCCTCACCTTGGTTTGCCTAAGTGCTTAGCTAGCGCTAAACACAAGGCAAACCTTCCTCTCCCACAAGGGGCGAGGAGAAAGGAAGAAAAATGAAAATCCGTATCAAAAACCTAAAGGGCGAAACGATTGTTGGTGTGTATGCGCATGAGCGCATGAAGTCGCGGCCGGTGATTATCAATATCGAACTTGAATTCGATCACCGAGCGAGCGCCCAATCCGATAGCTTGTCGGATACCGTTGATTACGCTCTCATTGAAGACCATGTGCTGAAGGCGCTTGCCGAGCAGCAATTCATGCTGCTGGAGGCGCTGGCGGATCATATCGCAAGGCTGGTGATGGGGTTTGCCGGTGTGCAATCGGTGGTAGTGGAAATTGATAAGCCCGGCGCTTTGAAGCAGGCCGAAAGTGTTTCGGTGGTTCACAGGTTGACCAGGTGATTCGAATGCATGCCAGCTGCGTCGCCATTGATCATAAAGCGGTACTGATTCTAGGTGAATCGGGCGCTGGAAAATCTGATCTGGCGCTCAGGCTGATTGATCGCGGCGCGGTGCTCGTTGCAGATGATCAGGTGGTGCTTCGTGCTGATGGCGGCCAGCTCTATGCGTCGCCGCCAGAGACCATCGCCGGCAAGATTGAGGCGCGTGGTATAGGCATTCTCAGCCTGCCCTATGAGCGCGATGCTGCGGTGATGCTGGTGGTGCGGCTGGTGCCTCGCGAGCAGGTGGAGCGTATGCCGGAGCCCGCGTTCTTTGATTGCCTTGGCATTCGCCTGCCGCTACATTTGCTGCATGCGTTTGATGAATCGACTACCAGTAAAATCAGACTGCTCTTGCAATGCCCTCTCCCCACCGGGGAGAGGGAAGGGTGAGGGGGTGAGGAAAGCGACCCTCACCCCAGCCCTCTCCCTGAGAGAAAGAGGGGGTGTTTCATGAAGCTGGTGCTGGTGACAGGCATGTCGGGTGCGGGCAAAAGCGTGGCGCTTAAAACGCTTGAAGATTCTGGCTTTGAGGCGATTGACAACATTCCGCTATCCCTGCTTCCGGCGCTGGCATCCTCTGATATTGGCATGCGCCATCTGGCGATCGGCACCGATATCAGGAGCCGTGATTTTTCGGTGGATCATTTTCTGAAAATTGCCGGCATGCTGCGCCAGAACCGCCAGCTTGATTTTTCGATTCTGTTTCTTGATTGCGATGATGAAGTGCTGCGCCGCCGTTTCACCGAAACGCGCCGCCGCCACCCGCTGGCGCTTGATCGCACGGTGATGGATGGCATTCAGCACGAGCGTGAAATGATCGCTCGCCTGCGCCAGTATGCCGATCTGGTGCTGGATACCAGCGAGCTGCCCACCGCCGAGCTTCGCAGCCTGGTGAGTGGCCATTTTGCTGGTGGCGCGCGCCAGCTATCGGTGGTGGTGACGTCGTTTTCATTTAAACGCGGTGTGCCGCGCGAGGCGGATATGGTGTTCGATGTCCGCTTCCTCAAAAACCCTTATTATGATGAAGCGCTGCGCCCCAAAAGCGGGCTGGATGAAGCGGTGGGCAGCATGATTGAATCAGACAGTGATTTTGCCGCATTTTATGACCGCCTGAAAGGCTTTGTGGCGCCGCTGCTGCCGCGCTATCAGAACGAAGGCAAAAGCTACCTCACGGTGGCTATCGGTTGCACGGGCGGCCAGCACCGCTCAGTCTTTGTGGCGCAAAAGCTCGGTGGCTTTCTGGGCGGGCAAGGGTATAACGTCACCATCAGACACAGGGATTTGGAGTAAACAATAAACCCCCTCTCCCTTTTAGGGAGAGGGTAGGGGTGAGGGTTTTATCTAAAGTCCCCTCACCCTAATCCTCTCCCCTTAAGGGGAGAGGGAATAAGTAAGGAGTAAACGATGTTTGGAATTGTCATTGTATGCCACGGCAGGCTCGCCGATGCATTTGTGGAAGTAACAGAACATGTGGTTGGCAAGCAGGCGCAGCTGAAAGCGGTGGGCATCGGCCCGGAAGATGATGCGGAGGCCGCGCGCGAGCGCATCATCGCTGCGATCAAGGAAGTGGCCAGCGGCGAAGGTGTGGTGGTGCTCACCGACATGTTTGGCGGCACGCCATCCAACCTTGCGATTTCGGTGATGAAAACAGAAGATATTGAAGTGATCGCCGGGGTGAATATTCCAATGATGATCAAGCTCACCAGCG
>CANHDY010000104.1 GCA_947459535.1 Rickettsiales bacterium | reverse complement strand
TATGCGTGGCACGAACTCCAACCACACGCTGGTGATGATGGATGGCGTGCCGCTGAACGACCCATCGGACACCGCGAATGCCTATGACTTTTCCAATCTTACGACCGACAATATCGAGCGCATCGAAGTGTTGCGCGGTGCGCAAAGCACGCTCTATGGCTCGCAGGCCATCGGCGGTGTGATCAATATCATCACCAAACAAGGAAGCGGCGCGCCAAGGCATCAGGCATTTGCTGAATATGGGCGCTATAATAGTGCTAAACTTGGCGTTGGTTCAGCGGGTGAGGTCGGTGATACGTCCTACAGCCTCTCTGCTTCCGGCAGCCGCACGGATGGTATTTCAGCATTCGCCAAGCAGTTTGGCGGCACAGAAAAAGATGAAAACCGCACCGCCACCTTATCCACCCATCTTAAACGGCGACTCAGCGATGCACTCTCTGCAACACTGACCGCGCGCTACAACCGCACCAGCACCGAGTTTGATTCGCCGGGCAGCATTCCCAATTTTGGCCTGAGGCCAGATGACGACCGCCAACCAGAAGCAGATAACCGCCAGCTGAACCTCCGCGCAGCCGGGCAGTGGGTGTCCGCGGGCGGCGAGTGGTCACAGGAGCTGGGATTTTCGGTGGTGGATGTGAATCGTTCGCTGATCACGGAGTATTTTGATGCGCTGTTTAACCCGCTCTTTGGACGGCGTGATTATGAAGGCCAGCGCCGTGTGCTGGACTGGGTGCACCGCATTCGCCATTTCCGCCACCACGAGCTGACCATGGGCACCGAGTTTGCCACCGAAGATTTCCGCACTGATGGCCTTGCGCGCGTGAATGTCGATAATCACGCTTTCTTTGCCAATGATCAGTTCACCTATGGCAATGCGTTCATGAATGCCGGCGTACGTCTGGACGAGCACCAGCAGTTTGGCCGCGAGTTTACTTACAAATTTGCGCCGGGCTACCGCATCGCCGCCACTGGCACCACGCTCAAGGCCAGCTACGGCACGGGCTTTAAGGCGCCCTCGCTGTCCCAGCTTTATGACCCATCCTCGGGCAACCGCGATCTGGGGCCGGAGCGCAGCAAAAGCCTTGATGCGGGTTTTGAGCAATCATTGCTTGCTGGAAGAGTGACGCTTGGTGCCACCGCGTTTCGTCACTATATCGATGACCTGATTGGTTTTGGCCCCGCACCGGATTTTGAGACACTTAATGTCGGTAAGGCGCGCACGCAAGGGTTCGAGGCATCGCTCAACGTGCGTCCACATACCGACCTTGATCTTTCGGCCAACTACACTTTCACCAGCGCTGAAAATCGGCGCAATGGCACGTGGCTGCTGCGCCGTCCCAAACACCTTGCCAATCTCGGCGCGGTCTATCGTTATAGTGCAGATGGTGATGTGGGCGCGAATCTTCGCTATGTCGGCGCGAGCAGGGACTTTCTCTACAACTCACCGACGGGAGCTAAAACGACTTTATCATCGTTTATCACCGCTGACCTCTCAGCCAACTATCGTCTTTCGCCGGAAGTGACGGCTTACGGCCGGCTGGAAAACCTGCTGGATAAGCGCTATGAGGAAATCTCCGGCTATGGCCAGCCGGGGCGTGGGCTGTATGTGGGGCTCAAGACTAATTTTTAGCGTGGCTTTGCAGTGTGGTGGGAATGCGGCGATAAGCATCCCGCCACCAGGAGGCGGACTGATAGTAGGCGATGGCAGCATCTTCAAGCTGCGCGTCGCCTGCTGATCGCACTTCGGCGCGTGGCCATTCAAATTCGTCCACTTTGCTTTTGGGCGACAACACCACCAGTTTTTGATTTTTTATCAATGCAACTTTCTGAAAGTTGCTGATAAAGGCTCGTGGTGTTTCGTCCGCATCACCAACGACGTCTTCGCCATAAAATTTGGTGTAGTAGCTGAAGTTCAAAAGCCCAAGCAGCACCGGCGCGGTGTCGATCTGGCTTGCGGTTTTCTCATAGCGCTGCGGTGCAATCATGCCGGGGGCGTAATAAATCAGCGGGATATGGTATTTCTTGGGATCTAGCTCTGATTTTCCGGCCGCGCCCGCCGTGTGATCTGCCACAAAGACAAAAATCGTATCGTCAAACCACGGCTTTTCTTTCGCCCACTCGATAAGCTTACCCACGCTGTAATCGGCATATTTCACTCCGCCAAAGCGCCTGGATTTGGAGGGGATGTCGATCCTGCCCTCGGGATAGGTATAGGGGCGGTGGTTGGAGGTGGTCATGATCAGGTTCAGGAAGGGTTTTCCTGAGGCGTGCGAGCGGTCAGCTTCTGCGATGGCGCGGCGGAACATGTCTTCGTCACAGATGCCCCAGACATTGGCGAATTCAATCTCGTTTGCGGCCATGGAGGCGCGGTCGATGATATCAAAGCCGTTGCCAGAGAAAAAATCGTTCATGTTGTCGAAATAGCCGTAGCCGCCATAGATGAAGCGCGTGTCATAACCGCGGTCGCGAAAGATAAAGCCCAGCGAAAACAGATTGTGGTTATCGGGGCGGCGGACGATGGACTGGCCGGGAGTGGGGGGGATGGAAAGTGTGACCGCCTCCAGCCCGCGCACGGTGCGTGTACCGGTGGCGTAGAGGTCGGTGAAAAGCAGCCCTTCGCGTGCGAGACGATCGAGGTTGGGGGTGAGGCCGGCGTCACTGCCGAACGTTCCCATATAATCCGCGCTCATGCTTTCCATCACCACCAGCATCACGTTCTTATGGCGCTCTGGCTTTGGCTTTTTCACGATGCGTGTCAGGTCGGCGGGGTCATTGCTTGCGAATGGCTGGTCTTTTTCTTGGAGCAGCCTGCGCGCGTATGATCGCACAGTGTCTTGCGGCTCACTTTTATAAAAGCGGCTGTAGCTGATTTCATTGTGACCAAACGCATAGAAAAAATTATACATACCATTGGCGGCGAGCTCGGTGGCGATGGCATGATCACCCACGCTGGCTTGTTCAAGGTTGGCGCTACTGTAGGCGCTGGCGCAGAAGATTGCGCAGGCAGCCAGTGCAAGGCTCCGTTTGCTGAAACTTCTTGTTTGCTGGGTTTCGGCAGGCAGCAGGCGCAGGCTGAGCCAGCTGACGAATGCGCTCGCCAGCGCCATCACACCCAGCAATAGCGGTAGCGAATAAGACTCGGCAATATTGCCAATCACTTCCTGCGTGTAGATCAGGTAGTCCACGGCGATGAAATTGAAGCGTGTGGAGAATTCGCTCCAGAAGAGGTGTTCGGCCACCGCATCAAACAGCAGGATGTAGCAGAACACGAAGCGCCCAGCGGAAGCCAGTACCAGCCTGGTTTTGGGTGAGCGACGACCAAGTGGCAGCATCCACTGGAGAAAGGCAATCACCACCATGAAAAACGAAAGAGTAATAAGGTCAAACCAGGCGCCACGAAGAAAAAGCTGGAAGGTTTCCTGATGGGTGAATTCCACTTCCAGTAGTCCGCGCACATAAAGGCTGATGCGTAGCAGGGTTTGAACCACCAGAAAAAGCAGAGCGTAGGGCAGAAGTGGTAGTAGAAAACGCATGAGTTAAAGGCATAAACCTGTGCCTCAGGATTTGCAAGTGACGTTTTGGTTTTGCCTAAGCTGCTGTATAATAGAGTAAAAAAATTGTAACATAACCTTAACTAGTTTGCATTACCCCTAGATGGTATAGTTCTTGAATAATAAGCAATTATTATTTGAGAAACGTAAGGGTTTATGGTTCGCAGCTTGTGGATGGCGGGGTTGATGGTGGTGGCGGTTTCGCTGCCCGCGGCCGCGCAGACTGACACCCTCATCGAGGGTGCGAAGCTCTGCACGCGCCAGATGCCGCGTTACGAGCGTGAATATGGCATTCCCACCCATCTTCTTTCTGCCATCGCTTCCACCGAGTCCGGCCGTTTTCATAAGGGGCTGAAAATTGCTGTGCCCTGGCCGTGGACGATCAATGTGGAAGGTAAGGGCTATTATTTTAATAGTAAGCAGGAAGCCATCGCAGCGGTGAAGCGTTACCGCGCGAAGGGCGCACGCAGCATTGATGTGGGCTGCATGCAGGTGAACCTGCTGCATCATCCTGAGGCGTTTGCTTCGCTCGAGCAGGCGTTTGATCCGGCGGTTAATGTGGCCTATGCCGCGAGTTTTCTACGCAATTTGTATGAGGAAGAAAAATCCTGGAAAACAGCAGCAAAGCACTATCATTCCAAAACTCCAAGTCGTGGCACGGCCTATGCCGGCAATGTCTACAATCATTGGCATACGATTGTCAGCCGCCTGCGTGATGCGCGGTTACAAACGGGCTCCGAGAGTGAAACCAAGCTGGCCGCTGCGGCGCCCCGGCCTGAATCGCCGCAGCCACCGGCGCCTGTCAAGCTGAAGCCCGTCGCCGAACAAACAGCCAAATCAGCTCAGCCGAAGATTATTCAGGTGGCATCCAAGCTTCCTGAGCAGCGTGGCAGGCAGCTTCAGCCGCATCAAGCGCCGCGCATGAATTCCATCACGGTCACACGTCAGGAAGATAAGCGCGAAAATGGCATTATTGTGATGCGCCCTGTTATCAAGGTGGTGGATCAACCGGCCTCCGCTCCGGGCGTGATTACACTGGCACAGGCATCGAATGAGGTCGCCGAAAAACCTCGTCCGGCACGTATTGAGCCACAGAATGCGCAGGCCGCGCATCGCCCGTCCGGCCCCCGTTTCGTCTTTGACAATTGACAGTTTTCTTAGCAGCTGCGCAGCTTAGAAAACTGTTATCCTCGGACGCACGAAGTGCAATCCTGGTATCTCGTCCGTTTTGGTGATATCAACCACTTGCCTAGATTCACGACTTATCCTATATCCATTCCCATGAAGCCCTACGAAGTCATTCATGTTCATGCGCTTTCTGTCGCCTGCGATGGCGGTGGCGGAGCCCTTGGTCATCCCAAAGTTTACCTGCATATCGATCAGGATAAGGGCAGCATCATATGCCCTTACTGCAGCCGCACTTATGTGCTGCGAGTTGATGCGGCCAAATCTGCCCATTGATTTTGCGAGCGCTTGCTAATGCGCGTTCACTATTCCCGAGCTTTTTTGTCAACTATCTGTAATTACTTGCAAACTTTTGCTGAGTGCGCCGCAGCATAATTTGGCTGGAACCGCCAGTTTGAAATTCGCTTGCATTCGTGCTGAAACAGGCGCATAGTCCGCATAAGCTTTCAACATAGAAAGCATTCCAAACGAAGCTTAATCATAACGGGAGAAAACCTATGTCAGCCAGCGATTATATCGTGCTCGCGCTGATGATGGCCACCTTCGGAGTGTTGATGGCGGGCATTGTCCTCATGGGCATGGGCGGAAACGCCAATTTCAAATATGGCAATAAACTAATGACGGCAAGGGTGTCGTTTCAGGGGCTGGTGCTTCTGATGCTGGCGCTTGTATTTTTCATGGGTAAGCCCTAAACATTCAGGGCATGGTAAAACTAAACAAAATCTACACCCGCACTGGCGACGAGGGTGATTCTGGTCTGGTCGACGGCTCGCGCCGGCCAAAATCAGACCTGCGCTTTGAGGCCATGGGTGATGTCGATGAGGCCAATTCCATGATTGGCCTTGCCCGGCTGCACACCTCGCCTGCATCTCTCACGCCGCAGTTCCATGTGTATGATGATATGCTGTCGCGTATCCAGCATGATCTGTTTGATCTCGGCGCGGATCTGGCAACGCCGATAACTGGCGGGGAAGATAAAGCCCTTCGTATCATCGAAAAACAGGTGCTGCGCCTGGAGAGCGAGATTGACCAGCTGAATGAATATCTTGAGCCGCTGAATTCCTTTGTGTTGCCCGGTGGTAACGAGCTATCGGCGCGCCTGCACCTTGCCCGCACCGTCACCCGCCGCGCCGAACGCATCGCCTGCGCGCTCGCCGAGCGCGAAACGATTAATTCCTATGCGCTTCAATATATTAACCGCCTGTCGGACTTCTTGTTTGTGCTTGCCCGCGCGGCCAATGATAACGGGCGGGACGACGTGCTGTGGAAACCCGGGGTGAATCGTTAGATTTCGATCTTGCTAGGTTTTTGCCGCCTTGCTTTCTCGCACCGGTCAGCAAGAGATGGATGGCTCGGCGCATTAATCAGCTTGGCAATGAATCCTGGTGGCGCTGAATCTATTTGCTGAACTGGTTTTGTGGATGATCTATTTGCCGATCTGTCGAAAACCCATTGTATCAGCTTTGGGGTATCTGAT
>CANHDY010000103.1 GCA_947459535.1 Rickettsiales bacterium | reverse complement strand
TCGAAACATCATCGACACTCATCCCGGAACACCGCGCATCCACAACGCGCTGACGTAAATCATCACTGTAACTCTTCGTGCTATGGCGCATACTTACCCCCCCATAACACACCTATACAATAATAGCTAATTAAACGTTAAATGCTATACCTTGCCACCGCCGCGCGTAGTGATGCGATGAAAAAACAGACGCTGGAAACTATTTAAAACTTCGCTGAGAAAATCTCATCCACCGAGCAGTTTGCCAGACGCTGCTGCTCGCGGCGAATATACGCCATCAGCGTATCAAGCGCGGCATCATTTGGTGCGTTCTCGCGGTAGAGATTGCGAATGAGCGCTTGGCGAAGCGCCGCATCATCTGCCGCAGCATCATAGGCGGCGAGGCGACCAAAAAATGCCTGCGCCATATTCTTGATGCGCTTGCCCACACCGGTATCGGTGGAACCGAGTTCACGAATGCTGCGATCCATGTCGGTAAAGAAGGTTTCCTGCAGGAATTGCTGGAAACGAAGCGCATCATCACTTGCTTCATCTTTCAGGCGGTGCATGACGAGCCACAAATGCAGAATGATCGCATCAAACCGACCATCAAGCGTATCAGGAGCGGCGCAATCGGTATAAAGAAACGGCGCGCGCGACTGCTCAACGATGCGCACATACGCCAGATGCGCCTGCTGCTGCAGCGGATCGGGGGAGAAGAGGCGGGAAAATAGGTTTCGCATGTCTCGGATGTTTCGTAGGTTTAAGAAAACATACGAAACATACGCAACTTTCGCAACGTCCGAAACTCCATCAATGCGCCATAAACAGGTTGCACTCGGTTTTAGAGAGCAAGCTGCGCGTGAAACCACCGAAAATAAGCTCGCCAAGGCGCGAGTGAGAATAAGCCCCCATCACCAGCAAATCTGCTTTTTTCTCGCGGTAGGTTTCTTCCAGCGCCTTCACCGGGTAGCGGGCATTATCAATGCGGATTTTCTGCGCCTTGATGCCGTGATCGGCAAGATAATTGAGCGCATCTTCCAGATAATCCGGCTCGTCTTCGTCTCCCTCAACAATAGAAACCAGAGTCACTGCTTTTGCTTTTTTGAGCAGCGGCAAAGCAAACCACAGCGCACGCAATGTCTGCGGCGAATATTTCCATGCCACCATGATATGTGTTTTTTCCAGCTCTTTGCGCGCAGGATAATCCTTTATCAAGGCAAGCGGCCGCCCCGTCAGGAACAAAGAGCCAACCACCAGATCATCATAGACAGAGTCGCTGAGATCAGTGCTGGCAATGGTCAGATCGCAAAATGATGCAACATCCGCCACCTGCTGCGCCGTTTCACCAAACAGGCCGGAAGCATCATGCCACACCAGCCCCTTTGGCGAACCCAGCTCTTTTCTGGTTTTTTCAAACCATGATTTCACTTTTGCTGCGCTGGCGTGAAACTGCTCCTGATAAAACTGTTCGGTGAGTTGCTGCGATGCTTCATAACCCTGACGACGATACGCATCCTCAACCGCTTTCTTCTGCTTCACATCAAGTAGTGCCAGCGACTTGGAAAGATAGACCGACTCCGCACGCGCCGAGAAAGCATCAGACAGTGCCGCTGCAAATGCAAGCGCCCCCGCTTGCTTGCCATGGCTTGAAACGGGAACGAACAGAGATTTGTACATATTGACTCCTTAGAATAAAAAACTTCGACAGGATCCCCGCCTTCGCGGGGATTTATGCAACTTCCGGCAGCATCTGCTGCTGTAGTTTCTCAAAGGCGCGCACTTCGATCTGGCGCACACGCTCGCGCGAAATGCCGTAAGCCTGGCTTAGGTCTTCCAGCGTGTCTGGCTCGTCTTTCAGGCGGCGGCGCTTTAAAATATCGCGCTCACGCTCCGAAAGCGTCGCCAGCGCTTTTTGCAGCAAAATCTGCTTTTCAATCAGCTCCTCGCGCGCACCAAGCACTTCTTCCTGATTCTCGCGCGCATCAGCAAGAAACGCCATTTTCTCTTCATCGCTATCGGGCCCGGCGGCGCTGTTTAAATACACATCATTGCCGGTCATGCGGCTATCCATGTCGCGCACATCCTCCACCGACACATCCAGCATTCGCGCCACATCGCGCGCCTGCTCGTCGGTCATACCGCGCTCGCCCACGCCAATTTTTTTCTTCAGCTTGCGCAGGTTGAAAAAGAGCCTCTTCTGCGCGGCGCTAGAGCCAATCTTCACCATCGACCAGCTGCGCAAAATATATTCCTGAATCGCAGCGCGGATCCACCACATCGCATAGGTGGAAAGCCTAAAGCCTTTGGCCGGCTCAAAGCGTTTCACCGCCTGCATCATACCGATATTACCCTCAGCAATCAAATCCGCCATGGGAAGGCCATAGCCGCGATATTTGAACGCGATCTTGGCGACAAGCCGCAAGTGGGAGGTCACCAGCTGGTGCGCGGCCTCAACATCCTGATGCTCCGCCCAGCGCTTCGCAAGCCTCTGCTCTTCTTCGGCAGAAAGCACCGGAAATTTGGCAATCTCCTGCAGATATTTGCGAAGACCCTGCTCCGGCGAAATCAGCGCGGGCAGCTGCATGGTCTTAAGGGCTACGGCATTGGCAGTCATATATATCCTACCTTTTCGCTCGGCTATTTTCCCCGAGGAAGCGAATTATAGTGCGAAACTGGCAGAATTGCAAGTCAGGCAGCCTAACTAGCCTGAATTCAGCCTATTTTCTGCCCATTCACCGTGAATCCAACCGAAATATTCCCACGTGTCGCCTTGGAATAGGGGCAGAACTGATGCGCATCCGCCACTAGTTTCTCCGCTGCTTTCTGCTCCATCTGCGGCAGCTTGATATGCATCTGCACGCTGATGAAAAACCCGCCTTCGTCCTGACCCAGATTCACTTCGTTATCAATCGCAAGCTCACCCATCGTCAGCTTCTGCTGGCCGGCGAGATACGCCATCGCGCCGCCAAAACACGCCGCATAACCGCAGGCAAAAAGCTGCTCAGGATTGGTGCCGGGCTTGTCGCTGCCGGGGCGGGCAAAATCAACGACTAAGCGTTTATCATCCGTCTCTGCGTGGCCTTCGCGCCCACCTGTTGACGTTGCGCGTGCGGTGTAGAGTGTTTTCATAAGCATCTCCTATTTTGTCATTCCCGCGAAAGCGGGAATCCAGCTTATAATTTGACGGCAAAAGCCTACTGACATTTGGCTTTTCTGGATCCCAGATAAATTTTGCTGCTGCAAAATTTTCCGGCATGACGACTAAACATGTATCGCACGGCCAAGGGCAGCGAGGCCGGCTTCTTTCATTGCTTCACTGAGCGTGGGGTGGGCGTGGCAGGTGCGCGCCAGATCTTCGCTGCTTCCACCAAATTCCATGATCAGACAGGCTTCGTGAATCAGCGTGCCAGCATCTGGGCCGATGATGTGGCAGCCGAGGAGCCGATCGGTTTTCGCGTCTGCCAGCACTTTCACAAACCCGTCCGTCTCGCCCACGGACTTGCCGCGGCTATTTGCCATGAAGGGGAACTTGCCGACCTTGTACTCTACGCCGGCCGCCTTCAGCTCTTCTTCCGTCTTGCCGACATTCGCGACCTCCGGCCAGGTATAAACCACACCGGGCACGAGGTTGTAATCGATATGCGGTTTCTGCCCCGCCATCATCTCCACCGCGCACACACCGTCTTCTTCCGCCTTGTGCGCCAGCATAGGGCCGGCAATGACATCGCCGATCGCGTAAATGCCCTTCACATTCGTTTCAAAATGCGAATCGACCTCGATGCGGCCACGATTATCGAGCTTCACGCCAACATTTTCCAAGCCCAGATTTTCCGTGTAGGGCTTCCTGCCAATCGACACCAACACCACATCGGCACTTAAGCCCTCCCCCCTTGCGGGGGAGGGTTGGGTGGGGGGTGAGGCTGGTTCAAGCGTCAATTGCACTTCTTTGCCAACCACTTTCGCACCGGTAACTTTAGTGCTCAATTTAAACTCGATACCCTGCTTTTCCAGCGTGCGCTGGAACTGCTTGGCCACTTCCGCATCCATATAGCCGCCGATTTTATCGAGATACTCGATGACGGTCACTTTCGCGCCCAGCCTGCTCCATACGCTGCCCATCTCAAGGCCGATCACGCCGCCGCCAATCACCGCCAGGTGGCCAGGCACTTTATCCAGCGTCAGCGCGCCGGTGGAAGAGACGATTTTTTTCTCGTCAATCTCCACACCCGGCAGGCGCATCACATCCGAACCGGTGGCAATCAGAATACGCTTGGTTTTGAGCGTTTCTTTTCCATCAACCACGACCTCGGATGAGGACTTGACCGCGCCGCGACCCTTCACATAGGTCACCTTATTTTTCTTGAACAGGAACTCGATGCCCTTGGTGAGCTCGACAACCTTTTTGTCCTTATCCGCCATCATCGCAGATAAATCGAGCGAGACATCGCCCTTGATGCCGATGGACGCAAAATGATGCTTGGCATCGTGGAATTTGTGCGACGAATGCAAAAGCGCCTTGGAAGGAATGCAGCCGACATTGAGGCACGTGCCGCCCAGCGCGCCGCGCATTTCCACGCAGGCCACATTCATGCCCAGCTGCGCTGCGCGAATCGCTGCCACATAACCACCCGGCCCACCACCGATGATGACTAAATCGTATTCTGACATATTTTTTCCTACCTTAATCCTGCGGAACGCGAAGCGTTAGCGCAGGATCTCATGAGATTCTGTGCAACCGCTAAGCGGTTCACAGAATTTAAAATTACAGCCCCAGCAATAATCTCCGCGGATCTTCCATCGCTTCTTTCACGCGCACGAGGAAGGTGACGGATTCTTTGCCGTCGATGATACGGTGGTCGTAGCTAAGCGCGACATACATCATCGGGCGAATCACCACCTGGCCTTTCAGCGCAATGGGGCGCTCTTCGATTTTATGTAAACCCAATATGCCCGATTGCGGCGGGTTCACGATGGGCGTGGCCATCAGCGAGCCATAGACGCCGCCATTGGTGATAGTGAAGGTGCCACCCTGAAGGTCGGTCATGGCGAGCGAGCCTTCGCGCGCTTTTTTCGCGAGGCGGCCGATCTCTTTTTCCACGCCATCAATCGAAAGCTGGTCAGCATCACGAATCACCGGCACCACAAGCCCCTGATCGGTGCCCACGGCCATGCCGATATCGTAATAGTTTTTGTAGATGATTTCATCGCCGTCGATCTGCGCGTTCACGGCGGGGATTTCCTTAAGCGCGTTAATCGCCGCTTTCACGAAGAAGCCCATAAAACCAAGCTTCACGCCGTGTTTTTTCTCAAACACATCTTTATATTCATTGCGCAGTGCCATGACATTGGTCATGTCGATTTCATTGAAGGTGGTGAGAATCGCCGCGGTGTTCTGCGACTCTTTCAGGCGGCGCGCGATGGTCTGGCGCAGCTTGGTCATCTTCACGCGCTCTTCACGAGGAGCGGATGACGGATGACGAATGACGGATGACGAAGAAGAAGCTTCCAGCACATCACCCTTTGTAATTCTACCATCTTTGCCCGAGCCTGACTCTGGGCGAATGCCGGTTTCATCCATCATCTTGCGGGCGGCGGGGCCAGCTTGCGGCGCAGCAGAAGCCGCTGCAGGAGCAGGGGGAACCGCTGCGGGGGCAGCCGCTTTGGGCGCGGCAGCCGGAGCGGATTTCGCACCAGCAGCGCCTACTTCAATCAGCCCCAGCAGCGCGCCAACTTCCACGCTTTTGCCAGCATCCACCTTAATATCTTTCAGCATGCCGGCAGCAGGCGCGTTGACCTCGAGCGTCACTTTATCGGTTTCCAGCTCGCACACCGGCTCATCGGCCGCCACGGCATCGCCCACTTTTTTAAACCATTTGGACACCGTTGCTTCCGAAACGGATTCACCAAGCGAAGGTACTAAAATTTCACCGGCCATATTATTTCTCCTTATTTGTCATCCCCGCCTTGCGCGGGGATCTAGAGCAATCGGCGTGGTTTGTGATTGTTGCTCTGGATTCCGGGTGGTGCCCGGGATGACGGTTAAATTAACGGCAGAGTTTTATCGCTGCACTGCCCCTAAGTAAAGTGGCATTCCTGCAACTCTTTGCGCTTGTTTGCTAGGCTTTTTCTGCCACAAACGCAACCAGCCTATAATTAGGATCGGGGTGGCGAGTGGCGAGTAGCTGCGACCTGATAATGCGGTAGCCAGAGGCTGCAAGCAGTGATGGATAGTTGTGAATAAACATGTGGTTACGGTAAACCACGCTTTCTTTTTCCGCGCCACTGAAAGAATAAGGCTGCTGTGTTTCCCATGATATGCCGCACTGCTCAATGCCCACAATATAGCGGCAGCCGGCCTGCTGCGCTGCCGTATAAAGCCGCACGTTGAAATCGACCGGAAGCAGGTTGAGCGTGCGCGCATGCACAAGGATGCTTTGAG
>CANHDY010000102.1 GCA_947459535.1 Rickettsiales bacterium | reverse complement strand
TTTTAATTATTTTAAATTTTAGCGCAGCGCAAAAATAAAAAAAGAAAAAGCTATGTGCATCAATAGGTTAAATATATTCACTTTAGGGCTTGCGTTGATGCTTGTGGCGTCTATCGCCCATGCCAGCTCCCTCGCCGCCACCCATATAAACGCAGAAAATAGCTTGCCAGCGAATGCAGGAAACTCAGCGCAGCTCTTTCAGCAAGGCACCAGCAATGTCGCGCTCATCGAGCAAATGGGCTATTCCAATAATGTCAGTGCTCGGCAAACGGGTGATGGCCATGAAATACGAAGCAACCAGACGGGCACTCATAACAGCGTAAAGCTCGATGCCAATGGGCAGACCAACAGAGCACATGCGCAGCTAGCCGGAGCGTTTAACAACGCTGAGCTTTTATTGATGGGAACAAATAACAGCGCCGCCGTGGAGATAGCAGGCAATCACAACGCTGCGATGTTAAAACAAGCCGGCAGTAACAATAATGCCGCAATCACCCAGTATGGCGATTTGAATGTTGCCACACTCAGCCAGATGGGAACTGGCAACGACGCCAGCATTGTGCAGAGCGGCTCCAATAATCACGCGAACATCATGCAAAATGGCAAAGGAAACCAAGCCCGTATTGAGCAGTACGGGACTGGCTTAGTCGCCGATATTACTCAAATCGGAGACTACAAAGCGCTCACCATTCAACAACGAAATTAAGGTGAGATAACCAACTTAAATCAAACAACAATAATAAACCACAAAGAGGAGAATGTTATGTTTATTCGTAAATTAATGGCGACTACGGCGCTGATTATCATTTCATCAACCGCACATGCCAATTCGGTTGAATTCGAACAGTATGGCAGCAACAATGTTGCAACCTTAGAACAAGTAGGCCAGGCTAATGAGATTTTTGGTCTTCAAGCCGGTGACAACAATCTAACTATAGTTGCACAGAATGGTAATGATAACACCGCTGCAGCATACACCGGTACCTACAATAATAATAATGGAACTGGTCGTGCATCTAGCGTGGAAACTATCATCCGTCAAAACGGTGAGTTTAATGGCGCATCGGTGGTAACTGGAAACTACGATGGCTTACATTCGGGATCAAACAGCTCGATTCTGCAACAGGGTGCTGTAAATAGAGCAGAAATAACGGATTTTACATCTGGTGGTAATACGGCGACTATTGAACAGCGAGGTAACAACAACAACGCACAGACTGCACTGGGAGGTAGCGCCGCTAGCGGCAATACTTCTAGTACTGAAGTTTTGGGTAATAGCAACATTACCAATAACGTTGTTTTCGGAAGTGGCAATACCGTTTCTAATGCTGTTGTAGGATTCTCCAACCTGTCAAATAACGATTTATCTGGTGAACAGAATCAAACGTCCGCAACAGTCGAAGGCAGCAATAATCTGCTAAACAGCAGAAATATCGGTGTTAATAACGAGTTTGAATTAATTCAAACAGGTTTTCAAAATGAAATGTTTGTTCTGGGTGAGTCTGGGAATTCATATAATTCGGTAGAAGCTGCGCAGCGCGGCGTAAGAAATGCGGCTCGTATCACGCAGAGTGGCTCAAATTTGAGAGTAAATTTCAGCCAGACTGGGGTCGGCAACCAAGCGGAGATTAGCCAGCGTAATTAATTGCACCTATGAACAAGCACTCTCTGTTGTTTGTCAGCTTATTTGCCGCCAGTCCTTCACTGGCGGCAAATAACATTACCATCGATCAGGTAGGTAGTGGCGGCAGTGTGTCTGTCGAGCAATTAGGAGAAAACAATAAAACCACTATAAAAATGATACAGGTTCCTGCTAACGCAAAAGAGGCTGAACCAAAACCAGTCAAAGAATCGGATGTTGTTAAAGAAGAGAAAGCTCAAAAAAAGGATAAATTGGGTGGCGATTATCAGGCCAGTGTCCTCAGCGATCCTTATCGCTCGCAGCGCGCAAGGGCACAGCAGCTGATCGATAAGCAAGCCGGAGAATCCACCGGCAACCGCATTCAAATTTATCAAAAAGGCCAGGACAACAAAGCTGAGGCGTATCAGGAAGGCCAGAATAACGAGCTACTTGTCAATCAACAGGGCAGGAAGAACGAAGTAAAGCGCGAACAAAAAGGCGCAAATAATCGTTATAAAATTATCCAGAATAGTGACATTGACGAAAGTGATGAAATTGAAAAATAGGAGGTTTGTATGAATAGAATGATCGTTCTTGCAGTGTTATTCAGCTTTGGATTGGTAGCAGAGGCCAGTGCGTCGCCTCAGATTTATCGTGGCAATAACCCACGCATCACGCCCACGGCCAATCCATTCAATGCCGATAACATCCAGAAACAAGCGGAACTCACCCGCCCCAAGGATCCCAAGGCAGCATCGGCGGGCAGTTTTAATGAATCAGAGTTACTCAGACGCAGCGTGATCAGCAGTTTATCCGCACGTTATACGTCACTGTTAACCGGTTCTTCACCAGATAATGGTGTAATTAACTTCGGTGATGGATCAACCGCAACGTATTCGACGTCCGGCGGCATTCGCACCATTGTTTTGTTTAATGGTCAAACGGGTGCCACTACTACCATTTCTTTTCCCCTGTAAAATACACTTGTTGAGGCTTAATGAAACATGCGGTGATTTTACTGTTTGCTTTCTTGCTTAATGCTTGTTCGCAGCAGGTGTTTGAAAGTGCCCCGTTTCAGGAAGCGCAAGTCACTGATGTTACTCGTGCCGGAGAGATTTTAGCTGCGCTGCCTTTGCCCAATCGGCAAATACCGGTTGTTGTGTATGACTTTCAAGATCAAACTGGCCAATTCAAGTTTAATGACAATTTCAGCGATTATTCCAGCGCCGTAACCAAAGGCGGATTAGCGGTACTGGTGAAAGCATTGCTCGATACCGGCAATGGCGGCTGGTTCCTGGTATCCGAGCGTGGCGGCATCAATAACCTTCTTAAAGAGCGCCAGATCATCCGCACCATGCGCCAAGAATATACCCGCCCAGATGGCACAAAACTGCCCGATTTGCCGCCGCTTCTGTATGGCGGGCTTTTGCTGGAAGGTGGCATTATTTTTTATGATTACAACATACTCACAGGCGGCGCGGCGGCGGGGTATTTCGGTATCAGCGGATCGGCACAATATCGCCGCGACATCATCACCGTCTATTTACGCGGCATTGACATCAATAATGGTCAGGTCGTGATTGCTGTCAATAGCACCAAAACCGTTTATTCCTACGCTGTGAACGCAGGGTTTGTGAGGTTTCTCACCTTTGACAAATTACTGGAAGCGGAAACAGGATTTACCGCCAATGAGCCAACACAGCTCGCGGTGCGCCAGGCAATTGAAACCTCCGTGTATTCCCTCATCATGGAGGGCGCAATGCGCGGCATGTGGGGCTTTAATGATCGGCTAGCTGGTGAAAAAGCGATTAATGAATATATCGCGAGGCGTGATACGGCAGGAAAAGTCAATGTGTTCGATAAGCTGCCTCGTCCCAGAATGCCTAGCTCTGCCACCGCTCCCATGCCTGAGCAACGCAAGCCCGCCAATGTCATCAACGACACAGAGCACTCCGGAGAAGATTTTATGAAGTGGCTCAAGAAACAAGTATCGAATAAACCTTAGCCAGCTTTTAAAGAATAGATAATAGCTGGCCAGTTCACTCTTGGGGTTTTGCGTTTGAGCGGGGTTGGCGTGGTCAGAAAGTGGGATTCTGCCAGCTATTACTGTGCCCCCGCCATGTAGCGGGGGGTTTTTCGATTAAAAATTCAGCGCTTTTTGCCTGCCGGTTTTTTAGCTGCTTTAGCGGCGGCTGGTTTAGCTTTTGTTTTAGCTTTGGCTGAAGCAGAGGGCTTTAGCGGTTTTTTAGCTGCAGATTTGCTGCGGCTGGAGGCAGGTTCATCCTCCTCCTCGTCCTCTTCGTCCTCACCCAGCTCTTCTTCGGCTTCTTCCACATCATCGATTAAAGCTTCATCGCCCACATCATCTTCATCGAGCGCGATGTCGTCATCCATCTCGTCGTCGCTATCTTCCACATCTTCCAGCTCCTCGAGATCCTCGACATCATCAATCTCTTCGATTTCCTCGATTTCCTCATCGCCCTCGGCGGCTTCAATATCTTCAAATTCATCAAGATCCACCCCTTCGATCTTCTTGATGGGTTTTTTCTTGAGCAGCGCCTGCTGCGCCGCCTTTGCTGCCTCAGGATCTTCTTTCACTGCGGCCGGACTCGTTTTGCCTTTACGGCGTGTTTTCAGCGGCACATTGATATCATACACAAAACCGCATTTCGGGCAGGCGGCAGGGTTTTTTCCCAGATCGTAATAGCGGTTGCTGCATTTCGGGCAGTGACGCTTCAGACCCCAGCTTGTTTTCATTGCTTACTCCCTGTATTTAAGTCGTTGTCAGGTTAGAGATACGAGGTGATTTTTTTTTTGCAACCATATTCTTGAAAACGCACCAAGTTTACCCCATGTTTGGGCTGCCACTAACCAATATGACAGGAAATGAGATGTCGCTATGACCCAGCCCGATGCTGCGAATGAAAACGCCGAACCACCCCAGCCAGCAGACACCACGCCCGACCACGCCAAGCCCGACGCGCTCGCCGAGCAGCTGCTCGCCATGAAAGATCAATGGCTTCGCGCTGTCGCCGAGACCGAAAATGTGCGAAAGCGCGCTGAACGTGACCGCGAGGAAACCAGCAAATATGCCATTACCGCCTTTGCGCGAGACATGGTCAGTGTGCTTGAAAATTTGAAGCGCGCCTCAGAGAGCATCCCGCCAGAAATGCGAGCGGCGGATGAGAAACTGAAAACGCTCGGCGAAGGGGTGGATCTGACGCTGCAGGAGCTGCTTTCCATTTTTGACCGCTACCATATTAAACGTATCGACCCGATGGGCGAAAAATTTGACCACAACTTCCATCAGGCAGTGGTGCAGGTCGAGCGGCCAGATCTGGCGGCTGGCACGGTGATTCAGGTGGTGCAGGCCGGCTATGTCATCCATGATCGGCTACTGCGGCCAGCGATGGTCGCCGTTTCAAAACAGGGCGAAAACGCAAAACAAGTTGATACCAGCGCGTGAACTGCCTATCCTTGCGCGAATGTTAGAAAGCCGATCAGATATTTATTTCGCAGGGGATGACTCCAACCAGTTCTTGCCTTGGATTGCCGGCATTATGGTGTTTCTCGCCACGTTCCTGCTGTGCGTGGGTATCAGCGTTGGCAGCTGGGTGGCGGAGCGCAGCAGCAGCTTTGAAGGGCGCTTTACGGTGAGCATCCCCGCTTCTAAGGACGCCCCTGCCGCCGCCGAACGCGTGGAGGAGATGCTACGCAAGCAGTCAGGCATCCGTGATGTTGAGCGGCTGAATGATGATGATCTCAGCGCATTGCTTGCACCATGGCTTGGTAATCGTCACGGGGTTGAGCAGCTGCCGGTACCGGTGGTATTTGAGGTGATGCTGGAGCCGGAGGCCGCAGGCAAGACGGATTACAACGCGATCAAAACCAGCCTGCGCAGCATTGCACCGGGCACCGAGCTGGATGCACAGGAGATCTGGGTGCAAACATTTACGCGTTTTTCAACCGCGCTGCAGCAGGTGCTGATTGTGTTTGCAGTGCTGGCAACCTGCGGGCTGGCGATGATGGTGGCATTCACCTCGCGTTCGGCGCTGAAACTTCATGCACGCACGGTGCAGCTGCTGCATTCCATCGGCGCGGAAGATCGCTATGTAACACGGCAGTTTCAGCACGAATCACTGCGGCTGATTGCGCCGGGGGCATTTGCAGGTAGCGCGTGTGCTGGCGGTGTCTTTGCGGGGCTTGGTTATTTTATCGCATCGCTCGATAGCGCGCTGATGCCAAGCCTTGCTTTTTCCAGCGCACATGGTGCCCTGCTGGTGGCGGTGCCGGTGGCGTGCTGCCTGCTTTCGTGGGCGGTGGCGCGGCTGATTGTGATGCAGCAGCTGGGGCGCAGCCTGTGATGGTGTGGCTTGGACGCATGATCGGTTCGCTGGCGCTGTGCGCGGGCACGTGGCTGGCCGGCCTTGTCTGGTTTGCCGCTCAGATACCTTCAGCGCCCGCCCCTGCTGATGCGAAAGCCGCAGCTATTGTGGCGCTTACCGGCGGCAAGGGGCGACTTGAAGAAGGTTTTCAGCGGCTGGCAGCGGGTAGCGCGCCGGTGCTGTTTATCAGCGGTGTGGGCGATGATGTGCGTGTGATTGACCTGCTGCGCCCACTGCCCGATGCACTGCAAACCAGACTGCGCGCTCTGCCTAAAAGCAGCATTGTGCTTGGCCACCATGCACGCAACACGATTGGTAACGCCGAAGAAACCATGCGCTGGCTCAGCCACGATCCCAAACCATCGATTCTGCTGGTGACCTCGGATTACCACATGCCCCGCTCGCTGAGCGAATTTTCCAGCCTGATGCCTT
>CANHDY010000101.1 GCA_947459535.1 Rickettsiales bacterium | reverse complement strand
CCTTGCGCATGATTCAACCACAGCAGAGCAGCGTGGTCGAATGGTCTTTAGCTCAAGCGCCGCAAGGCTGGCACTCTGCCACCCTTCCGCATGATTCAACCACAGCAGAGCAGCGTGGTCGAATGGTCTTTAGCTCAAGCGCCGCAAGGCTATTGTCTATTTTCTTTGCAACAGGCTGTGTGTGTTAGCGCACTTGTATCGCTGCGGCAAGAGTCAAATTGCTTATTCGATTGAACTGGACAGAGCAATTTCTGAATAATAAATAAGCAGCCAGCACTACTATTTACACTAAAGCGCGTTACAAGCAGTATGTTTAAAAAAGTTTCTTGCAGCGATAAGCGGTCTTCACCGCACTATTCAATGAAAAAGCAAACTAAGCGCTCAGCTTTTACGCTGATAGAACTGTCCATTGTTCTAGTTATCATTGGGCTGATATTGGGCGGAATTCTGGTTGGGCAGGAGCTTATTTCGGCCGCGCAAATTCGAGACAGTATCAGCCAGATAGAAAAATATAAAACGGCTGCCTATACTTTCCGCAGCAAATATAATGCCATACCGGGTGATATCAATTCCAGTTCGGCCAGCGGCTTTGGCCTGATCTATCGCAGTGGTGACGATGGTCATGGCGACGGCGATGGCATGATTGAAGGTTGTTCCGGAGCAGCGACTACGGCGGGATGCGAGAATATTCTTTTCTGGTCAGATCTTTCTTTTGCCAGACTGATTTCTGACCCGTTTACTTCGGCGACTGATGGCCTCAGCTACATGGCGTCAAATGCAGACTTCACTAGTTTTGCAGCAAATTTTTCTATGGTTAGCGATGCTCAAGCAATGGCAGGCCCATCGCCAGTATCCAAAGATCTTTTGATTCCCCAATCCCGGCTTGGCGCCGGTAATTATGTGGTGGTGTTTACTGCGCAGGGGAAAAATTATCTTCAGGTGACTGGAGTTGTCTCAACTGATAGTTCTGGTAACTACACGCTCAGCGATCTCATTACGCCTTATCAGGCCTCATCCATTGATAGCAAGCTTGATGACAGATGGCCGCTGACTGGCAGTGTTCTGGCGATGGGCGGTACTGGGCCGCTGAATGTGCTCGCAGTGCCAGGGACTAACAGCTGCGTTTATAACGTTGGGTCGCCGGCGCCTTACAATATGCACACATCCGCCCTGTCAAACGGAAGGCTGTGCCAGCTCAGGTTTAACTTGGATTAAAAATAGCGTTGGTTTTTTGTCGCTATCAGCCGATTTTCTGGGATGATCATACCATGCGGCGCATGAACACATTAGCCCGCGCGAGGCCAGACCGATGCTCTGGTTTCGGCTCGTAATGCGCAAAACCAAGCCGCTCATAAAGACGGATGGCGGGTTTGAGGATGGAGCCGGTTTCTAAAATCACCTGTCGGGCGCCGCGGCTTTTCGCCCAGTGGCTGGCATGTTCTACCAGCTGCTCACCGTAACCCTTGCCGCGATGCGCGGCATCCACCGCCATGCGAACCAGTTCGTAGGTCTCGCCGTCCATTTTCATGATGCCGCAGGTGCCGGCTACCTGCTTGCCTTCGAGCAGAAAAAACACCATGCCGCCGGGGGCGAGGATATAGCGATCAGGATCTGCAAGAAACCTTCTATCCTCCTCTTCCAGCTGGTAAAATTGTTCAATCCACGCCTGATTAAGCCGCAGGAAATCCGGTGCAAAACGTGGTTCATAAGGCAGGATGCGAAACTCAGCCATAGGGCAGGTAATAAAGCAGTTGACAGCAGAAAGTCACCCCCATATAGTGCGCTCCCCTTGCTTGGCAAGGTTTATCATAAAAAAGATTCAAATTCAGGTGGCTAGTCATGTTCGCAGTCATCCGCACCGGCGGAAAACAATATAAGGTAGCAAAGGACGACGTTCTTGCTGTGGAAAAAATGGCCGGTGAGCCCGGCGCCAAAGTTGAATTTGGTGAAGTGCTCGTGGCTGGCGAAAAAGTTGGCGCACCGCTGCTTGCTGGCGCGAAAGTGCTCGGCGAGATCGTGAAGCAGTTCCGCGATGAGAAGGTGGTGATTTTCAAAAAGCGCCGCCGTCACAACTATCGCCGCAAAAAAGGTCATCGTCAGTATCTGACGCAAGTGAAAATTCTCGATATTAAGGCATAAGGAGCAGGCCATGGCACATAAGAAAGCAGGTGGTTCGTCGCGTAACGGTCGTGATACAGCGGGTCGTCGCCTTGGCGTGAAAAAATTCGGCGGTCAGGATGTGATCCCCGGCAATATCATCATTCGCCAGCGTGGCACCAAAGTTCACCCCGGTACTGGCGTGGATATGGGTCTTGATCACACCATCTTTGCGGTGCAGGCTGGCAAAGTTCAGTTCCGCGAAAAAGCTGGCAAAATGATGGTGTCGGTAGTGGCATAGCCAGCCATAAAGAAAAAGCAAAAAAAGGGGCAGGCGACTGCCCCTTTTTTGTTATAGGATAGTTTCATGAAATTTCTCGACGAAGCAAAAATCTATATCAAAAGCGGTGATGGCGGTAAGGGCTGCGTGAGCTTTCGCCGCGAAAAATTCATTCCCGATGGCGGGCCAGATGGCGGCAATGGTGGGCGCGGCGGCGATGTGATTGCCGAGTGTGTGGCCGGCCTCAACACGCTGATTGATTTTCGCTACCAGCAGCATTTCAAGGCGAAAAAAGGCCAGCATGGCATGGGCTCCAGCTGCACCGGCGCGGGCGCGGAGGATTTGGTGATTCAGCTGCCGGTGGGCACGGAAATCCTCTCCGAGAACCGCGAAACGGTGATCGCGGACTTAACCAAAGTTGGCCAGCGTGTCGTGCTGGCCAAGGGTGGCCATGGTGGGCGCGGTAATGAATCATTCAAATCATCCGTCAACCGTGCGCCGCGCCAGTTCACCGAAGGTGAGCCGGGGCAGGAAATGTGGGTGTGGCTGCGCCTGAAACTGATGAGCGATGCCGGGCTGCTTGGGCTTCCTAATGCCGGTAAGTCAACGTTTCTTGCTGCGGTGAGCCGCGCCAAGCCGAAAATTGCGGATTATCCCTTCACCACGCTGGCGCCGCAGCTGGGGGTGGTGACGGTGGATGGCCGGGAGTTTGTGCTGGCGGATATTCCTGGTCTTATCGAAGGCGCGCATGAGGGGGTGGGGCTGGGTATTAAGTTTTTAGGCCATGTCGAGCGCGCGGGGATTCTGCTGCACCTCATCGACGGCACGCAGGACGATGTGGTGGGGGCGTATCAAACCATCCGCCGCGAGCTGAAAGCGTATGACGAAGCACTGGCGGGCAAAGAGGAAATCGTGGCGCTGAATAAGTGCGATGCGCTGATGCCTGATGAGATCAAGGACAAATCAGCCAAGCTTAAAAAAGCCAGCAAGAAGAAGGTGCACGCCATCTCTGGCGCCACCGGCGACGGGGTTCAGGATGTGCTGCGCGCGATGATGAAGGTGATTGAGGAGACGCGGCAGGATGGTCGTCATTGCGAGGAGCCTGGCGACGAAGCAATCCAGACAGATACGAAAGCTGGCAAGCGTGGCAAGTCTGGATCGCTTCGCAACGCTCGCGATGACGAGTGAGCTATGCTGAATAACGCAAAACGCATTGTTCTCAAAGTCGGCTCGGCGCTGGTCGCGGATGAAACGACCGGACGCGCCCGCGAAAGCTGGATTCGTGCGTTTGCCGAGGATGTGGCGGCGCTGCGCGCACAAGGCCGGCAGGTGGTGATTGTTACCAGCGGCGCGATTGCGCTTGGGCGCATGCAGCTGAAGATGAAACCCAAAGCAAGGCTGGTGCTAGAAGAAAAACAGGCCGCCGCTGCCGTGGGGCAGATTGCGCTTTTTGCTGCATGGCGCGAGGCATTTGCTGCGCACGATCTGGTGGCGGCGCAGCTGCTGCTCACCGCCGATGACAGCATTCAGCGGCAGCGCTATCTCAATGCGCGCGCGACGCTCGAGACTCTGCTGGAGCACCATGCGGTGCCGATTATCAATGAGAATGATACGGTGGCCACCAGCGAGATTCGTTTTGGCGATAATGACCGGCTGGCGGCGCGTGTGGCGCAGATGGCCGAGGCAGAAATGCTGGTGCTGTTTTCTGATATTGACGGGCTGTATGATGCCGATCCTTCGAAACATCCGAATGCGCGCTTCATTCCGGTTGTGGAACAAATTACGCCAGAGATTGAAAAGATGGCCGGCGGCGTGAATTCTGGTGTTGGT
The DNA here is from genome assembly GCA_947459535.1 of Rickettsiales bacterium. Lineage (GTDB taxonomy): Bacteria > Pseudomonadota > Alphaproteobacteria > Rickettsiales > SXRF01 > JAJTHB01. The sequence continues at coordinate 2,371 of CANHDY010000101.1, read as the reverse complement.
TCCGGCGGCATGGTGACAAAAATCGCGGCGGCGAAGATTGCCTGCGCGGCGGGTTGCGACCTGGTGATCGCCAGCGGCAAAGGCGAGCGCCCGCTCGCGGCGTTGATGCAGGGCGGGAGGCACACTTTGTTTCTGGCGGAAGGATCGCCGCGCGCCGCACGCAAAAACTGGATCGCTGGCAGTATGCACCCGCGCGGCCGTGTGGTGGTGGATGCAGGGGCGGCGAGGGCGCTGGCATCTGGCAGCAGCCTGCTTCCGGCGGGTGTTAAGGACATCTCCGGTGAGTTTGAACGCGGCGATACGGTGGAGATTGTGCAGCTGGATGGCAAGGTGCTGGGGCGGGGGTTGATTGCCTATGCCAGCAGCGACACCCGGCTCATTTTAGGCAAGCAGAGCGAGGAAATTGAGCAGATACTCGGCTTTAAACGCAAAGATGTGCTCATCCACCGCGATGACATGGTGCTTGAATAGAACCGCGCATTTGTTTACAATGTCTACATTGTATACAATGTAGACATCAGGAGGCTTTATGCAAAAAGATGTGACAATTTCTGCGCGTATTCCCAAGTCGCTTGCACAGAAAATCGAGAAGCTTTCGAAATATAATAAACGCAGCAAATCGTGGCTGGTGGAGAATGCGATCGGTAGTTATGTGAACCATGAACTAAGCTATATCGAGGCCGTAGAGGAAGGGATGCGTGATATTCGTGCCGGACGCGTGCACAGCCATGAAGAGGTCGTTACAAGACTTAAAAAAAAGCGTAAAAAATTATCATGAAAATAGTGTGGTCCAATTCCGCACTTCAGGATGTTGAGACGATACAATCCTATCTTGAAGATCATAGTCCGGCCTATGCCTGGAGCACCGTCGATCGCATTACGCAGGCTGCCGATAGCCTTAAGAAATTTCCTTCGCGTGCACGCATTGGGGGTGATGGTGAAACTAGGGAATATGTGATGCAGGACATGCCTTATCTGATTGTGTATCATGCTTTAACGGACATAGTTTATATTGTGCGCATTATGCATACATCGCGCCGCTGGCCGGAGGAATGATGACCGCTGATGTCGTGTCCATAAAGCAGGAAGTAAGTAATATCGTGCGGCGCTTAGCAGAAGACGCGCGTGCGGCCTCAGCGCTGCTTGCTGAGGCGAAAAACGACCAGAAAGACATGGCACTGGTGCAATCGGCGCTGGCTATTCGCGAGCATGCCAGCGCGATCATGCACGCCAATGAAAAAGATATTACCCAGGCAAAAGCGGCGGGGCTTAACGAAGCGCAGCTCGACAGGCTAAAGCTTGATGGGGGGCGGATTGAGGCGCTGGCAGTCTCGCTGGAGACGGTGGCGACGATGCCCGACCCGGTGAATAAAATGCTTGCTGAGTGGACGCGGCCGAACGGCCTTATCATCCAGCGTGTGTCGGTGCCGCTGGGGGTGATTGGTATTATTTATGAATCGCGCCCGAATGTGACCGCGGACAGCGCTGGGCTTTGCATTAAATCCGGCAATAGCTGCCTGCTTCGCGGCGGGTCGGAATCATTTCATTCCTCGGCGGCGATTGTGGAGTGCATCCACCGCGGGCTGAAGGCGGCGGGGCTTCCCGAGCACGCGGTGCAGGTGATGCCAACCAAGGATCGTGCAGCGGTAGGGGCGATGCTATCGGCCGTGGGGCTGATTGATGTGGTGATTCCGCGCGGCGGCAAATCGCTCACCGAGCGCGTGAGAAATGAAAGCAAGGTACCGACGCTGCTGCATCTTGACGGCAACTGCCACACCTACATTCACCGGGAGGCTGATATTGCTATGGCGGTATCGGTACTGCTGAATGCCAAGATGCGCCGCGTGGGGGTTTGTGGTGCAACAGAATCGCTGCTCATCGATGAACAGATCGCCCCCGATGTGCTGCCCAAGATTGCCTTTGAGCTGACCAAGGCACATTGTGACATGCGCGGCGATGACAAGGCTCGTGCCATTGACCCGCGCATTAAAGCAGCGAATGACGATGACTGGAGCACGGAATATCTCGCACCGATTATTTCCATTAAAATCGTTGCGAATCTGGATGAAGCGATCACGCATATTAATCGCTATGGTTCACATCATACCGATGCGATTATCACGCGCGATAAGCAAGCCGCAAGGCAGTTTTTAAAGCGTGTTGATTCCGCGATTGTGCTCCAAAATGCCAGCACACAATTCGCCGATGGCGGCGAATTTGGCTTTGGTGCAGAGATTGGTATTGCAACCGGCCGGTTGCATGCGCGCGGGCCAGTGGGGGCGGAGCAGCTCACCACCTATAAATATGTGATTCACGGGGATGGACAAATTCGTCCATGACGAATTTGTCCAGATGATAGATGATGGATAAT
>CANHDY010000100.1 GCA_947459535.1 Rickettsiales bacterium | reverse complement strand
GACCGTGTCTCAGTTCCAGTGTGGCTGATCATCCTCTCAGACCAGCTATAGATCGTAGGCTTGGTAGGCCATTACCCCACCAACTACCTAATCTAACGCGGGCCGATCTTTTGGCGATAAATCTTTCCTCCGTAGAGAATATCCGGTATTAGCGTCAGTTTCCCGACGTTATTCCGAACCAAAAGGCACGTTCCCACGCGTTACTCACCCGTGCGCCACTATGTATTGCTACATCGTTCGACTTGCATGTGTTAAGCCTGCCGCCAGCGTTCGTTCTGAGCCAGAATCAAACTCTCAAGTTTTGATTCTAACCAAACATTTGCATGGCAAACATTTGCGTCATTATATTCCCAGCCAAACGGCTGGGACTCAAATTTTCGGAAACACGCACAACATCACCTATTTTGATGCACCTTGGACTTATACAAAATAGTTATTTGTGCATAGCAAACGAATATTTCTATTCGTTTGTAGTGTACGCAAATGATGTTGTGCTGTTAATTTCAACAACCACTGATCATCCGAAAAGGATCAGAAGCTGCAACACATCCACCACCTGCGCTTAAATGCTCTTCACGCTATCAATCCACAGATAAGGAGCAAGCTGTTGACTTTGAACTCTTTATCGAATCAGCACCACAAGGTGTGCCGCCCGTAAGGGAACGCCTTTATGGCAAAGTGACCTGCCCCTGTCAACAGGAAAAAAATATTTTTTAAAAAAACTTTTTTCAGGCGTTTTCGGCTGCTGAAAAAATCTGCAGCAGTGGCGCGTAAAGGCTGGCATTTTCTGCCTTTTCCACCTGTGCCGCTTCACCCCTTGCCTCGCTGATAAGTTGCTGGTGGTTTGCCAGATCGAAAAAAATAAAACGCTGTTTTCCGCTCTGCCTGACCCCCAACACCTCGCCACTACCACGCAGCGCCAGATCCGCCTCGGCGATGGCAAAGCCGTCCTGCGTATCGCGCAGCACAGAAAGCCTTGCCAGCGCTGGCGGCTCGGACAAAGGCGTATTGGGGAATGTAAATTGCTGCGCGGCTGGTGCATCCTGATAAAGCAGCACACAGGCGCTGGGCTTTTCACCACGCCCCACTCGCCCGCGAAGCTGATGTAGCTGCGCCATACCGAAGCGATCCGCATGCTCGATCACCATGATCGTCGCATCACGTACATCAACCCCCACTTCAACCACCGTGGTTGCGACAAGAAGCCTGAAGTCTCCGGATACAAAGCGCTGCATCTGCTGCTGACGTTCCGGCTGTTTCATGCGGCCGTGCAACAACCCGACGATAGGACCAAAGCGCGCCGTGAACTCTTTGTAGCGTTGCTGCGCCGCTGCCAGATCGTGATCTTCCGCCTGTGAATGTGCATCGCCCTCAAGCTTGCTGGATGCACCATCAATCATGGGGCATACCCAGTAGGCTTTTTCGCCGCGCTCAAGCGCTGATTGAAGGCGATTCAGCACCTCTTCTGTTCGGCTCATCGGGATGAGGCGCGTGACAACAGATTGCCGCCCAGAAGGCTTTTCTTTGAGCTCAGAAATATCCATGTCACCGTATGCAGTGAGCGCCAGCGAGCGCGGGATAGGAGTGGCTGTCATGTGCAGCAGATGGGGTTTCTTGCCCTTTTCTGCCAGTGTGACCCGCTGCGCCACACCAAAACGGTGCTGCTCATCCACCACCACGAGCGCAAGCTCGGCAAATGCCACCCCCTCCTGAAACAACGCATGCGTACCGATGATTAATTTCGCCTCGCCGCTGGCAATTACCTCAAGCGCCCGCTTACGCTCTGCCGCTTTCATTGATCCTGTCAACTGAACAATGAATGAAGACGGGACAACATCTGCGCACCCACCTTCATGAAGACAGCGGCACTGAGACATGAAATTTTCATAGTGCTGCCGCGCGAGAATTTCCGTGGGTGCCATCAATACCGACTGGTAACCGTCCTCAGCAGCTTTGAGCATGGCAAGTAGCGCCACCATGGTTTTTCCGCTACCAACATCCCCCTGCAGCAGACGTACCATTCGCCCGCCCGATGCCATATCTGTTGCAATTTCATTTAGCACGCGTTGCTGGCCGGCTGTCAGAGAAAACGGAAGATGGCCGAGCACCTTTCGGGTATATTCACCGCTACCAAGCAAACGGGGAGATGTCTGCTGAAGCATGTTTCTTCTCGCCTGTGCGAGGCGCAGCTGTGTGGCCAGCATCTCGTCGTAGGCAAGGCGCATTCTGGCTGGGGCATCAGGCTGCAGCTCTTCGGGCTTCTGAGGATGGTGTGCCATTTCCAGCGCCGTGCGGAAAGATGGCCAGTGATGATGCTGAAAAACCTGCGGCGCAATCCATTCCGGCAGCTCCGGCAGCGACGCCAGCGCCTGATCAATCATCGACGCAAGCCGCCGCGAGGTCAGCCCGGCTGTCAATGGATAAACCGGCTCAACACGCTGAACCTCATCAAGCTTTGTCAGTGGCGCGATGATATCGGGATGGGACATCTGCAGCTGGTAATCAAATCTTTCAATTCGGCCGCTGACCACACGCTTCTGCCCCACCGGCAGCACGCGCTGGATATAGTCTTCTCTTGCCCCGAAAAAGGTCAGCACCAGCTCGCCGCTATCATCGCTACACACCACACGATATGGTTGTTTACTAAAACGCTTTGTTTTGGGTGGCAGGTGCGCCTGCACCACGACAATACATGTCGCCACCACACCCTCTGGCGCGGAGCCGACCGGATAAATCACCCGCCGATCGATGAAGCTGTGGGGCAGATGAAATAATAAATCGCGTATACAGGGAAAAGCAGCGCCAGACATCTGCGTTGCAGTGGGCAGAAGATTGGCCAGTGTGGATGCCATCGAGGGCCCAACGCCCTTAATCCGCGTGACTGGTGAAAATAGATATCGCAGCAGCGCATCATGCATGGAGCCATCATAATGCATGCACGGCGTATGTCTAGGAAGCAGTCAAAGGCGACGCTTGTCGTCCTCGCCGATTTCAATAAGCGCGTTGGCGGTGTTGGCAGGCATCTGATCAAGCGCGCGATCGCATTCATCAATAATCTGCTTATCATCGACACGGCCGGTAATGCGCGTAAAGCTGATGCTGACCGAAAGACCAATCGTTGTGCGCTCGGGCATGGTGTAGGGATTCGCCGCAATCTGCCAGCGCAGGCGGTTAAACACCATGCGCGCTGATTCCGGCGTGGTATCCAGCAGCAGCACCCCAAGACGCTTATAATTCACGCTGCCCACCACATCATCAGGGCGCAGGTTCTGGCGGCAGATAAATGCGACATGCTTGATAATCGACTGGCAGACCGGCCGGCCATATTGTGAAAATAAATCGTCGTAATGATCGATCTGCAGAATGGAAAAACAGGTTCTAAGGTCGCTCTTGCTGTTGTAATAACCCATCAGCTCAATGTCTTTACCAAGGGAAGCGCGGTCAGGAAGGCCGGTTTCCGGATCCACCACCTCATGCCCCTTAAGGTTATCCTGAATGGCTGTGCGTAGCGCCTCATTCTTGCGCAGCCCCATCTTGTCCTGCAGCACCAGCTTGAAGATAATCTGGCTGCCGGTAGATTCGGCGCGAACCACTTTCAGCCTGAAGCCGTTTTCCTTGCCATCACGCCCGATGATGGCAAAACTCTGCACCTTGCCAAGCACAGCGCCCACATCATTGATTTCGCCGCCATATTCGACATATTCCGTTAGCAGCTCGGCGATTCTTGGCGGCAGAATGCGTGACAGCGCCTGCCCCGCCAGCTCGGCATTGCCCGCGCCCAGCATGTCTTCCGCCATCCGGTTCACATCACGGATTTCTATCGACTTATGGGCATTGTTCTGGCAGATGGTGATGACGGCGTCATTGCTGCGGTAACCAAGTAACATGGGGCGTTCCAATTCTGGTTCAACTGAAAGTAATAACGCTACCCTGATAAGATGAAAAAAATATTAAGATATTGTTTTACCAATGGAAGACCACACACGCCGTAAACGCCTGATTTTCCGCAGCACCCACCGCGGAAACAAAGAGATGGATCTGGTTTTCAGCCAGTTTATCGAGGCGCATCTGCCCGCTCTCAGCCCTGCTGAGCTGGATATTTACGAGGCGCTGCTCGAGGAAAATGACGTCGATATCTGGGACTGGGTCACTGGCAAACCCTGCCCCGAGCAATACTTGCCCTTTATCGAGCGCATGCGGGCATGATAGCGCAGCTGGGCACCCCCGCCAGCGCAGAGCCGCTGGTTCTGGCGTCGCTGCTTGAGCGGCACCAATCGCTTCTTTTTATCGCCACCAGCGACCGCGATATGGCACGTATTCAAAGCGCGCTGGTCTGTATGGCGCCCGATACCGAAATACTGCGCCTGCCCGCATGGGACTGCCTGCCCTATGATCGAAGCTCGCCGCAAGCCTCGCTGATGGCCGAGCGGCTGAACACACTGGCCGCCCTCACCCGCCCGGCGAGTGGCCGCCGCCTCGTACTGACCAGCGCCAATGCGCTGCTCCAGCTCTGCCCGCCGAAAGAGGCGATTACCCGTATGATGGTGCAGGTCAGCACCGGCCAAACCATTAGCCCTGACAAGCTTGCCGCGGCCTTAAGCGCGCAGGGCTACCGGCGCGCCTCACGCGCGATGGAGCCGGGCGAATTTGCCCAGCGCGGCGGCATCATGGATATTGTGCCGGCCGGTATGAGCGAGGGTATTCGGCTGGACTGGTTTGGCAATGAGGTGGAAAGCCTGCGCCGCTATGACCTGATGACACAGCTCACCTGCGGAACACTCAGCAATTTCAGCCTGCTGCCTGCCAGCGAAGTGTGGCTGAATGATGCGACCATCGCGAATTTCCGCACGCGCTACCGCGAACTTTTTGGCGCCGCACGCACGGGTGATGCGCTGTATGAAGCCATTTCCGCTGGCCAGCACTATCCCGGCATGGAGCACTGGCTACCACTATTTTATGATCAGCCCAGCACCATCGCCGATTATCTGCCAGACTGCGCCATCTGCTACGGCCACGACCTGCCCGCCCTGATAGACGAGCGGCGTGAAACAATCATGGATTATTATCAGGCACGCCTTGATGCGCTTGCCATGAGCAGCAAATCACGCGCAGCAGCGGGCGGCGCACCCTACTACCCACTGCCGCCAGAAAGTGCGTTTCTTACCAAGCAGCAATGGCAATCGATGCTGGCGCGGCCGCATGTCATGGAGCTTTCGCCCTATCATCCCCCCGCGCTCGCGGGTCTGAAATCCGTGCTGCCGCTGGTGCAGGGACAGGCCGACCGCACGCCATTTACTCAGCTGCGCGAGATGCAGCGAAAACCAACCCTCATCGCCTGTTTCAGCGAAGGCTCGCGCGAGCGCCTGTTTGGTCTGCTCAGCGGGCATGATTTTTTCTGCCTGAACCTCGCCAGCTGGCAGGATCGCAAGCAAATTAAAGGCAAAACCATCGGGCTGCTGGTGCTGCCGCTTGAGCAGGGTTTTGAAACCGACGATTACCTGCTGTTTTCCGAGCAGGATGTGCTGGGCGAGCGCATCACCCGCAGCACCAGAAAAAAGAAAAACTCTGATGTGTTTATGGCCGAAGCCGCCAGCTTCAACGCCGGCGAGCTGGTGGTGCACCGCGAGCACGGCATCGGCCGGTTTGAAGGGCTGGTGGCGGTGAATGTTTCCGGCGCCACGCATGACTGCCTGAAGCTGCTTTATGACGGCGGCGACCGCCTGTTCCTGCCGGTTGAAAACATCGAGATGATCACCCGTTACGGCATGGAGGACGACACCAGCCAGCTCGACAAGCTAGGCGGCGCCAGCTGGCAATCACGCAAGGCAAAACTCAAAGAACGCATCACACTGGCCGCCGAGGCGCTGCTTAGCATTGCCGCACAGCGGCAGCTCAAACAAGGCACGGTGATCGAAACGCAGCCAGGCAGCTACGATGAGTTCTGCGCGCGCTTTGCCTACAGCGAAACAGAAGATCAGCTGCGCGCGATTGAGGACGTGCTGGCGGATCTGAAACGCGGCAAACCGATGGACAGGCTGGTGTGCGGCGATGTCGGTTTTGGAAAAACAGAAGTAGCGCTACGGGCGGCTTTTGTTACTGTTTCTCCCTCTTGCCAGCGGGGAGAGGGTTGGGGTGAGGGGGAAAATTTCCACTCTGCTTCTACGCCCCCTCACCCTGCCCTCTCCCCGCTGGCAAGAGGGTTTCAGGTGGCGGTGATTGTGCCCACCACCCTGCTTGCCCGCCAGCATTATCGTAATTTCAAAGCACGCTTCGAGGGTTTTCCTGTGAATGTGCGCCAGCTATCGCGCATGGTGCCGGTGCGCGAGCAGCAGCAGGTGCGCGAAGGGCTGAAAGATGGCAGCGTGGATATTGTGGTGGGCACACATGCCCTGCTGGCTAAGAATATCGAGTTTAAAAACCTTGCTCTGGTGATTGTTGACGAAGAGCAGCATTTCGGCGTGGCGCAGAAAGAAAAACTTAAAAGCTTGAAGAGCAATGTGCATGTCTTGACGCTCTCCGCTACCCCGATCCCACGCACCCTGCAAATGGCACTGACCGGTGTGCGCGATTTATCGCTGATTACGACACCGCCGGTGGATCGTCTGGCCGTGCGCAGCTTTGTGCTGCCGTATGATCCGGTGGTGCTGCGCGAAGCGCTACTGCGTGAAAAACATCG
>CANHDY010000099.1 GCA_947459535.1 Rickettsiales bacterium | reverse complement strand
TGGTGGCGTATGGCTTGCTGCTCCCCAAGCCAATCCTCGAGGCCTATCCGCGCGGCTGCATCAATGTGCACCCCAGCAAGCTTCCGCGCTGGCGCGGCGCGGCGCCGATTCAGCGCACCATCATGGCCGGGGACAAAGAAACCGCCATCTGTATCATGCAGATGGATGCGGGGCTGGATACGGGCGATATCCTTCTGCAACAAGACGTGATGATACCGGAAGGCATGAATGCCGGCGCGCTGCATGACTGGCTCGCGCAGGATGCCGCGCCAATGGTGCTTGAGGTGCTGAAGGAAAATCCCGCGCCGAGGAAGCAATCCGAAATGGGCGTAGAATATGCCAAAAAAATCACCAAAGAAGAATGCCGCATTGATTGGAACCAGCCGGCCGAGACCATCTACCATCAGATTCTCGGTCTTTCCCCTTCGCCCGGCGCATGGTTTGAGCATGAGGGCGAGGCGATTAAAATTTTCGCTTGCAACTATTCCTGCGAAAGCAGGAATCCTGAACCCGCCAGCAAACTGGATCCCTGCTTTCATAGAGATGACAGCGGTGTCTACATGCAATGCAATCCCGGCCGCATTTATCCGCTTGAGCTGCAACGGCCGGGGAAAAAACGCATGCAGGTGAATGAATTCATGGCGGGGTTTAAGCCCTGATGCCGCGCTATAAACTCACCATTGAATATGATGGCTCAGGCTACGCAGGCTGGCAGAAACAGCCGGACCGCCCGAGCATTCAGGAAGCGATTGAAACCGCCCTTGGCAAATTTTGCGGCGAAGAGATCGATGTAGTCGGCGCTGGCCGCACGGATGCTGGCGTGCATGCCACCGGGCAAGTCGCGCATATTGATCTAAGCAAAGCCTTTGAGCCTTACAAAGTGATGCAGGGAATCAATTTTTATTTGTTTGGCCCTAACACGCGTAGCAACCCTCACCCTAACCCTCTCCCTGAAAGGGAGAGGGAATTACTTACTTCTCCTTCTCCCTCTCAGGGAGAAGGCCGGGATGAGGGTTATACTAACCGCATCGCCATCACGAACGCTGAGCTTGTAGCCGATGATTTTCATGCGCGTTTTTCTGCCACGCGCCGTTTTTATGTCTACCGCATCATCAACCGCCGCGCGCGCCTCGGCTTAGAGTGTGGCCGCGCCTGGCAAGTGCCGGAGCCGCTGGATGTGGAGGCGATGCAGCAAGCAGCGAAACATTTGCTGGGACATCATGACTTCACCAGCTTCCGCGACAGTGAGTGTCAGGCCAAGTCACCAATGAAGACTTTGGACAGCCTTGAGATCAAACGCTACGGCGATGAAATTCGCATCATCACTCATGCGAGGTCTTTTCTGCATCATCAGGTGCGCATCATGGTCGGCACACTGGCGCAGGTAGGTAAAGGCCGCTGGAGCGAGCAGGATATGCAGCGCGCACTCGAGGCCAAAGACCGCAGCGCCGCTGGCCCCACCGCACCGCCTGAGGGGCTGTATCTGGTGGGTGTGGGGTATTGAATATAGCTGTCATTCCCGCGAAAGCGGGAATCCAGTACTTCTATAATTTTGACGAAAAATGTCTTCTGACATTTTTCTTTTCTGGATCCCGGACAAATTTTTCTACTGAAAAATTTTCCGGGATGACGGTTAGGCTCTCAGCAGCTCATTAATGCTGGTTTTGCTGCGCGTTTTTTCATCCACGCGTTTGACAATCACCGCGCAGGCAAGCGACGGGTCTGACGGGTTTTTGCCCGGTAATGTGCCCGGCACCACAACTGAATAGGCAGGTACGCGGCCATAGCTCACCTCGCCGGTAGCGCGGTCGACAATCTTGGTGGAGGCGCCAAGAAATACGCCCATCGAAATCACCGATCCCTCTTCCACAATCACGCCTTCTGCCACTTCCGAGCGCGCGCCGATGAAGCAGTTATCTTCGATGATGACCGGGTTTGCCTGCAGCGGCTCAAGCACACCGCCAATGCCAACCCCGCCGGAGATATGGCAATGTTTGCCAATTTGTGCGCAGGAGCCAATCGTGCTCCAGGTATCGACCATCGTGCCTTCGCCCACATACGCACCGACATTCACAAAGCTGGGCATCAGCACCACATCTTTGGCAATATAGGCACTACGGCGCACCACCGCGCCCGGCACCGCGCGAAAGCCTGCCGCGCGAAAATGGTTGGCATCCCAGTGCGCGAATTTAAGGGCAACTTTGTCCCATGCGCCGTCCATCATTTTGTTTTCGTTCAGGCGGAAGGACAGCAGCACCGCTTTTTTCAGCCACTGATGCACCTGCCAGACGCCATCTTTTTTCTCGCAGATGCGCAGCTCGCCCTTATCAAGCGCCTGCAGCACATGCTCCACGCTATCGCGGATTTCGCCCTGCGTCGTCACCCCTAGGGAAGCGCGCTGCTCCCATGCTTTTTCAATGATGGTTTGCATTGTTTTTCTCCAGTTGTGCGAGCACCTTTCCCGCAAGGTAAAGCGAGCCGCAAATGACAATTCTGGCTGGTTTTGTCGCACGGCTGATGGCGGCTTGCAACGCTTTTTCAAGGCTTTCGGCGCTTGCTGCTTGAAAGCCAAGCTGGCGCGCCGCCTCTGCAAGCTGCTCTGGCGGCTGCGTGTTTGGCTCGGCGGGAATGGCAATGGCGGTAAGCGAAGCGGTGTAGGGCTGGGCGGGACGCAGAAAAGCCGCAGCGTCCTTGCCCCTTATCATGCCGCAGATGAGGTGATGCTCAAAGTTTTGATCTTTAGCCAGCCAGTCAGCGAGCACCTGCCCGCCCTGCGCGTTATGACCGCCATCGAGCCAAAGTTCGACATGCGGCGGTAGCTGGGGTAGCGTAAGGCGCTGCAGGCGCGCCGGCCAGACCACCCTCAAAAGTCCCTCATGAATGTGCGCGTCAGAAATGTGAAACTGCGGCAGCAGGTCGAGGCAGGCAATGGCGGTCGCAGCATTATCAAACTGGTAATCGCCCACCAGCGAGGGCGTGAAGGCAAGCTGGCGCCTCACGGATGTGTAGGCTCCGTTTTCGTGCGACCACTCGTGGTTCATGCGGTAAAGCGGTGCATGTTTTTCTGCCGCCACGCGATCAAACACCGCAAGCGCCTCTGGCTCCTGGCGGCCAATCACGCAAGGAACACCCTGCTTAATAATGCCCGCTTTTTCGCCAGCGATTTTTGCGGTGGTATTTCCCAGAAATTCCATATGGTCAAAGGAAATCGGCGTGATGGCGGTGAGGATCGGCTTAGCCACCACATTCGTGGCATCCAGCCGCCCGCCCATGCCGGTTTCCAGAAGTAGCAAATCAGCTTTCTGCTCGGCAAATGCCAGAAAAGCAAGTGCTGTGGTGGCTTCGAAAAATGTCGCTGGTTGCTGCTGCAACATCGGACTGGCATGCTTTAAAAGCCGCATCAGGTGATCGTCAGTGATTTCTTTTCCGGCCAGCACAATACGCTCGCGGAAATGGACAAGGTGCGGTGAGGTGTAGCGATGCACCTTGTAACCCGCCGCCTCAAACACTGCCTTAAGATTCGCCAGCAGCGAGCCTTTGCCATTGGTGCCTGCCACATGAATCACCGGCGGCAGGCGAAGCTGCGGAGAGCCCAGCATGGCAAGCAGCCGGTGCATGCGATCCAGCGAAAGATCAATCTGCGCTAGCGCTGGGTGGTGCAGGCGATTCAAGAATTGTTCAATGGTTAATGTCATGTCATTGCGAGCGTAGCGAAGCAATCCAGAGAATCAAGTTGGATTGCTTCGTCGGCCTTCAGCCTCCTCGCAATGACGAATTAATGATTGATGTGCTCCAACGTCATGCACGCGGAGGTAATCCATCTGTTTATCCACCAGCATGCGCGAGGCGGCAAGCGTGGCATCATCACGCCAGCTTATATCCTCCCTCCCCATGTGGGAGGGAGATAGAGGGAGGCGCAACTCACCTCCCCCCCCACCCCTGCCCTCCCCCACGAGGGGGGAGGGTTGTTGCGTGAGAAACGATTTGCGCGAATGGCCAATCAGCACATCCACGCCGAGCGAAGCAAATGCCTCAGCATGGTGGATAATCTCCCAGTTCTGCTCTAGCGTTTTGCCAAAGCCGATGCCCGGGTCGATGATGATACGATCCCGCTCAATACCCCGCGAGGTGAGATACCCCATGCGGGTATATGCCCATTCAAGCAAATCATGTGTGACATTTTCAGACTCCATCACAAGTGCGCGGTCGGCCGGCACGCTCAGCGAATGCATTACCACCAGTCGGCACTGAGTGCCCGCTACGGCGTCCATCATCGCATCCGAAGCAAAGCCCGAAACATCATTCACCCATGCCACGCCCAGCGCGGCTGCTTTGCGCGCCGTTTCAGGATGGCGCGTGTCAATACTGATGGAAACCGGCGCCATCAGCAGCTTTTCCAGCACTGGTGAAAGCCGCTGCCATTCCACCTCATGGCTGATGGGGACTGCGCCCGGGCGCGTGGATTCCGCGCCAATATCCACCACCACCGCCCCCTCTTCCACCAGCGCCAGCGCACGGGCAAATGCCACGTCTGGCTGGTGGTAAAGCCCGCCGTCTGAAAAAGAATCGGGTGTGATGTTGAGAATGCCTACCAGCTTCGTTTTGGGCGGCTGATAGCACGGCAGGTGAAAATGCTTTCGCGCGGCAATCTCACGCGCTGGCGTGCCATCTAGCACCCAGTCCGGCGCAATATCCGCAAAGGGCAGCAGCGCAAAATCTCTCTCAAGCAAACCGGGATGCGGCAGGGTGAGCTCATCGCTCATCATCACCTGCTGCGCGAAGGCCAGCAGATCGATATCAATCTCTCGCGGCGACCATGTGCCGCGCTGTTTCCTGCCAATCTGTGATTCAATGCGCTTCACGTCAGCCAGCAGCGCATGAGGCGCAAGCGCTGTTTCGAGGCTAATTGCCATATTTAGAAATGGCTTGTTCCACCATGTTGGTGCGCCCGCTGGCAGCAGCGCACTGGATGCATAAATCGGCGAACGTGCGCTTAACCGCCCAAGTTTTGCCAGCAGGCGAATCGCCTGATTCAGGTAGGCCATGCGGTCGCCGACATTGCTGCCAAGGCCTAAGATAACCGTTGAGTTTTTCATGAAAAAGACTTACTGCAGAACTCGGTTTGGCAAAAAAGCGCGAAGCGATAGAGTACGAGAAAACGATTGTACACACAAGTACATGACGTTTTCGAGGGAGACTCAATCGCAAGCAGATTTGAAGTCAAACCGAGTTATGTGGTAAGTCTGGTCACTCTTAATGCGTTTATGCCCTACGTTTTTATCAACAACAAGCTTTTAGACAGCGAAAAAGCAACGATTTCCTTTGAAGATCGCGGTTTTCGCTTCGGTGATGGCGTGTTTGAAACCATCGCGGTCACCTCCGGCGTGCCCTACCAGTTTGACTGGCATATGGAACGGCTACGCAAGGGGCTGCATGCGATTAAAATCAGCGCAAACCTGCACCAGCTGCATGAACAATCACGCCGTCTGCTCAAAGAAAACCAGCTGAAGAATGGCGTGCTTCGCATTCAGGTAACGCGCGGCATCGGCAGCCGCGGCTATTTGCCGGATTCCAAGCATCCCAAAGCGGGCGCGACGATTGTGGTTGAAACCATGCCCCCGCCGCCCCCCGCGCCGGAAAGTGCCAGCCTGATTATCAGCGCCTATGAAAAAATCACCGCAGAGTCCATGCCGGTGCAATACAAACTCTGCCAGGGCTTAAACGCCACGCTGGCACGCATCGAAGCAACTGAAAAAGGCGCATTTGATGCGCTGCTGCTCAACCGCGACCGCATGCTCTGCGAAACCAGCTCCGGCAATCTGTTCTGGCTGAAAGACGGTGTGCTTTACACACCGATGCTTTCCTGTGGGGTGCTGGAAGGCTCGATGCGCGCCGCCGTCATGCGGCTTTCGCCCTATCCGGTGAAAGAGGTGAAATCATTACTTTCGGCACTGGAAAAGGCTGAGGCAATTTTCATCACCAATGCCATTTGGCCAATTGTCGGCATTACGCGTATTGATGGCGTTTCTGGCAGCTGGACACCAACAATCCCAACATCCATTAAAGCGCTGGTGATTAAAGATCAGCAGCATTATACCGAAGCCAACGCCATTCGCTGGCAATAATCATCAGGAGTTTGTTTATGTCATTACGCCGCCCACTGCTTATCTCCACACTCCTGATTGCAGGCGCAGCTGCCGGCGGCCATTACTATCTATGGCAGCAGCAGGCTAAGCATTTTTCAAAAACAGCTGAGCAAACCGTGCAGCAGCTGGCGGCGCAGGGCGTCGCTATCAGCTATGATGCCATGCGCATCAGCGGCTATCCGCTGGCGGTTGAGCTGGTGCTTGAAAACCCTCGCGCGAGCGGCCGCATCGATAGCTTATTAGAAAAATTCGCACCCGCTGAAGCGGCCGTTTCCGGTGGCGCGATGCCCCAGTGGCAGCATGAATCACGCCTCAGCGGCGAGCTCAAGCTGCGTTCAAACCTGCTGGCGGATCGCTTTACAGCGACTCTGTCCGGCGCGATCACCAGCATGAATGATATTGGCGGGCAGAAAGATTCGTCCATATCCAAACCCAGCGGCGACAGCACATGCGACCTTGGCCTCAAACACGCACAGCCTATCGTTTCCTCTCTGCTGCTGATGGCACGCAGCGAGGCGCTGCCCGCTCCTGCCTTTGAATCTATTCGCTGTGAATTTCCAGCTTCCAGCTACAGTGACATGAATTCTGGCGAAATGCTTTCAGCTTTTCAGGGACTATCACTGCGCGCGCAGACATCACTCAGCGA
>CANHDY010000098.1 GCA_947459535.1 Rickettsiales bacterium | reverse complement strand
CCCCAGCTCAATCTCACCTTTGCGAATCATCTCAAGGTTATTGATCGACCCGCCGGTCGATTCAACGGCGCAGCGCACACCATGATCCTTGCGCCCGCGATTCACCAGCCGGCAAATCGCACCGCCCGCCGGATAATACACACCCGTCACGCCCGCAGTACCAATCGTCACCAGCTTGTCAGCAGCGTAAGACGGCGCATAGAATGTTGCGGCAAAACCAAATGCCGCAGCGGCAAGCAACCATGGTTTCATGATGGTAATCCTATTTTGCAGGTTAAACGAACGCCGACCATAGCAAAGTGAAAATCAGCGCGCAAGCGCCGATCACGAAGCGCCTTTGCGCGAGCCCTGACCACGACGCTTGTCAATATACATCGATGTATCCGCAGAAGCGAGAGCGGACTGCGCGTCATCGCCGGGTTGCAATGTATAACAGCCAAAAGCGGTAGAAAGCACAAGTCGCTTGCCACCAAATACCAGCGGTGTTTTGGCGAGTTTTTCCGCTATTTTTTCGCCACGCTTTCTGGCGGCCTCTTCCTGTGCGTAATACATGATGACAGCAAATTCATCGCCACCAATGCGCGCCAGAAAATCAGACTCACGCATGGTGCTGGCGAGTAGCTGCGCTACATGGCGAATCGCCATGTCACCTGCAGCATGGCCATATTCGTCGTTGATCCGCTTGAAATCGTTCAGGTCAAAAAACAACACAGAAGACGGATGATTATATCGCTCCTGCATGGTAATCGCCCAGCTGAGACGACGCATGAACGCGCGGCGGTTAGGAATCGGCGCCAGCAGATCCACATCCACCAGCCGCTCCAACTCCGTCAGATTTTCTTTCGTGCGCGACAGCTCGCGGCTCACATCGTCCAGCTTTTCCAGAAGCGCCGAAAGCGCCAGCTCGACCGCCGGTGTCATCTCGCTATCTGGCACACCAAGCCGCGCCAGACGGTCAGCCAACGGGCGTCCGGATTGCGGCATTTTCGGTTGCGGTTTGAGCGTCTGCATCTCGGCAGCCTCTCCATCAATATGCGCAAAAGCCTGCCTTATTTCATCAATCCAGCGGCTGGCGTTTTGCGATTGGTTCTGAAGCAATGTCATCTATACCATCCCATGAGCAAGTTTAAAAGTGCAATCCGCGCCATAACCACGGCGCGGCGGGGGCTACATGCCTCACAGCGAGCGGGCGTTATAGTGGGCTTTGGTTAATAATTAATTAAGTTATTAATAATTTTATTAACAAAGCTGTGGTTTGATTTTTAGCACGAAATCAGCTAGCTTCCCTGCTTTTTGAAGAGGTTCTATGCCAAACCAAGCGCCAGCTGTTGCCATCATCATGGGCAGCCAGTCAGACTGGGCGACTATGAAATATGCCGCCGACATGCTGGATGAGCTGAAGGTGGATTATGATGCCCGGGTCGTCTCTGCACATCGTACGCCGGATCGCCTGGTTGCATTTGCGAAAGGCGCAAAAGATGAAGGCTTTAAGGTCATCATTGCCGGCGCTGGCGGCGCGGCGCACCTTCCTGGCATGACCGCATCCATGACCTCGCTGCCGGTGCTCGGTGTACCGGTGGAAAGCAAAGCGCTCAAAGGGATGGACAGCCTGCTGTCGATTGCACAGATGCCGGGCGGCATTCCGGTTGGTACGCTGGCCATCGGCGAAGCGGGCGCAAAAAATGCCGGCCTGCTCGCTGCCGCAATCTTAGCCATCTCTGATGAAAAACTGGCCGCGCGACTTGAAACATGGCGAGAGGCACAAACTAATTCCGTAAAGCTGAAACCGTGAGCTCCGTCATCCGTCATCCATCATCCGTTATCGCTCCCGGCTCAACCATCGGCATTCTTGGCAGCGGCCAGCTCGGCAAAATGCTTGCCATCGCGGCGGTGGAGATGGGCTATCACTGCCACATCTACTCCCCGGAAATGGATGCCCCCGCTTACGAAGCGGCCAAAAGCTTCACTGTTTCCTCCTACACGAATCCTGAGGCGCTGGAGCGTTTCGCCCAGAAGGTGGACATCATCACCTACGAATTCGAAAATGTTGACACCTCGGCGCTCGCCACTATCCCCTCAAGCCACAAAATATTTCCCAGTGTGCAGGTGCTCAAAACAGCGCAGCACCGCCTGCGTGAAAAAGAGGCGGTGGCTGGTCTTGGCATCGCAACCGCGCCCTACGCCCCCGTTCGCTCACTGGATGACCTCCGCGCCGCGACGCAGAAACTAGGCTATCCCTGCATCTTGAAAACCTGCACCATGGGCTATGATGGTAAGGGGCAATGGAAAATAAAAGCAGATCGTCATCCCGGCGAAGGCCGGGATCCACGGCAGGCATCATACTCGCTGCAAGACGCGGATGCCAGCCTTCGCTGGCATGACAATATAGAATATGTGCTGGAAAAATTTATCGATTTCTCCATGGAAATTTCGGTGATCGTCGCACGCTCGGCATCCGGCGAAGTGCGCTGCTACCCGCCCGTGCAAAACACCCACAAAAACCACATCCTGCATGAAACCATCGCCCCTGCCCCCATCTCGCCAGAGCTTTCAGGCAAAGCAGAGAGCATGGCCAGAACCATTGCCGAGGGCTTGCAGCTGGTGGGGCTGATGGCGGTGGAAATGTTTGTGACGAAAGCAGGGGATATTCTGGTCAATGAGCTCGCCCCCCGCCCTCACAATTCCGGCCACTGGACACTCGATGCCTGCATGACCAGCCAGTTTGAACAAACCATCCGCGCCATTTGCGGCCTGCCGCTCGGAAGCGTCGAAAGACTCTGCGACGCGCGGATGCTCAACCTGATTGGCGATGATGTGAATGAATGGCAGAAATACGCCGCCATGCCAAACGCGAAGCTACATCTCTACGGCAAAAAAGAAGCCCGCCCCGGCCGCAAGATGGGGCATGTTAATTTCTTAAAACCATGAAAAAATTAGCGAGATTGTCCTATACTATTCGCCTGACTGCTTTTTAGTCTTTTTACATGGTCATCCCGATAATCTATGGCAGCAGCAATGCTTTGTGACTTAGCCTGCTCGAACCCAGCAAGATACGAGGTGTAGCCTTTTATAAGTTTCTGCTCAGCCTCATTTTCTCTTTTCACTTCTATATTCTGCCCCACAAGGGCTCCAAGAAAACCCAATGACAGCGGCGCAGCTATTAAAATCGGTGCCGCTGCTGCCGTTATAGGTAAGCCGACTGCAAATACCGTAGCGGCGAGTAAAGCCGCACCAATAGCAACACCAACAAGTGCCCCCACCAGTGCTTTACGTAACGGTTTCAATTCAAGAGGTTCGGCATTTTTTAGCTTATATTCATACCAGCTTTCAGGCTTTACGCCGGTGGTACGCTGCACATAATCCGCCCTCTGCCCAAGCTCCATAATAGCAGAGCTACGCCTTGCATCATCTCTAACGTCCTGCAGTTGTAGTGCATTGTAAACATCTAAAGTCGTGCCGACCATAATAACCTCTAAACTAGTAATAGCCCCCTGAGTATCTAGATTATAGCGATTTTGTATGAAGATGATTATGACAATTGTATGAAATTAGTAAGCCAAGGCTCGCAAGGTCTTTGCATATTTGTAATAATTATTCAGCCAGAACAGCTAAATATTCATATTATTCATTAAATTGCTTAACCAAACCAATGTGAATTGCAAGACGTTTCTTCAGCGAATCAACTGAATCTTTAGGTTTTCTGGCTTTGATCTTCTTCCAATCGCGGTCGGCGGTGAGGATGGTGGCTTTGATTGAAAGCATGAATCCCGATTGGCTCGATTTAAGCTCGACACTGCAGTATTAGTTCGTCATTGTGAGGGTCTTTAAGCTCCGAAGCAATCCAGCAAAGTAGCGTGCGCGCGTTTAGTTAGTAGTACCCATCGTGCCGCAGACTCGGTACGCCGGATTGCTTCGGCTAAAGCCTCGCAATGACGGAATACCCGCAAGATGGGGCATGTGACTTTTTTGAGTTGCTAGTTGCTAGTTGTTAGTTGCTGGTTTAAAAGCAACCGGAAACAACTTTAAGGTCATCATTATGCCCAAGCTAGTAACCAGCAACCAGCACCCAACAACCAGAGTTGAATCCGACTCGTTCGGCAATATTGATGTCGACGCTTCCAAATATTGGGGCGCGCAGACGCAGCGCTCGCTTGGCAATTTCAAAATCGGCGGCGAGACGATGCCAAAACCGCTGATCACCGCCTTCGGTATCCTCAAGCGCTCGGCGGCGAAAGTGAACATGGAGATTGCTGGCCTCGATAAAAAAATCGGTGAGGCAATCATGAAAGCGGCCGATGAAGTCATCAGCGGTAAGCTGGATGGCAATTTCCCGCTCGTCGTGTGGCAGACTGGCAGCGGCACGCAAACCAACATGAACGTGAACGAGGTGATTTCCAACCGCGCGATCGAGATGCTCGGCGGCGTGATGGGCAGCAAAAAACCTGTGCACCCGAACGACCATGTGAATATGGGGCAATCGAGCAACGATTCCTTCCCCACCGCCATGCATATTGCCGCGGCGGTTGAGATCGAAAAATCGCTCATTCCCGCGCTGCGTGCACTGCATTTCGCGCTGTCGAAAAAATCGGTAGAGTTTGCGGAGATCATCAAAATCGGCCGCACGCATTTGATGGACGCCACGCCGCTTACGCTCGGCCAGGAATTTTCCGGCTATGCCAAGCAGGTGGAAAACGCCATTCGCCGCGCGCAAAGCTGCCTGCCCGCGCTTTATGAGCTGGCGCAGGGCGGCACCGCCGTCGGCACCGGCCTCAACGCCAAAAAAGGGTTTGCTGAAGCTTTCGCTGCCGAAGTCGCCGCTGCAACCGGCCTGCCCTTTGTCACCGCGCCGAACAAATTCGAAGCGCTCGCCACGCATGATGCGCTGGTGGAATGCTCCGGTATGCTGAACACCATGGCCGTATCACTCATGAAAATCGCGGGCGACATTCGCCTGCTGGGTTCCGGCCCACGCTGCGGCTTCGGCGAGCTTAGCCTGCCGGAAAACGAGCCCGGCAGCTCGATCATGCCCGGCAAAGTCAACCCCACACAGTCTGAAGCGATGACCATGCTCTGCGCGCAGGTGATGGGCAACCATGTGGCGGTCACCATCGGCGGCTCAAACGGCCATTTTGAGCTCAACGTATTCAAACCGGTGATTATTTATAACGTGCTGCAATCCATCCGCCTGCTGGCTGATGGCTGCAACAGCTTTACTGAAAACTGCGTGGTAGGCATCGAGGCCAATGAAGCGCGCATTACCAAGCTGATGAACGAATCGCTGATGCTGGTCACCGCGCTCAACCCACATATCGGCTATGACAACGCCGCGAAAATCGCCAAAAAAGCGCATAAAGAACACACCACGCTCAAAGAAGCCGGCATCGCGCTTGGCCTGCTTACCGCCGAGCAGTTTGACCAGTGGGTAAAGCCAGGCGATATGGTCGGGCCGAAATAGACTCCGTCATTGCGAGCGTAGCAAAGCAATCCAGTCATGAAACAACCCGCCATTTATATCATGGCCAATAAGCGTAACGGTACATTATATACAGGTGTAACCAGCAACTTGTTACAACGCGATTGGCAGCACAAAAACGAGATCGTAGATGGATTCACCAAACGATATGAATGCATTTTACTAGTTTATTATGAAGTTTGCGAAACCATGGAACAAGCAATACTGCGCGAGAAGCAAATCAAGGGCGGGTCTCGTGCAAAAAAAATGGCCTTGATTGAATCCCTCAATCCTGATTGGAAAGATTTAAGCTCAACCCTGTGGGGTTAGCTTTGTCATTGCGAGCGTAGCGAAGCAATCCAGCGTGCCGCGTCTGCGGCACGGTAATTATTACACCGCTTATATGGTGCTTAACTGGTATGGTGCTTAACTGGATTGCTTCGCTACGCTCGCAATGACAACGAAGTGGGTAAAGCCGGGAGATATGGTGGGGCCGAGCTAATTGTCATCCCCGCGAAGGCGGGGATCCTGAACTAAACACATTAGCTTGAGATCCCCGGATCGCACTTCGTGCGTCCGAGGATGACAATTTTCTCAGCGGCTTTGCCGCTAAGACTTACCGTCAATTGATACTATTCGTCGGCGGTTGGAGCTCTTCGAGCATGCGGCGCATTTCTTCCGCTTCAGCATAGCTCTTCGGCCGCTTGGCACCCACGACCGGCGCATCCTCTTTCCTGCCAGCCACCACACGCTCACGGATGCTGAGCTGCTCGCGTGGCTGATGGCGGTGGCGATCCGCGGTGGCATGGGAGCGCGGTGCGGATTCGTGCGTTTGGTTCATCTGACCCTTGGTTTCGCTCAGCACATCGGCGGCTGATTCGTCAATCTCGATCCGGCGCTGCGCCTCACGCTCGCGATCAGCATCAGGCAGTGGCTTATGAAGAATCGAATAACCAATCTCGCGCAGCCCCGACTTAAACTCACCGAAATTGAGCTTCACCGCGCCATCAATCGCGCGCTCGATCGACATATCCATCTTGCCATCGTCCCACAAATTCGCAAACTCCGCCTTGGCATACATGTAGGGCGTGTAGGAGATGGCAGAATTAACATAGGTATTAGCCATACTTCGAAAACTGGCGCCAAATGTACGCGTGGCAATGCTTTCTACTCTCTGGCCGTTTATGGTCACTTTATCAAGTTCAGCCCCTGCATTCTCAAACGGCTTGCGCGCCACACCGCATACTTTCGCGGTAGTATTGAAGCCAGCATCAAACGTACCGAAGCTTTTGGCATTGGGGTTGAATTTATTCTGCTTAACCGAGTGAATATCATGCGTTGCGGACACATAATGCCGCTGAAACGGCTCGTGTTTTTGGGTGTTAGCATTGTAATGATATTGAGCCGGAT
>CANHDY010000097.1 GCA_947459535.1 Rickettsiales bacterium | reverse complement strand
TCAGCTCTTCGAGATTCACTGCAGACTGAGTGAACTCAATCTGGCCGCCAGCATCAAGCATGGCTTCATCGCCGCCCGGCGTAATCTGGATGAATTTTTCCCCCAGCAATCCGCTGGAGACAATGGCCGCAGAAGAATCTTTGGGAAGTTTGGTGCTGCTACCAATTTCCATGCTGACCACCGCGTCATAACGCGCCGGATCCAGCGCCAGATCAGACACCACACCGACCTTGATGCCGCCGATGCGCACATCGCTGCCCAGCGCAATGCCGGAAGCATTCGCGAAGCGGGCGCTGATGGTGTAGCCATCTTCCACGCGCACATCACTGCCGCGATAGGCAAATACCAGAAATGCGCCGGCCACCACCAGCACCACTGCGCCCATGATGGTTTCTAAAATATTCTTTTGCATGATCAGCCCTTTTCCGATGGTTCGGTACATTGTATCACCACCCATACATAGCAAAAACAAACTCCTTTCCTAGCAAAAAGAGCGCGATGATGAGGGTGGTGACAAAAGCATGGTACGCAGCGCTTTGCATAGCGCTGGTGCTGGGGGGCAGCGTGCACTGGTTTGCTGTCAGCCATGGCGGCGATACATGGCGCGGCGCCACCCTTGCTGCCATGACCAGCGGCAGCGCGGAGCGGCCTTATGTGTATCGCTGGCTGGTGCCGCAGACCCTGCGCCTGATAGATGAGGCAACGCCGCCACATGACCGCGCTGCTATCCATCAGCAGCTGGCCGACTGGCGTGATAATATAATGGTGCGGTTTGATCTGCCGCGCGGCCTTGCGCGGGCGCTTTCGCCGCAGCAGGACGCATGGCTTTATATGCGCGCGCTGTGGTTCGGTGTGATCGTCGTCTCACTGGCGCTGTTTACCATCGGCATGCACCAGCTCGCGAAAGCCATCTGGCCGCAGCAGCCTCAGGCCGCAATCTGGTCGGTGGTGCTTGCCTGGAGTGTGGTGCTGCTGCTACCGGCGCCGGTAATCTATCTATATGATCCGCCGGTGCTGGCACTTTCGGCGCTGGCGCTCTCTGCGCTGGCAGCGCGGCGCTGGCGGCTGTATGCCGTGATGCTGCTGGTCGCTGGCAGCAATAAGGAATCATCGGTTCTGCTGCTCTTCATGCTGGTCTGGCTGGCGCTGCGCCAGCCACGGATGTGGCTTTCATGGCCAAACATCGCAATGCTTGCCCTGCTATGGGCGGGAATACGCGCCGGCGCGCTGATGGCTTTTCACGAAAATCCCGGCGTGGTGCTTAAAACACAATATTGGCCTTACTATCTCGAACATCCGCACTGGTTGCTGCTATGGATAGCTGGTGTCGGTCTGCTGCTATGGCAGGCGCGGCGCATGAATGAGCTATTGAAAGCCAGCGCTGGCATGATAACAATCATGGTGGTTGCTTACCTGCTGTTTGGTAAACCGGGCGAGCTGAGAGTACTCTATGATGTGGTGCCGCTGATGTCGCTGCTGATGGTGCAGATGGGAATGGATGCGCGCTTGCGCCTGCGCGCAAGGCTAGCATCATGAGCCCTGCACTTGCTTGGTTTGGTGCGCTGATGGAGCGCATGCGCCGGTATCGTCTGGCGCTTATTTTCGGCTGCATTTACCTGCTGATGTCTGGCTTTGTCATGACCCATTCGGTGGTCAACTCCATCCGTTTTGGCGATGGTTTCATGCGGCTGGATTACGACGCCATGCTGAATGGCACCGCATGGCGGCCATTTGCCTACCGCATCCTCATCCCGCGCATGACGACGTTTGTCCGCGACATCACGCCGCTGACCACGCGTCAGGAGCTGCGCAATTCGTTCATGGAATCGCTTGAGGCCAACAGCTTCATGAACCGCTATCTGCCCCAGTTCAAAGACGCCTTCGAAGGTGCGACCTTTGAGAAAATGGTGACCACCGCGCTGAATTATGGCTTTCTCCTGGGCTTTATCTGGATGATGTTTCTGCTCGGCAGGGAGCTGTTTCCGGACGATCCGGCGATTCGCTGGTTTGCCCCGATTTTCGGGATGTGGCTGGTGCCTTCTTTCAGCTGGCAGTGGACCTACATCTACGACATCCCTCTTTTGTGTCTTTCGGCAGCCTGCTTTTACTGCATACTCAAAGAAAAATATTACACATTGCTGGTGCTTTTCACGCTGGCAACGCTTAACCGCGAGTCGAGCATTTTTATTCTGTGTTTCTTCCTGCTGTGGTCGCTGCGCCGCCGGCCAACCCTGAATGACATCACCCTGCTGCTGATGATGGCGGCGATATATGCGCTGATTAAAGTCAGCCTCTATTATGCGTATGCCAACAATGTCGGCTGGGTGCTGGAAGATAATGTTTCGCGCATCATGTCGCGTGATATCTTCTCAAAATCCGGCTATTTCCGCATGCTGGTCATGGCGCTGGTTTTCTTTCTGCTGACCTTTCGCTGGATGGAAAAACCGGCGTTTCTGCGGTTGGGGCTGCTCTTATGGCCGCTCGTGCTGGCCGCGTATATGCGTGCGGGCTGGCCGGGCGAATACCGCGTCTTTTTTGATATCATGCCGCTGATGGTGCTGCTGCTCACCCACACGCTGATCGCTGGCACCGGTATCAGCCAATCGCCGTTTTTCAAGCCGCATCATCATCTGCCGAGGAATTAATATGCTTCCCATCATCACACTTCTTCGGCCTCGCCAGTGGATCAAAAACCTGCTGGTACTGGCGCCGCTTTTTTTCGCGGGAAGGTTTGCCGAAATGCCGGCATGGCACGCAGCGCTGCTGGCGATGCTGGCGTTTATCGCGGCGTCATCACTGGTCTACATCATCAATGATCTGCGCGATATCGCAGAAGATCGCCTGCATCCGGTGAAAAAGCTCAGGCCGCTGGCGGCTGGCACGGTGACAACGCTGCAGGCGTGGCTGATGGCGGCGCTAATGGTAGCGTTGCTGGTTGCGCTGTTGCTGCGGCTGCCGGCGCCTTGCGCGCTGGTGGTGCTTGTCTATCTTGGCAGCAACCTGCTTTACACCATGGTGCTCAAGCGCCATGCGCTGCTGGATGTGTTTTATATTGCCTCATGCTATGTGATGCGGGTGCTGATGGGTTGCTATGCGCTGGCGGCCACGGTATCGCCATGGATTATTCTGGCGACGTTTTTCCTCGCGTTGTTTATTGCCTTTGCCAAGCGCTACCACGAAGTGGGCATTGAAAGCTATGCGGCGAGCAAGCCGAACCTTGCCAGCTATAACCGCACGTTGCTCGATCGTCTGGTCAATGTATCGGGCTGCGCGGCGCTTATCACCTATGCGATTTACACCGCCGAGGTGGCCAAACTCACTGGCCGTGTGGAAATTGTCTACACCACAGCGTTTGTCGCCTTTGGCCTGTTTCGTTATTTGCAGGCGGTGTATGTGCACAACAAGGGCGGCGAGCCGGAAACGCTTCTGCTGACCGACCGCTGGCAGCAAGTTAATCTCACATTGTGGTTAGCCACGACGCTATGGCTGATGTTCTAATTACGGCTTCCACGCCTCATAATCGGCGGTAGCCGGTGCGCGGTCGGCGCCTTTTTCAAGGTGCCCCGGCGGCAGGTAGGCGCCGGCGGTACCGGTCATGTTCGGTTGGTGCGGTTTCTCCCAGCCATAGTGGCGCGAGGTACGGTTGGTGGGAGCGATATCGGTGGTGTGGTGTAGCCAGCCATGCCACTGCGGCGGCACCCGCGACGGATCCGGCAGCCCCCAGCCAATCAGCTCATGAAAAAACGAGGCACCGCTATAGCGCACCCAGCGCTTGGCGCGTTTGGCTTTTTTAGGTGAGCGCTCGGTGAAATACTGATTGCCGAATTCATCTTCGCCAACAAATTTACCAAACACAGAGGTATAAAGACGAGTCGTGATGGTCATTGGATATAATCATGTAGCCAGCGCGGAGAAACATCGCGGTCATAGCCCCAGGCTATCGTTCCATCCGAAAGGGAAAACTGAATAAAGCGATGAGTATCTTTCAGGTCATGAAGCGATTCAATGCGCTCGATAAACGGTAGTAAATCGATCCCGCCGCATTTGCCGTCATCGAATCCGAGGTACAAGCGGTGACCGCCGAGATAATCGACGTCAATCACGCTTGGCATGATATTTCCGGAAGAAACGACTTTATCTTTCCTAAGTGATTCTGGTATCATAACAACGGATCCACTTTCATCGGGGTGCCATTTCGGCTCACAATGTCCCATTTCTTAAGCAACTCTTCAACGTGGAATCTACGCCATTCACCGATTTTTTCAATTTTTTTCTTGGGATTGCCCCATCGACAATCTCGCCGGTTTGAACATTAATAGACGCCCACATGCTACCAAAGCGTAAATGAAAATGAGCGGGTGGTTGCTTATCCCAATACATGTAAAAGGCCATTCCTAAAAATTCGGCGATTGAGGGCATATCACTATTCCAGAGCAAAAACTGCGCATAGAGAAACTATTTGGATTATGATAACTAAAGCCCACCATGACCGCTTATTACGGCTATCGAGTCGATTATCGAAAAAAATAAATAAGGTTATTATCCACGTAATAAAAAATATTGCTGCAAAAAGGAAACGAAATACTTCTGTCATCAATAATCCAAAAAGCTCCGGAGTTTTCTTGAGCGGCTGGGATGTTTGAGTTTGCGTAGGGCTTTCGCTTCAATCTGGCGAATGCGTTCACGCGTCACCGAAAATTGCTGGCCGACTTCTTCCAGCGTGTGGTCGGTATTCATGCCGATCCCAAAGCGCATGCGCAGCACACGTTCTTCACGCGGGGTGAGGGTAGCGAGAATGCGGGTGGTGGTTTCGCGCAGATTGCTCTGGATCGCTGCATCCAGCGGCAGCACGGCGTTTTTATCTTCGATAAAGTCGCCCAGATGCGAATCTTCTTCATCGCCAATGGGCGTTTCCAGCGAGACTGGTTCTTTGGCGATTTTCATCACCTTGCGCACCTTATCCAGCGGCATGACAAGACGTTCAGCCAGCTCTTCCGGCGTCGGTTCACGGCCAATTTCATGCAGCATCTGGCGACCAGTGCGAACGATTTTATTGATCGTTTCAATCATATGCACAGGGATGCGGATGGTGCGCGCCTGATCGGCAATCGAGCGCGTAATAGCCTGACGAATCCACCATGTGGCATAGGTTGAAAACTTATAGCCGCGGCGATATTCGAACTTATCCACCGCCTTCATCAGGCCGATATTGCCTTCCTGAATCAGATCCAGAAACTGCAGGCCGCGATTGGTGTATTTTTTGGCAATGGAAATCACCAGGCGCAAATTGGCCTCGATCATTTCTTTTTTGGCGCGGTTGGTGTCGCGCTCGCCTTTCTGCACGGCGAGGATCATGCGTTTAAATTCACCGATTTCCAGCCCGACCGATTCAGCAATCTTACCGAGCTCATCGCGGATATCGTCGATCTCACCGCGATCCTTGGCGATAAAATCTTTCCAGCCTTTTTCTGGCCTGAGCGCAATTTTTTTAAACCAGCCCGGATCAAGCTCACTGCCGAGATAGGCCTCCAGAAACGCCTTGCGCGGCACTTTGCGTCCTTCCGCGAGGCGTAGCAATTTGCCCTCGAGCATCATGACACGTTTGTTGATGTCGTAGAGTTTGAGGATCAGCCCTTCCACGCGCGCAATGGTGAAGCGCACACCCATCATCAGCTCCACCAGTTCGCGGTGGTGTTTCTGATAGAGCTTCTCGTCATCCTTGCTGTATTTACCTTCGCCGATGGAGCGCGACAGGCGTTTTTCCTGAAGGCCGCGCATTTTTTTGCTGATTTTGGCGAACTGATCGAGCGTTTCTAAAATCTGCGGCTTAAGCGCGCTTTCCATCGCCAGCAGCGAAACGGAGGCATCGTCCTCTTCTGCCTCTTCGGCTACTTCGGAGCTTTCCGACGCTTCGTCATCTTCGTCGTCATCGCCCTCTTCGCTGTCATCGTCATCTTCGGCGTCGTCATCCTCGTCGTCATAGTCTTTTTCTACATCGCGCGGCGCGCTGGTCGGCAGGCCACCGCTGAATTCGCCGCCTTCGCCACTACCGGCGCCGTAGGTCGCATCAAGGTCAATGATATCGCGCAGCAGCATGGTGCCGGCATCCAGCTCATCACGCCAGCTGAGAATTTCCTTCATCACCAGTGGGCATTCGCACAGCGCGCTGATCACCGTTTCGCGGCCAGCCTCGATACGTTTGGCGATTTCGATTTCGCCTTCGCGCGATAGCAGCTCGACATTGCCCATTTCGCGCAGGTACATACGCACAGGGTCATCGGAGCGGCCAACGTTTTCAACTTCCTCGCTGTCCACTTCCTGAGGGGCTTCGGCGGGGTCCATCGGCGCGCCATCTTCCACCACCTGAATATCGGACTGGGCGAGGGCGCTAATGGCGGCATCCACCACTTCGGGCGAAAATTCTTCGGCGGGCAGCACGCTGTTAAGCTCATCATAGGTGATAAAGCCGCGCGCCTTGCCCATGGCCAGCAGCTTGCGCACCATGGCTTGCTGCAATTCTTCCTTGTTTTCTTTTTTATTGCCGGAAGCCTTGGAATCCTGAGCTTTACTGGCGATGGTCTGATCTTTCTTATCGGTTTTTTTGGGCACGTCGGGCACCATGTCTTTCGCTTTGAGTGGCTGGGTTTTAGCAAGTTTGCTGGCTGGTGCTAGCAATTTTTTGCTGGGTTCGGAAGGGGGTTTTTTGCCGCCGCCGCCAATATTCTTTTTGCTGGCTGCTTTCACGGCAGTGATTTTGCCACCGGCTTGCTTTGGCCGCACCGGAGGTTTAGCCGAGGATTTTTTGACCAGCGTGATCGCGGGTTTTTTGGCAGGCTTGCTGGCGGCTGCTTTCTTGGCAGGCATGGCAGCACGTTTGGCAGCGGCTTTTGGTTTCGCGGCGGGGCGTGATGGTTTGGTTTTGGCCTTGGATGCGGATTTTGCAGGCGCTTTCTTTGCTGCGGCG
>CANHDY010000096.1 GCA_947459535.1 Rickettsiales bacterium | reverse complement strand
GCCAGGAAGCGAGCGCCCCGGAAGGCCGGCGCCTCGATCAATCGGTGTCATTTCATACGCAATCTGTCTGCCTGCAAAGACCGCAGGCGAGAAATGATCCGCCGGACTGAGGCTTTCCACAGCCGTCGATATGCCACCCTTAAGCATGGCTGCGCCTTCTTTTTTTGCCACATCACTGAGCGCTACAAGCCCGCTGAGTGTCGCAGCAGGAATGAATGCCACAAAAGCTGCCGCTTTTCCCAATCCTTCCGCAACTGCCTGCTGAATCTGCTGTCCCTCGATTCCCCGCAATTTCTTTTTTTGCATCAGCAATCGAGCCACCCGATGAAATGGCGCTATCCAGAACTTCCTGCGCCTTTTTCTTGAGGTCGGGATCGCTGATAGCATCAATCTGTTTTTGTGCTTCAGCTATTCTTGCGAGCCTAATCTGATAGGCCTCAGCCGATGTTTTTTCTGTGGTTTCATCTCGATGATTCGTCGCTTCTGGCGAAATCACAGGCAGGTCTTTCTTGCCATCGCTTTGTGCTGTAATGGCGAGATAGGCAAGCTTCGCGCTGTCTTGCTCCTGTATTTGCATCAGCACATTAAACCATGGTTCGCAGAATTGTGCCAAATGAATCTTTTGTGACAATTAAGCTTTCCCATCGAAAAAACTCTCGTTATAGAGGATGGTTATGAGCGATACCATGACCGCCTCCGATGTGCTGACTGCGACCGTATCCGCCGACTGGACCGGCACCAGGCTGGATAAATTTCTGGCCGCCGCGCTGGCAGACCTCTCCCGCGCGCGCCTGCAAACGCTTATCGAACAAGGGCATGTGACCTGCTGGGGCAAAACTGCCGGGGATGCTTCGGCCAAGGTGAAGGAAGGCGAAACTTACTGCGTCTCCATTCCCGAAGCCACGCCCACCCACATGCAGGCGCAGGCGATGGCGCTGGATATTATCTATGAAGATAGCGACCTGCTGGTGATCAACAAACCAGCCGGCCTCACCGTTCACCCAGGCGCCGGCAATCCGGACATGACGCTGGCCAACGCCCTGCTTGCCCATTGCGGCGAATCACTTTCCGGCATCGGCGGTGTGGCGCGGCCGGGCATTGTCCACCGCATTGATAAAGATACCAGCGGCCTACTGGTTGCCGCTAAAAATGATGCGGCACACCTCGCGCTTTCCGCGCAGCTGGCGGATCGCAGCCTGAAACGCACCTACCTCGCGCTGGTCTGGGGCGAGCCGAAACCACCGAGCGGCACGATCACCGGAAATATCGACCGCTCCTTTTCCAACCGCCAGAAAATGGCGGTGGTTAAAAAAGGCGGCCGGCCGGCAGTCACGCATTACACGACGCTCACCAGCCTTCCATCGCCAGTCGTCAGCTTGGTGGAATGTAATCTGGAAACTGGCCGCACGCACCAGATCCGCGTGCATTTCGCCCATATCGGCCATCCGCTGGTGGGGGATCCGCTTTATGGTGCGCCCGCCGCTAGCAAACTGAACTCTAAAGCCGGCAAAGAGCTGCCCGACACAGCCAAAGAAGCGCTGCTCGGCTTTGAACGGCAGGCGCTGCATGCACGAAAAATCGGCTTCATCCACCCCACGACCGGTGTGGCCATGCAGTTTGAATGTGAATTACCTGAAGATATGAAACACTTAATTGCCGCACTGAGTTGAGCCTCGCATGTCCACTCCCGCTGTTACTGATGACGCAAGCGCATCCTTAAAAAAAACCGGCCTGGTGCTGGGTCCGCTACTCTTTTTCATGACGTTTATCGTGGCTGCGCCGGAGGGCATGTCGCCTGAGGCGTGGCGGGCGTGCGGCGTTGGGCTGTGGATGGCCACATGGTGGGTGACCGAAGCGATGCCGCTGCCGGTTTCCTCGCTGCTGCCGATTGTGCTCTTGCCGCTGCTTGGTCTGATGCCGCTCAAAGAAGTCGTTCAGCCTTTTTCCAGCCCGATTATTTTTCTTTTCCTCGGCGGATTTGTGATCTCGCTGGCCATGGAAAAATACGATCTGCATCTGCGCATTGGCCTCAACATCCTGAAAGCCGTTGGTTTTGGCGGCAAAACCGTGCTCGCCGGCATGATGCTCGCCACCGCCTTCATGGGCATGTGGATCAGCAACACCGCCACCACCATCATGATGATGCCGATGGCCATCTCCATGGCGCTGCTGCTTTCCAAGGGTAAAGACGGCGAAGAAATCCCGCTTGGGCGCAATTATTTCGCCAAGGCGATGATCCTCGGCGTGGCGTACGGCGCAGTGTTTGGCGGGCTTGGCACGTTTGTTGGCGCGCCGGTCAATGCCATTTTGCAAGGCCACATGAATAAGCAATATGGCTATGATATTTCACTGGCGGACTGGATGGCGTTTGGCGTGCCAATCGCGCTCATCCTGCTGGGCATGACGTGGCTGCTGCTCTGCAACACGCTGATGAAAAAAGCCCATGTCGTGAGCAATGTTCAGGAGATGGTGGGCAACTCGCTTTCCAAGCTTGGCCGGATCTCGCGTGAGGAAAAAATTGTGCTCACCGTGTTCCTGCTCACCGCGACGCTATGGGTTTTTTCCGCACAACTCGAGGCGCTAATCGGCCGCCAGATCGATGATGCGATGATCGCGATTTTCGGCGCGCTGCTGCTCTTTGTGTTGCCGACAAAAAAGAATTTTGAAAGCTTCCCGCTGGAATGGAAAGACATGCAGAAGCTGCCATGGGGCATGCTGATTTTCTTCGGCGGCGCACTCTCGATTGCCGATGCGCTGACCGACCTCGGCGTCACACGCTGGCTATCAAACGAACTCACCACCATGCAGGGCATGAGCATCATCATGGTCGTGCTCATTATCACCATCATCATCATCGGTGTGTCGGAAATGATGAGCAATATCGCGACCATCACCGCCTTCCTGCCGATCATCTCAGCGCTATCCGCCGCGCTGGAGGTGAACCCGCTGCTCATCGCTGTGCCCGCAACGCTCGCTGCATCCTGCGCCTTCATGCTGCCCGGCGCCTCCGCGCCCAACGCCATTGCCTTTGGCACCGGCCACTTAACCGTGAAAGACATGGTGAAAAACGGCTTCTGGCTGGATGTATTTTCTATCGCTGTTATCCTCATCTCCACCTTCACCCTCGTCGCCTGGGCGCTGGGGATTGATGTGAATGTCCGTCCCGAGTGGGCGAGTGGGAAGTAGCGATGCGGTTTGAGTGGGATTCGGTGCGGGCCAGAAATAAAAGACGAGTGGGTGCAAAAAGCCGTTTCTTACCCAGAATACACCCAAATGCAGCCCGATGGTCGTATTCGTCACTTTATTTATATCGCAGAATATGATAGATTTTTGCGTGTAGTGATCGATAGTGGCGAAGTGTTAAATGCTTTCCTAGATCGGAACTTCAAACCCAAAACGCAGTAGCTATGAATTTTTTCTACGATAAACAAAGCGATTCTCTCTATATTGAGCTATCGGAAAAGCCGAGTTTTGACTCGGCGGAAATTTCCGATGGGCTTGTCGTGGATTATGATAAATCCGGCCATGTCGTAGGCCTTGATATCGAGCATGCCAGCAAGCATTTTAATATGAATAAGATCCATCTCGAAGGTTTCAATCCGCTGGTGGACATAGGCAAAAGCGCCTGAACTACTCACCATTCCTTAATTTTTCCTTGCTTTACCCCCCCCTGTGTTAAGATTTGCGCTCAAGAAAAGGAGTGCGCCAATGGCATTAGATCACAAGCTGTTTTCCAGAAGCAATGGAGCATTAGAGATATCAGCCGATGATGTGGATGATGCAGTTCATCTGAATGCAACGCTGCATAACGCGATGGCCGAAGGCGCATTGGGAAATGAATATATTGCTATTAGTGAAGCCTCAGGCAAGAAGGCAAGGAAACTACCTCAATTCTTAAGAGAGATGGCTACTGACGCCGAGCATGGAATCCAGATTCTCGATAAAATGGCTGTTAAACTGAGAGCGCGCGGATACTCAGTCCAGATGGACAATCAGCATGCCGGCCATTTATTTTTGGGCGAGGTCAGCAGTAGCAACGATATTACCGTCGCTATAAATACAGGTTCTGGTGACAAAACCGAAGGATTAGCAGCCGCCATCGAAACCGCCTACGACGAAGTCCTGCGTGAAAACAAATCTCTCGCCGCCTATATGAGCAAAGGTCAGGGCGCAAAGCTGGGGGCGTAGATTTTTTTCTGTCATTCCCGCTTAAGCGGGAATTCATCGTCGTTCGATAAGTTCGCGTCATGGCCTGAATCGCTCTTGTCCCCCGAAGCTCCTGAGCGCAGGGGGATGCGATTCTAAGGCCATCCAGTTTCTTAAGACTGGATCACCCTAGGATTTGCATGCAAATCCGGGTGATGACGAGAATGAGTCGGCCGCTGATCAAGAATGACAACAACAGATGACATCCACTTCATAATTTGCTACTTCCCTTTATCATCCATCATCTATTATCCGTCATCTGCCATGCAACCCACCGTCGGCTCTTTTTTGTTTGATTATCTCTATAACCAAGGCGTGCACCATGCGTTTGGCATCCCGGGTGATTTCGCGCTGCCAACTTTTCGCTGGCTGCAGAATTCAAAAATCCAGCTTTACACCCTGACACACGAACCCTCCGTGGGCTTCGCTGCCGATGGCTATGCACGCGTGCGCGGCCTCGGCGTCGCGTGCGTGACCTACTGCGTCGGCGGCCTGAATATGCTGAACTCGATTGCCTGCGCATATGCCGAAAAAAGCCCGGTGCTGGTCATCTCCGGCGGCCCCTCGCCCGCCGACCGCAAGCACGACCCGCTGGTGCACCACAAAGTGCGCACCTTCGACACGCAGCGCAAAATCTTTGAAGAGGTCACCTGCGCCAGTGCGGTGCTGACCGATCCGGAAACGGCTGCGGACGAGATCATCCGCGTGGTGGAAACCATGCGCGCGCAGTGTCGCCCGGGCTATATCGAAATTCCTTATGATGTGGTGGATATGCCGATCAAGCTGCCCACGCTCAGGAATGTTCCGCCTGCGGAATCAGACAAAGAAAACCTTGAGGCAGCGCTGCAAGAGGCAGCAGAAAAAATCAAAAATGCGAAGCAGCCGGTCATCGTGCTCGATGTGGAGCTGCACCGCCACGGTCTGACCGACACCGCCATCGCGATTGCCGAGAAATTGGGTATCCCCATCGCCTCCACCCTGCTTTCCAAAAGCATCGTCTCGGAAAATCACCCGCTTTATATCGGCGTGTATTCCGGCGGGCTTTCCGAGCAGGTGACGCAGGACTATGTGGAAAAAAGCGACTGCCTGATTCTGCTGGGCGCGTTTTTATCCGACGTGTTCATGGGCATGCATACCGCCTCGCTTGAGCGCAAAAACACCATCCTTGCCAATACCGAAAAAACACGCATCGGCCTGCATTCCTATGAGAATGTATTGTTCAAGGATTTTCTCGAAGGGCTGAAAGCGCAGGATATTACAAAGCGCATCTTCAAGAACCCTTACCATATTGAAGAGGCAAAGCCGCTAACCGCCACCGAGAAAAACGATCCGCTGGATTCGGAGTCGTTCTTTCGTATTCTCGGTCTGCACATGGACAATACCACCACGCTGGTGTGCGACACCGGCGATTCGCTGCTCGGCGCCATTGGCCTGCGCACCGCGCAATCCAACAACTTCCTTTCGGACGCCTATTATCTCTCGATGGGCTTTGCCATGCCAGCCGCCATCGGCGCGATGGTCGCGCAGCCGGAAGACCGCGTGATCGCCATTATCGGGGACGGCGCGTTCCAAATGACCGGCATCGAAATCTCCACCGCCGCGAAATATAAGATGAACCCGATTGTCTGCATCCTCAACAATGACGGCTACGGCACCCAGCGCCACATCATTGATGGGCCGTTTAACAACATCCACCGCTGGGAATATGCAAAGCTGCGGGATGTGCTGAATTATGGCAAATCCTACAAAGTGACCACCAAAGCCGAACTTGACGCCGCGTTCGCCGCCGCAGTCAAAGAAAAAGATACGATGCACTTGATTGAGGTTATTATCCCGCGTGATGACTGCTCACGCCCACTGCGCCGCATGGCCAGCAGACTGGGTGAACTGAGGGATGCAAGTAAAAAACCGTCATCCCGTGGAGCCGGTCAGTAGACCGGCGCGTGTCCGCCATAGCTTTAGCGACGGCGGAAGCACGGGATCCACAATTAAAAAGTCAGTAGACTTTTTAAACGTAAAAGGTCTACTGACCTTTTACTATTCTGGATCCCAGATAAATTTTTCTGCTGAAAAATTTTCTGGGATGACATTAATAACGAAAGGTAACGCCATGAAACAATCGATTATTGTACTGCTGATTCTGAGCACCCTTAGCGCCTGCAACACCATGAGCGGTGTCGGTAAAGATATCGAGGCCGCCGGCGAAGCCATCACCGGCACGTCAGAAAAAACCAAAGAAAAAATGAAGTAGTCTGCTGCGCTGCAGCGTCATCAAAACTTCATAATAAGGCGGTTTACATACTATTCCGATGGTGTCATTTTCTGTGTTGAAAATAACCATCAGGGAGAAAAATATCATGGGTAAAGACAGACCGCATCCAAAAGATGTTCCCAGCAATTCACTAGCCGATGCATTCGAAAAAACAGGTGAAGGCAAGAAGTGGGCTGAAGAATTTGAGAAGCGTCAAATCAACACTCAGGAAGGCGCCGTCACCAACGATGCCAACCCCAAATCACAATCACCCACAGCGGGCAATCAAGGTAGAGGAAGGTTCTAAGCCGCCTTCACGCCTTTGTCTTTAAGCAGCTGTTCCAGCTCACCGCATTGATACATCTCGCGCACAATATCGCAGCCGCCGATGAACTCGCCCTTCACGTAAAGCTGCGGAATGGTCGGCCAGTTGGTGAATGCCTTGATGCCTTCGCGGATTTCCTGGTCGGCGAGCACGTTCACATCTTTGAAATCTTCGATGCCAGAGCGCCTGAGCACCTCCACCACCGTGGCGGAGAAGCCGCATTGCGGCATGGTTTTGGT
>CANHDY010000095.1 GCA_947459535.1 Rickettsiales bacterium | reverse complement strand
TGCAGGCATGGTGCTTTTCTTGCTGTGCAGGTAATATATCTCTCAAATCAGCCGCAGGATTATGCTGGCATAGGCCACGCTGGGCAGCATAACGGAATACTTGCCCTATCAGCTGTTTCATGCGCTTGGCGGTTTCTATTGTGCCGCGTTTGCTAATGGCTTCTACTACCTCAACCACATCAGGAATCGTTATATCAGCAAGTGGCAATGCGCCAATCGCTGGAAAAACATGTTGCTCCATACGAGCAAGATTTTGTGTAACATATTTCTGGTTTAGGCCTTCTTGCTTTGTTGCTAACCAATGACGCGCGATCTTTTCAAAGGTGTTGGCTCCTTCGTGGGCTTTGCGCAGCTTGCGGATTTTCTTCTCACGGGCAGGGTGCTTGCCCATATCCAGCAGGTCGCGTTGTTCATCTCGTTTCTTTCTGGCTGATGCCAACGAAACAGCGGGGTATTTGCCAAGTGCAAGCATTTGTGCTTTGCCCTGATAGTAATAACGCCACCGCCATAGCTTACTACCCGCAGGGGATACTTCGAGGCAAAGGCCACCAGAATCTGCTACACGATAAGGCTTGGCTTTGGGTTTTAGGTTCTTAATTGCCAGCTCGGTGAGTGCCATGAGTTCGAATCTCCTGTGAAATCCTACTCATAAATCTACTCATAAAGAAAATGGATTGCAATAAATCTCTCCGGATGACTTCGGAGTAATATATAGCAAAAAAGCCAATTATATCCTGTATTTTTGTATTTCTTGGGATTTGAGCAAACCATTAAATGGCGGAGGGGATGAGATTCGAACTCACGGTACAGTGTTACCCGTACACACACTTTCCAGGCGTGCGCCTTAGACCACTCGGCCACCCCTCCGTTAGATTTTCTTAGCGCGTTTGCGCTTTAGAAAATCTTACGCCCGCCGTAGCCCGAAGGGCGAAGGCTGGGCTCTATCAATTCCGGCCATCCGCCTTCGCATACGCTACGGCGAGACAAGCCCTACTTCATTTCTCTAGCGTTTTAGCGCTTTAGAAAATCTTACGCCCGCCGAACCCCGCACTTGTTGCGGGGGTAGGCTGAGCTTTTTCAAGAGGCCAACAACTGCCAGAGGCGCGCCATGGTGTCAAGCTGTGTGATAGCCGCAGGCCTCCAGCAACGCCTGCATATGTGGCGGCACCGGCGCAGTCACCGTAATTGGCTCTTTTTTCGCATAAAGAGGGATGGTGATAGCGCGGGCATGCAGCTGCAGGCCGCTTGCGTCCGCCTCGCCATAGATTTTATCGCCGAGAATCGGGCAGCCGAGCGCGGCGCTATGCACACGCAGCTGGTGGGTGCGGCCGGTTTTGGGTTTGAACTCGATCCAGCTATGGGCGCCGCTTGTGCCCATCACGCGGTAGGCGGTGAGGCTGGGAAGGCCTCCAGCATCCACCTTCATCTGCCAGCGATCTTTGCGCTCGGAAACCTTAGCAAGCGGCGCGTCAATGATGCCTTGTGATTCCTTCGGTGTACCTTTGACCACCGCCCAGTAGGTTTTCTCGATGTGGTTCTGCTCGAAGAGTTTGCCCAGCGTGGCGAGGCCATGGCGGTTGCGCCCCAGCACGAGGCAGCCGCTGGTATCGCGATCCAGCCGGTGGGCAAGCGCAGGCAGACGCGGCAGACCAAAGCGCAGCTCGTCAAAATACTGTTCGAGGTTCTCGCCGCCGCCGCTGCCCTTATGCACAGGGATGCCCGCTGGTTTATCGATCACCAGCATCAGCGCATCGCGGTAAAGCAGGCGATCAGAGAGCACTGGCGCTCTTGCCGTTTGGTTTTTCCAGCAGATGGGGTAGCGGAAATTGCGCGCCGCCCTGTTCAAATATCAGGTAATACACCCCTTCGAGCAGCTCTCTATCTTGATTCTTTTTTTCGCCTTCTTTAGGTTTGGTGGTTTGCAGCTGTTTGAGAACCTTATCATACAGCACTTTGGTGGCGCTAATCGTCTCGTGGTGCGGCTCGTCAAACAAATCAATGAGTGTTTGTTTTTTATTCAGTGCCAGCAGGCCTTTTTCCAGCTTTCTGAACTGGCTATGCAGATACGCCATCACCATATCCGCTTCATCAAAACCCTGAATATTCGGCTGCTTGTTTTTGTAGGCGTCTAAAAGGGTATCCAGACTGATGGTCTGCTCATTTTTTGTCAGTAACTCCTGACCATTTTTAGTTTCCAGCGTGATGCCTCCGCGCGCCCATTTCTGTTTCAGGTTCACAAAGTTAGTAATGAGCGCCGCGGCAGAAAGCCGCTGCTGCAGGGCGGGATCTTTATCGCGCCAGCGCTTAATATCTTCTATGCTTTCATGAGAAATTTCACCCTTGCGGCTACCTTTATCCACCACTGAAAAAATATCCGCCAGCGCCATCACGTTGGCAAAAATGCCAGCTTCTTCCGCCGCCACGCCAATCGCGCGTTTTTCAGCAAAGCCCTTGCTGCCGGCTTTTTTGGAATCCGGCCGCGCGCTGTAATTGGGCGCTGGCTCGGCATATATTTCCAGAAACTTATCATAGCGTGGATCGTCTCGCGTCGAAGCGATGCGCTCATTGATGGCTTCTTTCATTAGCTCAATTTCGCTTTCTTCCATCCCATAAGTGGGCAGGCCAAGACGGTTCGCAAAATGGGGCATGGATGCGGCTTTGGTAAATAGCTCCGGCGGCTCAGTCTCCCCGCGCGATGCGGTGGTGGTAAGATACAGCCTGCCGAGCAGGTTGTGATGCGCGGTGTGTGCCAGCGATTTGCCGGTTTGCGAGGCGGCATGTTCGCCCTGCCAGGTGGCCTGCGATGAGGTGATGGGCACATCGGTCGCGCGCGCCACAGCGCCGCCCTGACCAAGATATTTGGGTTTGCGGATGATAAAAAGCTGATCACCGATTCTGACCGGGTGCTTCGCGCCTTCAATGGCTTTCTCACGCACCGACCACTCGGCAAGCTCAGCGCCGATAATGCCGGCGCGTTTGCTGTTATCGCTGCACGCCTCCATATCCTCCGGGCCTTCCAGCACCAGCGTCTTTTTAAGCGATTCTGCGTTCAGGCCGCGCTTTTGAAGCTCACCATCGCTCACGCCAAGGCGCTTCATCTCATCATAGGCGGTCATCGGGCGCAATGCGCTGTCTTCGCCGATGACGAGGCGGGCCTTGGCCTCTGCTTTCACTGCTGAGGGTTTGCCATTTTCGCTCACCCCAATCGTTTCAAGCAGGTAGCCGCGAATGAGCGAATCATGCTCGCCATTGCCGCGCAGCACGCCTTGCGCGCCGGGGATATGCATTAGCGTCGCCGGGTCTTCGTGCAGGGGGATGATTTTGACTCTGCTTCTGTCAAACTTGTTGGTTTTCATCGCGTGGGCGAGCGCGACCTGCAGTTTCATATCGTCTACCGCAATACGGCCAACTTCCTGAGCGATTTCCGCCTCATCACCACGCTTAAGCACATCAAGCCCGGGCTGGCCGAACTCAGCAATCACAAAGCCGCCTTTGAATGCCTCAGGATAATACTGCGCCATTACAAAATGCCCAAGGCCATCAAGCGCGAGCAGCTCGTCTTTTTCCAGCGCGCTGATGGCGGGGTTCTGGTCAACGCCATTGTTTTTCTTGGCGCTTTTTTCGAGCTTGGAAGCTAGGTCTCGATAGGCTTTCTTGATTGCTTTTCTGTTTGCGGATTTCTCCGCATTATTAATGACATCTTCTGTGAAAGCATGGATATCTTTTTTAATGCCGCACTTATCTTTTAGATACTTAAATATTTCGAGATACTGGCCGGCATT
Organism: Rickettsiales bacterium; assembly: GCA_947459535.1. GTDB lineage: Bacteria > Pseudomonadota > Alphaproteobacteria > Rickettsiales > SXRF01 > JAJTHB01. The sequence continues at coordinate 3,289 of CANHDY010000095.1, read as the reverse complement.
TTCGCGGCGCTGGAGGTGAACGGCAAAGTTGCCGAAATGTTTGAGTTTGATGTAAAGATCCTCGGCGGCAGCTTGTCGGTCGGCATCGAGCGTGAGGGCATGTTTGTAGATGCTTTCCAGCGTGGTGGCCAGCGGCGTGAGTATATCATTGGCGGCGTCGCCTTGCAGCAGCTGTTTGGCTGCATCACTTCCCGTGACTTTATAGATATATTCTTCGCAGATTTTCTGTGTTTTATCTAGTGCCTGCTTGTAAGCTTCAACAGCGGGGTTAGCACGACCTTCACCTTTCTGCGCTTCATATTTTTCATGGAGGTCGTTAAACGCTTCCATGCGCAGTATTGTGAGTTCTTCAATTTCCGCCAGTTTTGCAATATCGCCGGAGAGTTTTTCTCTCGCTGCTTTTACATTCCATTCGCCCAGCTGGTCGGGCAGTTTTTCCATCTGCTTTAGGTATTCTTCATAGGTTTTGCGCTTGATGGCCGGAATCATATATTCCGTGTCATAGACATGGCAGGTGCGCTTGCCGTCGCCGTCGGTGATCCAGCTGTTATACTCTGGGAGGAGTTCAGCCACGGCATCCAGCTGGCTTGTGCTCTTAAATTCCAGCTTTTGCGGCGCACGTTTTTTGATGATGGCGAGTTGTTCGCTGGCGGCTTTCATCGCGGTGGGGATGAAGTCGAGTGTGGTTTCTTCCACCTCATCTCGTCGTGTGCGTTTTTTTCGGGGTTTCAGCTCGGCGGGTAGCTTGGCCAGTATATCGGCAACTTTATCTCGGATTTCGCCTTGCGGCAGGGTGCCCGTCTGCTGGATCTCATGCTGATCTTTGCGGGATAAGCCGCTCAGCACATCGGTCAGCTCGCGAGAGAGTTTCGCCAGCTCGCGTGAGCGGCTGAAATTCGGGTGGCTGGTGATGGTGATGGACTGCTTTTCGACCAAACGGCCGATCTCTTCCGTTTTGCCTTCTTTAATCAGCTCATAGAGCACAGGCTCATATTGGCCGGCGCGTGTGCGGCTATGGGCGGGAGGGGCGCTGCGCGCTTTGGTGCTGGCGGTTATGGAGGCATCTTCGGCGAGTGCGTTTGCTGCGTGGTTGCTCACATTGAGCAGCAGGGCATCGGCATAGAGTTGCTGCGCTTCACTGAGGGTGCTGCTGTCCAGCTCTTTCTTCAGGCCAGCCATGAGCCTTGCGGGGGTCAGCGTGAAGGTGGGGTGGTGGCTTTTGCTGGCGGAGATACTGGACGGGCTGATTTTATTCATGCATTTTCCGTTGGTTGAGTCGTTAATGCATGGTAACAACGGCCGCTCAGCGCGTCAATCTCTGCTCTATGACATTATGATGACAATCAGGGCATTAACTATTTAGTAACTATACGTGACAATCAACGCAGCACATAATGTCGGTGTAGCTCATGGGTTGCTGATTGGGAACAACGTAGTTAAAGCTCATCTGGTCAGGAATTTCGATGCGCGGGGTGGCGATGCAGGCGGATAGCCCTAGAAGGCAGACTAGCGAGATCAAGGTTTGTGTTTTCATGGCACGCTCCTGTGGTTGCTGCTTACCTCAATGAATATCAGAAACAGCCTAAGCGCGCGTTAATGAATTAATAAAATGCAATGTAATTTGCTTTTTACGCTTGGCGCGCGCGGCATCGGGGTTTTCACCGTTCGGCAAGGCACAAAAATGACGGTTCCGGAAGCGGAAAAATTTTTTGCCAGTGCTGCATTGGTGTGCGCGCAAAATGTTTCACGTGAAACATTTTTTCTAGACCTCAGGAGCGTTAATCGCTACAACCAGAATCAAACACAGGGTGGGGAAAAAATATGACGGAGATTCATCTGTTTGAGAAGGGCGGCGTGGTCATGTATGGCCTGCTGGCGCTGTCGGTTTATGCGGTGGGTGTGGTCATTTTCAAAGTGCTGCAGTTTTATCGTGCGAATGTGTTTGATCGCAGTTTCATTGAACCTGCGCTGAAAGAAATCAAGCAGGGGGATCGCAACCAGGCATTTAAAACCCTTTCCGAAACCAAAGGGCCGGTGGCGCGCATCATGCGTGTGACGTTTGAATGCGTGGCCAACCGTGATATTTCGCAAAAAAGCAAAGAGGCCGAAATTACTCGTGTCGGTTCGGCGGATATCCGTTATCTGGAATCGCATCTGCGCGGGCTGGAAATGACCGCCACCGTCGCGCCGCTGATGGGGCTTTTTGGCACCGTCATTGGTATGATCAGCTCATTCTCCAAGCTCAGCATTTCCGGCACGCGGGTGGACCCCACCATGCTCGCGGGCGGCATCTGGGAAGCGCTGCTCACTACGGCGGGTGGCATCGCGGTAGCGATTCCGGCGCTTGCTGCGCATTACATTCTCGATGGTATCATCGAGAAAGTGCGCGCGACCATGAAAGATGTTTCGGTGCAGATTCTGGCGCTGGAAGATGAATTCCGCCGCAATGAGCGCCTGTTTGCCATTGAGGAAGCCAAACGCATCGAGCGCGAGCGCAAAGCTCGCGAAGAAGAAGAACGCAAGTTATTGAACGAGCAGCGCAAGAAAATGGATGCCGAGCAATGGGCGGAAGAGCAGCGCAAAAGCAATGTTCCAACCATACCGCAAAAAACATCGACACTGCATCTGCTCAGCCCCAAATACTCAGGAAAATAGCCGATGGATTTCGCGCGCACACCACGCCGAAAAATTCGCGCGCTGAATCTCACGCCGCTGATCGACGTGCTGTTTATTCTGATCATCTTTTTCATGCTGACCACATCGTTCATGCGTATTGAATCCATGGAATTGATGTTGCCATCAGCGGTGAAGCAAAATAGCGCCAGCCGAACTGACGATGTCGTGCGGCTTTATCTTTCTTCCGCAGGCGAGGTGACACTCGGCAAGCGCAAGCTGAGCGGCGCCGATCTGGACGAGACGCTGCAACGTCTGATCGTTGGTAATCCGGATGTGCGGATTATGCTGCTGACGGCCGATGGCGTATCGATGCAGCAGCTGGTGGATATGATGGACAAGGTTTCGCTGATGGGCGCAAAAAGCCTGCTCGTGCGCACATGGACAACAAAAAAGGCGGACTGATGGACTTTCCACGCATTAGCAAACGACGCATTGAAATCAGCCTGATTCCGCTGATTGATGTGTCAATTTTTCTTCTGATCTTTTTCATGCTGGCAGGCACAGTTGAAAAGTTTGAGATGGTGCCGATTGATCCACCGGTTGCAAAAAGCGGGAAGCTGATGGATGAGGGGCATGTGGTGGTCACCCTCGGTCGGCACGACGAAATTATTGT
>CANHDY010000094.1 GCA_947459535.1 Rickettsiales bacterium | reverse complement strand
TGGTGACCGATGCACAGCTGAAAGCCGCTTACGCTGAGAAAGAAAAAGCAGCTAAGACAAACCCGGTGGAAGAAGTCAGCGCGCGTCATATTCTGGTCGATAAGGAAGAAGATGCTAAGGCCATCGCGGATGAGCTGAAAAAAGGCGGCGATTTTGATAAAATCGCCAAAGAAAAATCAACCGATAAAGGCTCAGGCGCGCGCGGCGGCGACCTTGGCTGGTTCACCAAAGACAAAATGGTGCCGGAATTTGCTGATGCGGCGTTCAAGCTGAAAAAAGGCGAGATTTCTGCGCCGGTAAAGTCGGCTTTTGGCTGGCATGTGATCAAGCTGGAAGATCGCCGTCCGGTGAAAATGGCAAGCTTTGACGAGATGAAAGAAGAGCTTCGCGCTGAGCTGACCAACAAAGCGGTGCAGAACTATGTGGAAGGTCTGTTGAAAGCGGCGGATATCAAATATCTTGATGCCACGGGCAAAGAACTTCCTTTCTCGCGGTCTCTCGCACCAGCCGCTGGCGGTGAGAAGCAGTAAGCTTGATGAATGATTAAATGATGAAAGATGAACCGATCAATCAGTTCATCTTTCATCTAGTCATCAATCCATCATGCTCTCCCCCCTCGCCCCCACCACCTACCCTAATCTTGCGCCGCTTGCTGGTGTACGGCTGGCGACGGCTAGCTGTGGTATTAAATATAAAGACCGGCCAGACCTGCTGGTAGCGCTTCTGGACGAAGGCACCAGCGTGGCCGGTGTGTTCACCACATCGCTCACCGCCTCGGCGCCGGTGCTGGCCTGCCGCAAGGCACTGACATCGGGCAAAGCGCGGGTGCTGGTGGTCAATTCCGGCAATTCCAATGCTTTTACCGGCAAGGCGGGGGAGGCTTCGGTTGCGCGCGTTTCTGAGGCCTGCCAGAAAATGTATGGCAGCACGCCGGATGAGTTTTTCATGGCCTCAACCGGCGTCATCGGCGTCCCTCTGGCCGACGAAAAAATCACCGCTGCGCTTCCCACGCTTGATTTTTTGGCCTCGTGGATGGATGCCGCCCGCGCGATCATGACCACCGATACCTACCCCAAGCTTGCCACACGCACCGCTACCATTGGCGGGATAAATGTTACCATCCACGGCATCGCCAAAGGCTCCGGCATGATTGCGCCGGATATGGCAACGATGCTCGGCTTCGTTTTCACCGACGCGGCCATTCCAGCCGCCCTGCTGCAGGCGATGCTATCGCGCGCTTGCGAAACGACCTTTAATGCCGTCACTGTCGATGGCGATACCTCGACCAGTGACACGCTTTTGATGTTTGCCACCGGTAAAGCAGCCAACCCTCACCCTGCTTTACTTAACCCTCACCCTAACCCTCTCCCTAAAAGGGAGAGGGGATTCCCCGTTGCACCGCCTCTCGATATTAATTCTATCTCTCAGGAGAAGAAGGAACTTACTGCCCCCTCTCCCTTCCAGGGAGAGGGTCGGGGTGAGGGTCATTACGATGATTTCTATGTATCTCTCCACTCCCTCCTCCACGAACTGGCACTGCATATGGCGAAAGACGGTGAAGGCGCTGAGAAATTAGTGACCATTACCGTTTCGGGAGCGGAATCAATTCCTGCCGCAAAAAAAATCGGCATGTCGATTGCCAACTCACCATTGGTGAAAACGGCGCTTGCTGCGTCCGATGCAAACTGGGGGCGGATTGTGGCTGCGGTTGGCAAAGCCGGTGAAAAAGCGGATCGTGATAAGCTCTCGATTAACATTGGCGGTGTATCGGTGGCGAAAGACGGCGCCGCTGACCCAAGCTACCGCGAGGAAACCATCGCGGCGCACATGCAAGGGCGCGATATCCATATCGAAGTGGATGTCGGCATAGGCAGCGGCGAGTTTACTGTTTATAGCTGCGACCTCACCCACCGCTATATTGATATTAATGGGAGTTACCGGACATGAAAACCCTGCTCGTTGTTGCTGCTGCGCTGATCAATGATGATAACGAAGTGCTGCTTGCCCAGCGCCCGAAAGGCAAGCGCTTAGAGGGTAGTTGGGAGTTTCCCGGCGGCAAAGTCGAAGAAGGTGAATCCCCAGAAGAGGCGCTTGCGCGCGAACTCAAAGAAGAGCTGGGCATTGATGTACGTCAGGAAGATATGGAAGCGTTCTGGTTTTTATCGCACGACTACACCAAGGAATTTGGTTTCCACCTGCTGATGCCGGTCTATCTCATCCGCAGCTGGCAAGGAAAACCTCAAGCGCTCGAGCATGACCAGATTATCTGGGAACTGCCTGAAGCGATGGCAGAGCTGGGCATGATTGAAGCGGATCTGGGGCTGGTCGAAAAACTTAAAACTGCTCTTGCCTAAAGGATTTTTGATTTAATTGTGCGCGAAACATTCCTTCTCCCCTCCGGGGAGAAGGTTAGGACTGCGTCCCCCGAAGCCGTTTGGCGTAGGGGGATGAGGGAAGCTTTATTTCTTTTACATCGCCGTTTACACCACCCCTCACCCCGCCCCTCTCCCCGAAGGGGAGAGGGAGAAATAAGTGTGCAAGATTAAATTAAAAATGCTCTAACGCATATTTCTTGCTGCTCAGGAAGAGGCTTTTTATAATAAAATTGCACCCCAAATGTTTCACGTGAAACATTTCTAAAGCCCTCTCCCTCTCAGGGAGAGGGGTGGGTGAGGGTTAATTAGCAAAATGTTTCACGTGAAACATTTTCAGCCCAGCGCATCCCGCAAATTCACCTTCCCGCTGCCCCTTTTCGCTGGCTGCTGCTGCGAGGCGTGGGGTTTCCAGCCGGTGAGTGTCACGAGCTGGATGGTGGCGACCACCCTGCCCGCTTCATTGGCAAAATGCTGCTGATAATGCTCCATCGCCGCCATCATCACGCGGCGCGGCGTGAAATGCTTTGCTGATGATACGAGTGCATTCGTCTCGCCCATACCGCGAAGGTCGGCAAGCAGCTTCAGCGGATGATCATATTCAATGGTGAGCATCTCACTATCCACCACCGGCAGCGCAAAACCTGCGCGCTGGAGCAGCCCGCCAGCATCCCGTACATCGATGAAGGGCGACACGCGCGGGCTGATGCCGCCGCGCAGCGCAAGCTCCGCCTGCTCCAGCGACTGGCGCAGCTCCTTCAGTGTCTCCCCGCCGGGCAGGATGGCGATGAAGCAGCCATCCGGCGTAAGCAGCCGCTGAATTTGTGCAAGTACACCCGGCAGGTCATTCACCCAGTGCAGCCCGCCCGCTGATGTAATCAGGTCGTAGTTAACATCCCCGCGAAAGCGGGGATCCTGCAACCATTCATCTTGCAAAAATCGCTTATCTATTCTCTCCGGTCTGCCGCTGATCTCAAAGGGCTTTTCAAACCTGCGCTTGATCTCGCCAAGCCGCTCAGCGATGCGCGCTTCCATTTCGGCGAATAAAAAATCGTGCGCGGCGGCATTTCTGGCCGCACGCGCCTTATGAAGCAGCGCGCGCTTGTGATCGAAGATGGCTATAGGGTTAGGCATTAGGCGCTAGGCTTTAGGGATTAAATGGTTATGATAGGGTAGCATATTTTATCCTGTTCCCCAATCCCCAATCCCCAATCCCCAATCCCCAATGCCTAATCCCTTACTAAATCTCCTCTTCCCGCCCCAGTGCCCGATCTGCGATACGCTGGTTTCGGACCACGGTGCTTTGTGCCTTGCTTGCTGGCAGCAGGTGCATTTCATCACCGAGCCGTTTTGCGCCTGCTGCGGCCTGCCGTTTGAATATTCCCTCGGCGAAAATGCTTTATGCGGCGAGTGCCTGCGTGAGCGCCCCCCCTTCAGCCGCGCGCGCGCCTGCGTGCGCTATGATGAGCATAGCAAGCGCCTGGTGCTGTCGCTGAAATATCATGATCAGGCCTATCTTGCGCGCATTTTTGGCAGCTGGCTGGCCAAGGCGGGCGGTGAGCTGATCCGCGCGAGCGACATCATCATTCCGGTGCCCCTGCATTACTGGCGGTTTGTATCGCGGCGCTACAACCAGTCGGCGCTGCTAGCGCAGGCGCTAGCCAAAACTTGCGGCCTGCCGCACCTGCCGGACGGGCTACTACGCACACGCAAAACCCTCTCGCAAACTGGCCTTTCGCGCGCGCAGCGCGAAAATAACGTGCGCGGCGCATTTGCTGCAAACCCCAAACATCTGGCGACGCTGAAAGGCAAAAGTGTCCTGCTGATGGATGATGTATTCACCACCGGCGCCACCATCGAAGCCTGCACGAAAGCACTGCTCAAAGCCGGCGCGAGCAGCGTGAATGTGCTGACGCTGGCACGGACGGCTCACTAGTCGTTATACGAGCGCAGTAGCGCGAGTCAGCCTTGATCCCGTGGATCGGCACCAGCATGACAAGATTTCGCTAGGCTGAGGTGAATGCGAAGTTTTACCGAGAACCGCAGCGCAAATGTACATCTAAGTACATGCGCAGAGGAAGCGCAGGAAAAACAAGCAAGTCGCCCAGCCTAGTAGAAATCAGATATTAAAATACTTCGCCTGCGGATGATGCACCACAATCGCGCTGGTCGATTGCTCGGGGTGGAGCTGGAACTCGTCGGAAAGTTCGACGCCGATTTGCGCCGCATTCAAGAAGCGCAGCAGCAGCTCCTGATCTTCGAGCCTTGGGCAGGCCGGATAGCCGAACGAATAGCGCGAGCCGCGGTAGCCTTGCTTTAAGAGCTTTTTCATGTCGCGCTCATCTTCATGGCCAAAGCCAAGCTCGGCGCGGATGCGCTTGTGCATGTATTCTGCGGCAGCTTCGGCAATTTCCACGCCAAGACCATGCAGATAAAGATAATCCTGATAGCGATTATTCGCGAACCATTCGCGCCCAACATCCGCCACTTTCTGGCCAGCCGTGACCACCTGCATCGCCAGCACATCGCGCTCGCCGCTATCCACATCGCGGAAGAAATCGGCGATGCAGATGCCGCCCTCCTTATCTTGCCGTGGCAGCGCCAGCAGACCGATTTCCTTGCTGCCAGATTCATCAAACAGCACCAGATCATTGCCGCGCGCCGCACATTTGAAATAGCCATAGCAGGCTTTGGGCTGGAGAATATCCTGCTCCTCGCATTCGCGCAGCAGCCGGATCAAAATCGGCCGCACCTCAGTTTCCACCCACTGCCAATATTCCTCCAGAGATTTGCCAGCTTTCTTAAAACCCCAGTGGAAGGTAAACAGCATCTGGTCATTGAGGTAGGAAACGAGGGCTTTCACGGGAATCGATTCAATCACCCGCGCGCCCCAGAATGGCGGTGTTGGCACAGCCACCTGCTTTGCCAGCTCGGCGCGCTTCAGCTTAATCGCCTCCACATCCATCGGCCGCAGATCGCTCTTGTTGATCAGCGCCTTTCCCGCCTCTTCGTTCTGGCTCCAGCGCTGCTTGGCCTTGGCGTTTGATGGGCGATTATGTTTTCGCGCCTGCACTTCTTTTAGATGGTCATCGAATTGGTTGCCTGCGATTTTATTCATGAGATCGAGGCCATCAAATGCGTCCTGCGCATAAGCCACGCGACCCGAGCCGTAAGCGGCGACACAATCCTCCTCGACATAAGCGCGTGTGAGCGCCGCGCCGCCAAGCAGCACCGGAATATCGTAGCCGAGCTTGGTGAGCTCCTCGAGATTCTCGCGCATCACCACCGTGGATTTCACCAGCAGGCCGGAAAGTCCCACCGCATCGGGCTTATGCTCGGCAATTGCTGTCAGGATGTTCGAAATGGGCTGCTTGATGCCGAGATTATACACTTTGTAGCCGTTATTGGTGAGGATGATGTCCACCAGGTTTTTGCCGATGTCATGCACGTCACCCTTCACGGTGGCGAGCACGATGCTACCTTTTTCCTGACCCTCGATTTTTTCCATGAATGGCTCAAGGTAAGCGACCGCTTTTTTCATCGTCTCGGCGCTTTGCAATACGAACGGCAGCTGCATTTTCCCCGCGCCAAACAGCTCGCCCACGACCTTCATGCCTTCCAGCAGAATATCGTTGATGATGGCTAGCGGCGGGTGGGTTTTCATCGCCACCGCAAGGTCGTCTTCCAAGCCCTTTTTATCGCCATCAATGATGCGGTCTTTCAGCACACCCTCGATGGTATCCGCGCGCTGTTTTTTCGCGCTCGCGGCCGCCGTTTTGCCTTCAAACAGCGCAATAAAATATTGCAGCGGATCATACGGGTCATCCGGCGTGCCTGCGGGTTTGTGGGGGATAGGTAAGTCGTTGGTCATTGAAGTGGTGTCAATAGTTCGATATGGCGACGTAAAATAGAATCGTGAATACTACGATAAAAACGATAATCAGCCGTTATCAACATAGCATTTTCTTCTAAAGCACAGGCCAAATAGATTGCATCATAGGTTGCGGCCAATTTTTGCTGCTCTGCAATCATAAATGCTCTGCTGATCAGACCTTGCGTCGGTATGACTCGTAGCGGTATTTCCTTCAATTGACGAAGTAATTCTAAGCCTTTTGGCGCAAGCATTTTCTTTGATTTGACATGTTGCCAGATGACATTGACCACTTCACCGTATAAGAAATCCGGTACGCAGCATTGATAGGCTTTGAAGTCGAGAAGTTCGGCGGCTCGCTCACTATCTTCTTCCGCCACCAGCCATTTCACTGCTACACTGGCATCAACCACGACATCGTACATAATTAGCGGCCTTCGCGTGCGCGACGAATCATCTCAACTGATGAAGGAAAGGGGACGCCTTTCCTGCGCTTGAGTTGCTGTTTGCGTAAGCGATCAAGCGCCTTCACCGCCCTTTCATGACGCTCGCGCCGCGCAACAGCTTCCAGCCCCTGCACCAGCAACATTTGCGCTTCTTTTTGCAGAGATCTGCCATGTTCAATCGCGAGACGCTTAATTTCTTTGACTAAATCATCTTCCACATTGCGAATTAAAATCTGCGCCATTGGTTTTTTCTCCTGACTGCTATCATTTTGCTAGCATGATGATAGCATTTTGATAGCGCGGCGCAAGGGCGATTTGTCATCCCGGCGAAGGCCGGGATCCACGTTTTTCTATTAATTTGATAGAAATTACATAGGAAGTATAGAAATTTTCTTAGGCAAATCAATACCCTACATCTGGTCTATCGTGGATCCCGGCCTTCGCCGGGATGACG
>CANHDY010000093.1 GCA_947459535.1 Rickettsiales bacterium | reverse complement strand
GAGGTGCCCCATGTGACCTGCGGCGCAATGTCTTCGGCGATCAACAGCACCTCGGCATCGTAGCTCGCGCCGGGGTCGGACGGCAGGGTTTTCCAGTTCGCCACCGCCTTGTCCCACTGTGCACCCTCGGGGGCGAGGGGGCGGCCTTTAAGATAGGCAAATGTTTTGTCATCCGGGGCAATCAGCCCTGCGCGTGCACCTGCTTCAATGCTCATATTGCAGATGGTCATGCGGCCTTCCATGGAAAGATTTCGGATAGCGCTGCCCGCATATTCCATCACATAGCCGGTGCCACCGGCAGTGCCAATTTTGCCGATAATGGCGAGCACGATGTCCTTAGCTGTCACACCTTTGGCAAGCGTGCCCTCCACGCGGATCAGCATGTTTTTTGCCCGGCGCTGGATGAGCGTCTGGGTCGCAAGCACATGCTCCACTTCTGATGTACCAATACCAAAAGCAAGCGCGCCAAACGCGCCATGAGTGCTGGTGTGAGAATCACCGCAGACGATGGTGGTGCCGGGCTGGGTGAAGCCCTGTTCGGGCCCGACTACATGCACAATACCCTGACGCAGATCGTCCATCGGGTAATAGCGAATGCCGAATTCCTTGCAGTTCTGCGCGAGGGTTTCCACCTGTATGCGCGAGGTTTCATCCTTGATGATACCTTGCTTTCGCTCCGGCGTGGTTGGCACGTTGTGGTCTGGCACGGCCAGTGTGGCATCCGGCCTGCGAACCTTGCGTCCAGTGATGCGAAGCCCTTCAAAAGCCTGCGGGCTGGTCACTTCATGAACGAGGTGGCGGTCGATGTATATGAGGCAAGTGCCATCATCCTGCGAATGGACGAGGTGGCTTTCCCAGATTTTATCGTAGAGAGTTTTTGCCATTGGTCAGTCTCCAGTCTTTAGTCTTCAGTCGCCAGCAAGCAAAGCTAGAGACTGCTGACAGGCGACTGTTGACTACTCAGAGGCAGCTTCTTCGCGCTTTTCAGTAATGCGCGCAGCTTTACCAGCACGGCCACGCAGATAATACAGCTTAGCGCGACGAACATTACCCTTACGAATAAGTTCTACACTTTCCACACGCGGCGAGTAGTTTGGAAATACACGCTCAACGCCTTCGCCGTGGCTGAGTTTGCGCACGGTGAACGAAGAGCGGAGGCCAGCATTGCGCTTGGCGATGCAGACACCTTCAAATGCCTGAATACGCTCGGTCGTGCCTTCAACAATACGAACATTCACACGCACGGTGTCGCCTTCCTGAAAGCTATCGAGGCGCTTGCCTTCAGCGAGTTTCTGAGCATTGGCAGCTTCAATTTTCTGTAACATGTTCATATCATTTTTCCTTCTTGTCTCTTAGCAAATCCGGCCGCCGGTTTCGGGTTATTTCCCTCGCTTGCTCCAGCCGCCAGCGTTTAATTTGTTCGTGGTTTCCACTCAGGAGTGTCTCGGGCACCTGCATGCCCATCCACAAAGGGGGCCGAGTATAATGAGAATGTTCCAATAGTCTAGCATATTCTGATGCTAAACCGAAACTTTCTTGCTGGCTGGATTCATGCTTGCCCATGACCCCCGGAATCAGGCGCACAATGGCATCCAGCATGGCGATGGCGGCGGGTTCGCCGCCGGAAAGCACAAAATCCCCAAGGCTGATTTCTTCCATCTGATGGTGTTCCAAAACCCGCTGATCCACCCCCTCAAAGCGCCCGCAAAGGATAATCAGGTTTTGTTTGGATAAATCAGCAGCCAGCTGCTGATTAAAAGGTTTACCGCGTGGGGAGGTGTAAATCAGCCTTGCCCCCGGAAGCTTGGTTTTGGCGGCCATGATTGCCTCGTGGACAACATCCGGCCGCAGCACCATGCCGTCGCCACCACCATAAGGCGGGGCGTCAACGGTGCGGTGTTTATCGGTTGCAAAGCCGCGAATATCCATGGCTTCCAGCGACCACAAGCCGTTCTTAAGCGCCGTGCCAGCCAGCGAATGGCCAAGCGTGCCGGGGAACATGCCCGGAAACAGGGTCAGTGCAATGGCGGAAAATGCAGGGCTCATGTCGCCTGAGGGTCTTTCTGCGGCGGCACCTCAAAAAATTCAAACTCCTGAACGATCAGGCTGTGGCCATCGTTGCTGGCCACAAGAAACTCGGGTTTCAGCGGCAGCATCTCGATTTTTTTGTTTAATTTCTCAATATCGCAGACGAAGCCAGCGCCATAATCATACACGCCAACCACCGTGCCATACGGCTTGCCGCCTGCGGTCAGCACGGGTTTTCCCAGCTGGTTATGAGAAAGATGTTTGCCGAAATTCTTTGGCAATCAATTAAGCTGCGGCAGGGGCTTCAGCTGCTGCATCACCGCCTTTATCCTTTTTGGATTTGCGGGCAGGGCGCTGCGCAGGCTTGGTTTTTACCAGGCCGGCCTGATTGAAAAACAGGTGCACGCGGTCGCTCATCTGGGCGCCAACGGACAGCCAGTGTTTTGCGCGCTCGGTGTCAATCACCACGCGTTTTGCATCACCCGAAGGCAGCAGTGGGCTGTAGGTGCCGATATTCTCAATGAACTTGCTGTCGCGCGGGCTGCGGGAATTGGTAACTAAAATCTTGTAAAATGGGCGTTTTTTGGTTCCAGCGCGGGAAAGTCTGATAGTAGCGGGCATAACATCCTTCAATCGATTAATGGGTTTAAGGGGGCGCTTTCTAGCAGTTTTTTGCCCCCCGGGCAAGCATTAAGTGGCGCCCGCAGAGAAAATATTAACACTCTGTCTGTTATAATGAATTCGAGATAAAAGCTATGATACATGAATTGACCACAAAAATGAACGACCTGCCACATCCGCGTGTTGTCAAGAGGCTAATCGTGCGTAAGCTGGATATGCAGAAAATTCTCAGCAAGCTGATCCACGCCTTGACCCGCGCTGTCTACCGCCCAACTTACATCGGCTTTGAAAACATCCCCAAAACCGGGCCGGTGATCATCATCGCCAACCATGTATCATACATGGATGGTCCGGTGATTGATGCGGGCACCAGCCGTAATGTTCGTTATATCATTGATCAGGATATTTATAATGCTCCGGGTGTGAACTACCTGATGAAGCTTGACCGCGCCATTCCCATTGCCCCCACGCGAAAAAGTGTGGAAGAGGCTTTTGATGCTATCTCGCAGGGGCTTCGAAATGGCGATGCGATTTGTATTTTTCCGGAAGGGTTTCTCACATTCACCGGCGGGCTTGGGCGCTTCCGGCCGGGCATTGAATGGATTATTAATCGCGACCCGGTGCCGATTGTGCCGATCGCGATTTCCGGCCTGTGGGGCAGCATGTTCAGCCGAAAATATCTTCGCTCTCCGCTGCGCTGGCTGCCGCGACATTTCGGGCTGAAAGTGAAAGTGAAGTGCGGCCCCGCCATCGACCCGCTCACCACCAAGGTGGATGTGAATTACCTTCAGGAAATCGTGCTGAAGCTGAAATATTCGATTTAGCGCAGCCCACCAAAAAGCTGGCTCAGGCCGCCGCGCATCAGGCCTTTTTGTCCCATTTTCTTCATTTTCTTCATCATGTCCGCCATCTGCATCTGCTGCTTAAGGATACGGTTAACATCCTGCACCTGCACGCCTGCGCCCCTCGCGATGCGCTGGCGGCGTGAGGCGTTGATAAGTTTGGGGAACTTGCGTTCCTGTTTGGTCATGGAAAGAATAATCGCCTCCTGCCGCGCGATCATCTTGTCATCGATTTTGCCTTCGATTTCTTCCTTGAGTTTGCCCATGCCCGGCAGCAGGTTCATCATGCTGCCAAAGCCGCCCATTTTTTTCATTTTGCGCATCTGGTCGAGCAGGTCGTTGAAATCGAACTGCCCTTCCATCATGCGTGCGGCCATCTGCTCCGCTTCTTTCTGGTCGACCGCTTCGGCGGCTTTTTCCACAAGCGCGACAATATCGCCCATATCGAGAATGCGTCCGGCGATACGCGCGGGATGGAACTCCTCAAACTCGGAAAGCTTTTCGCCGACACCGATAAATTTAATTGGCTGGCCGGTGACGGCGCGCATGGAAAGCGCCGCGCCGCCGCGCCCATCACCATCCACGCGGGTAAGGATAAGGCCGCTCACGCCAATCTGTTCGTGGAAGGTTTTGGCGATATTGACTGCGTCCTGACCCGTGAGGGAATCCGCCACCAGCAGGGTTTCAATCGGCTCTGCAAGCTGCTTCACCTGCTTCAGCTCATCCATCAGCTCGCCGTCAATATGCAGGCGGCCGGCGGTGTCGAGCAGCAGCACATCATAGCCGCCAAGGCGCGCTTCTTTGATGGCGCGCTCGGTGATTTCCTGTGGTTTTTGTCCGGGGATAATCGGCAGCGCATCAATGCCGGCCTGCGCCGCCACCTGTTTCAGCTGTTCCTGCGCGGCAGGGCGATAAATATCAAGCGAGGCGACCAGCACTTTTTTGTTCTGTTTGGTTTTAAGACGTAGTGCTAGTTTACCGGTGGAGGTGGTTTTACCGGAGCCTTGCAACCCCACCATCATGATGATGGCGGGCGGGGTGGTGGCAAGATTCAGCGGCTGATTCTCGCTGCCGAGCAACTGTGTCAGGTGATCATTCACCAGCTTGATGACCATCTGGGCGGGGTTGACGTTCTGAATCACCTCCACGCCAACGGCCTTGGCCTTCAGCGAAGTGATGAAATCTTTCACCACCGGCAGCGCCACATCCGCCTCGAGCAGGGCGATACGCACCTCGCGCATCACGGCGTCAATATCCGCCTCGGTGAGCAGCCCGCGGCCGCGCAGCTTGCTGAAAATACCAGTTAACTTATTGGAAAGATTGGAGAACATGGTTTAATCGTCATAAATAATTCATATCTTAAAGCTAGTTGATACTATCTGATCAGGTTAAAATGAACAATCTTTTAGAGAGTTGTTATGGCTAATGCGGTTGAAGCGTTGCGGGATATTTTTTCAGACGATTATCAATCGTTGATCGCTCAGCTTGAGGCCAGTGGTATAAAGCTGGGTGACAAAGTAGGCGAAGGAGCTTTTGCTCAGGTTTATAAAGTAAAAGATAGAAATGATAAAGAAATCCCATCAGTTGTGATTCGTATTGAACCTGAAGGCAGTGGAGGGAATCTTTTAAGTCCGGTAATTGTGCCTGTTTTATCAAAGCACAAAAGCGAAAATTTTGAAGCAACAATTGTTCCTGCTGCCAAGCGTAGGGACGACTACACCGCACAGGAAGTTAAAAAGACATTGGCCGTACTTAATGCACAAGGTTTACTAGGTAATATCAGTGATCTGAATAATCCAATTCCTGATCAGTTTATGGAGCTTTCCGACATTGATATCCCTGTTTTCATAGATTTAAATGGCGTAAGTAATGCTCCAGACGTCAAAGCACGCATGGGAGGCATTGAGCAATTTGCCGAAAAGCATGGGGTTGATGCTTCCGAAATTCGTTCAAGCAAGGATTATGCTGGTGCTGAAAGGCTAAAGCCCATCATGAAGGCTTTAATTGAAAAATGCACCAAGGAACTCAAAGATTCAGGTATTAAGATTAGTGCCAGCGAAGCTATGCGGGCTTCTGCTTAGCAGGAACAAAATTTTCAAAAAATTAACATTTCTAAAGTAGAGTTAGACGATGGAAGTAAGTTCGCCAATTTACAGTTCCTTGCCAGCATTAGAGCTGAGTAGCTTGTCTGCTGAGACAGCGGCAAGAATTTCTGAAACTCCTATGCCAACATCGCAAAACGTATCTAATCTAACACCGCTTGAACTTGTTGGTCAGGGCAGGCTACCGGCCATGGATGTTGGGAGAGGTGATCCGGCTATCCAGCAAACGCCATCAACTGGAATAGAACCTTCTGTTAAAGGCAGAGGCTAGCCGTGTTTCTACGCAAGCAGGATGAGGTGGTTTTTCTTTCCAAGGGCACGCATGAAGGCCGCCATACATGGCACTATCTTCTGGTTAAAAAAATGAAATTACCGCGGCTGATGGAAGCGATTAAGCAGGGGCAAGTTGATCTTGCGCAATATGGGCGTATTTTGTTTTCCGGCTTTGGTCCTAATCCTCCGGCGGACGTCACGTTGCTGGTTCGGCAGAAATTCGGCTGATCAGCCCGGCAGTTTCAGCCGCTCGACAATCTTACCGTTCTGTAGATGCTCGTGGATGATTTCATCTACGTCCTGCTGGTTATCAGCGCGATACCACACACCTTCGGGATAAACCACCATGCACGGCCCCAGCTCGCAGCGATCCAGGCAGCCGGCGCTATTTACGCGTGTTTTGCGGATTCCAGCTTCCTTCACTTTAGTTTTCATGTAATCGCGAAGTGCATCGGCGTTCTTATCTGCGCAGCAGCCGCGCTTGTGCCCTGCTTCGCGCTTGTTGGTGCAGCAGAAGATGTGGCGTTCAAAAAACATGCTACAGGTTGTAGAGATAGGTGTAGAGCGCGTCCTGCACAAAATGTAGCAGCAGAATGAGCAGGATTGGAGATAGATCGATACCTCCCATGTCCGGTAGTAATTTGCGGATGGGGCGCAGCGCGGGGTTCACCAGCCTGTTTAGCGCATACATCACGCGCTGAACCAGCGGTTGGAAGGGATTGACGATTTTAAACGCGATCAGCAGCGAAAGCACCGCCTGAACAATCACGCAGATGATAAACAGCGAAATAACACTGCTAACTAGATTAATAAACGGGTTCAGCATCGCGAAAAAATATAATAAACAATAAGTTATTTCAGCGCATCATAATGTTTTAGCGAGTGATTGCAAGACGAATATGTGCTCTTTTAATCTCACTTGGTTTCTGTGCTATTTTTGCAACCTTGAGAAAAACAAGCGATTCATTCACTTTGTGCCCTCTGAGGGCGTGTGGCTTAATCTTATTTTAATGAAAAAAAGCAAAGATGGCGGCTTGCCTGACAATACTTAAATCGCGCTTGTGCAGCACCATCCACGATAAAAAAACGACATTGGAATATCTGTTTTGTGAGCATATTTAAACAACGCAAGTTTCGAACAGAACTAGCCATGCTGGCTGGTTTTTTGTTCTTGTGCGGTTTTTCCGGTGGCGTGGCGGCGCAAGCTGAGAGTGCTTCAAAAATAAAAACGACTGAAAGAATCGAAGTGGTGTATGGGTATTACATCCGTAATTTTACGTCCTACATCAACTGGCCGGAGTCGATCCTTAAGCAAAGCAAGTCCAGTTTTAATTTGTGCATTTTGGGCGATGCATCAAACATTAAAATTCCTGAAAGAAGT
>CANHDY010000092.1 GCA_947459535.1 Rickettsiales bacterium | reverse complement strand
TGAAACCGTCATCAATGTTATTGAAGAATACCTGCCAAAACTCAAACAATCGATCCGGCAAATACTTGACGATATAAAAGCGTAGAAAAACCATGTCCACCATGTTCAACCTTTCTGAATCCGCCGCGGCGCGAATCAACACCCTCAAACAATCCGAGGGTAATGCGTCGCTGCGCTTTCGCATTTCGGTAAAAGGTGGTGGTTGCTCTGGCTTTCAGTATGAGTTTGGCCTCGATGGCAATGCGCCAGCCAGCGACGACTCCATTATCGAAAAAAACGGCGCGGAAGTGATCATTGACGAAACGTCGCTCGGCGTGATTGCCGGCAGCACGCTGGATTACACCGAAGATCTGGCGCAGGCAGGCTTTGCCATCAAAAACCCCAATGCCACGGCGAAATGTGGCTGCGGGAATTCGTTTTCGGTTTCGCTGTGATTTCCATCACCAGCTGGAATGTGAATTCTGTGAAAGCACGGCTTTCGCACCTGCTGGATTTCCTGCGCGATGTGAAGCCCGATATTGTGTTGCTGCAGGAGCTGAAATGTGTGATCGATGCATTCCCTGCGATGGAAATTGAAGAGCTGGGCTACAACCTCGCCATCCACGGCGAAAAAACCTATAATGGTGTGGCGATTCTTTCAAAATTCCCGCTGGACGACATCTCGCGAGGCCTGCCGGGCGACGATAGCGACACGCAGGCGCGATATATCGAAGCGGTGGCATCTCTACCCGGGCGAGCGCTGCGTGTGGCCTCTGTGTATGTACCCAATGGCCAGGAAACCAGCTCCGATAAGTTTGCTTACAAGCTGCGCTTTCTGGATCGCCTACATGCCCACGCTAAACAATTACTCACCTATGACGAAATTCTGGTGATTGGCGGGGATTATAACATCGCGCCGGATGATCTTGACGTGCACAACCCCAAGCAGTGGGAAGGCAGCGTGCTGACGCATGATGAGGTTCGCACGCGCTTCAGGAAAATCATCCATCTTGGGATGTATGACGCACAGCGAATCACCCCCCACCAACCACTCACCACCAGCCACTACACCTGGTGGGACTACCGCGCTGGTGCTTTTGAGAAGGATGACGGGCTGCGTATCGATCACCTGCTGCTCTCGCCGCAAGCGGCAGACTTGCTTAAGGATTGCACTGTGGCCAAAGACCTGCGCGCACGCGAAAAAGCCTCCGACCACGCGCCGGTGACTGGAATTTTTAAGCTCTAGTGATGCTGGACCCGCCAGTGCCTCGCGCTTTACTGCTCATCGCCTCTGAGACAACACCCAGCTGTTCAAGCTTAGCAACCGTTTCGCGCGGATTGCCCATATCGCCACGATTCACCACTGCCAGTTCACCGCCGTAATTGCCGATAATCATATGCTCAATACCATTATTTTCGAGATGGCGGATCAATCCCCTGCCTTCCTCTACATTGCCAATCAGCGCATAAATCACCGGATCATTTTCTGGCAACCCTGTTTCAACAATAATTTTAGTATTCGTGATCTCAAGAAAATTTACTAATCCTTGTTTTTTTTCATCTTCCGACATGTTTTTCTCTTTAATAATAAAAAAAGCCGCTGGTTGCGGCTTATCGAAATTAAAATTTCCGTTTAGCCGCTTGTTTTTCGTGCCCGCAATTAGACTTAAATCAGCACGTTAGAGATGATTAACAAATGGTAAATTAACTGTCAATCACGAATATGATACCCCCGGGGGTGTATCACCAGCCGCTGGGAACAAGCTTGCTCGAGACTTTCACCATGTTTCTGCCGCTGTGTTTAGCTGAATAAAGTGCTTCATCAGCGCGCTTGAGCAGGCTTTCTGGGGAATCGCCATCCGGATGAAGGCTGGCCACACCAATACTGACTGTTTTTTTGAGTTGCTCGCCGCTGGTGATGGTAAAAAGCGCTGATTCGACTGATTCGCGCAAACGACTGGCTGCACCCAGCGCCGCCTGTGGGTCAGTTTCGGGCATGAGAATCACAAATTCCTCACCCCCAAAGCGCGCTGCGAGGTCGGTGGAGCGCGAAATCTGTATGATAATCTGCGCCAGCTGCTTAAGCACCAGATCCCCGGCATCATGGCCGTACGTATCATTCACGGATTTGAAGTGATCCATATCCATGATCATCAGCGCCAGATTCTTGCCATTTTTCAGCGACTGCTTGACCATGTTTTCAAGGTGGGCATTGAGATAGTGACGGTTGTAAAGGCCGGTCAGCGCATCGGTCACCGCCATGGATACGCTTTGCTGATAATTGGATTTCAGTGCCTCCTGATAACGCTTGCGGCGAATCTGCGTGCGAAGACGCGCTGTCATTTCGTTTTTATCCACCGGTACGGTCAGATAGTCATTGATGCCAAGCTCAAGCGCCTTGAGCATGATGCGCTGATCTTCCTCATCGACAAACACCAGAATCGGCACATTGCGCGTTTCTTCCTGCCCCTTGATCTGTGAAGCTAGGCGAAGCCCGTCAACACCGGAAAGCAGGGTGCTGATCAGAATCGCATCATAGGGTTTTTCTTTTGATTTAGAAATCGCCTGCTCTATGTCCTGAACCCATTCCACCTGATAGGTTTCACGTAGCTTAGCAAGCACCTGCTTGCACTGGATTTCATCATCATCCACCAGCAATATGCTGGCGCCAGAAACATCAGAAATAAACGCATTAGACTGATTCTGAATCCCCATCTGCGAGGTGGTCTTGTCGCGCAGCCGCAGCTCATCAAGCAAAAGTTTGATACGAACCAGCGAGCGCACCCTGGCAAACAGCGCCATGTCATTGATGGGCTTGGTCAGAAAATCATCGGCGCCCGCCTCCAGCCCTTTCAGGCGATCTGCTTTTTCAGATAGCGCCGTGACCATCACCACCGGAATATGAGAAATTTCCGGATCCTCTTTAAGTCTTTTACAGGTTTCAAAGCCATCCATGCCGGGCATCATCACATCCAGCAATACTAAATCCGGCTTTTTTTCTTTTGTTTCGCGGATCGCTTCAAAGCCATCTTTTGCGGTAATCACATCATAATATTCGCTGGCAAGCTTCGCCTCAAGCAGCTTGATATTGGCAGGTACATCGTCGACAACGAGAATCTGCGCGGTCATGCCACCTCTTGTTCTCCCAAAAATCGGCGTACCGTGCTTAAAAACGGCATGATCGAAATCGGCTTGGAAACATAGGCTTCGCAACCAGCGGAGAGAATGCGCTCTTCGTCGTCCTTCATCGCAAAAGCCGTCACGGCAATGATCGGTATCTGCGCGATGGTGCTATCCGCTTTCAGCCTGCGTGTCACATCAAGGCCGGACACTTCCGGAAGCTGAATATCCATGAGAATAAGATCCGGCTTTTCGCTTTTGGTGAGCGTAATCGCCTCAAGACCTTCTTTGGTTTCGATGGTTTCGTAGCCATGTGCGGTCAGCAGATCACGAAACAGTTTCAGGTTGAGTTCGTTATCCTCAACGATGAGAATGCGTTTTTTCATAGGCCCGTTGCTTGTGAATTTTTGTATTTCATAGTATTTTTGATGAACCTACGAGGTAAGACTTAAGAAATTCTAAACATCCTTATTTAATCAGATAAATCTTAATATAACGTGTAGAAACCCGTGCTGAGCGTTGAAACCGAAGCCCTCCACCCCTCGACCGCAAGCTGCCTTGGCGCGCTCAGCTGGCTGCATGGCACCACCGATTGTCAGAATGTGCTCGATATGGGCTGCGGTAATGGCATTCTCTCTGCGGTGGCCGCCAGCTTGTGGCATGCCCGCGTCACGGCGGCAGATATTGCCGAGCAGGCGCTCAAAGACAGCCACGACCATCTAAGTCGCCACGGACTACTGGAAAAGGTCACCCTGCTGCGCAGCGACGGCTTTACCAACCCGGAAATCACCCGCCACGCGCCTTATGATATCATCATCTGCAACTTGCTGGCCGAGCTGCAGATCCGGCTGGCACGCGATTGCCTGCGTCACCTGAGCCCCGGCGGCCATCTTGTGCTCTCCGGCATCATGCAATGGAAATTGCAAGAAATAACAACAGCTTATAAATCACTCGGCTTTGCTATTCTACATCACCGCAGCAGCAGCCCATGGGATACGCTGGTGCTTCGTCACACAACCGTCACATAACTGCCGCAAGCCTTTGCCGCCATTCATAAAAGCTTCACTTGTCCGTGCAATCATTGTTTTGATACACTCTACAGTGGGTATTTAGGTCAAATACTTACCTGAAACTTTATGGCAAAAAAATAGTCATGGCGGATCGTATTATCAATAATCGTTCTCTGGCGGACAAAGAGTCAAGAATTCTGCCTAAGCTCTCGCCTATCGAGCAGAACAGCTATGTCCAGCTGCGTCAGGAAGCGATTAAAATCGAACAGAGCAACCCCTCGCTTGATACCAGCGCCAATACAAAATTTGTATCCGATTATCTGGATGCGGCACTGAATCACCGCAGGTTGCTGGATGATTATCGGCTTCGCGCGAAAACCAACGGCATTGTGCCTGATTCGCGAGCCATCGGCCAGATGAGCAACAATCTTCGCAATGAGTTTATCAACGATTTTCATCAGCAATCGCTGCCTCGTTACGGTGAACAAGGCAAAGAAGCGCATTCAAAGCTCATCAAAGCCATGAACGGCGATAGCATTCCGGAAGCCATGGTCGGGCAGTTTTATAAATCGGAAAAGGGTGGCGTTCGCTGGGGCGGCATCGCAGGCGGCCTGATTGCCGGCCTGCTGGTCTTTACCCAGATGGGAGGCATGGCGGGCGGGCTGCTGGGCTTTGCCGCCACAGCTGTTGCCGCGCTTGCCGGCGCATGGCTGATGAACAAAGGCGTTGATACGGTATCTGGCTACATGGGGGGGAAATCGGAACCATCCCCCCAAGCCACAAAGCCTCGCACCCCCTCCATAGACCCCCGAAATATGGCAGATCGCAGCACAGCGCCTTCCAAACTCCCTGATCTTACAGGCGAGATTATACCAAACCAGCTGATCAGTGGCGCAACCGATATCACCGTGGCGGGCAATTTTTCTCCGGGAAGTATCCCGGCCAAAGTAAACCTTACGGATAATGGGCTGCAAACCCCTGCAAATTCAAACAAGAGGAGCTAACATGAAGATTTTTGACAACACTGTCATAATCGCGTGTCAAAGGCAGCAAACAGCTTTCTTTGTGTCATCAAAGCTTCATTTGTGTTGCTGAGCAGTTGTGGAATAATAGCAAGGTAAAATACTCGTGCTAAGGCACATAAGGAGAACAAGGCCATGAGTGATAAAAGCGCACTGGAAACAGCCCAAGATTGGCTTGGTGAAAGATACAAGGAATATGTCAAGGATCCAGCTCAGAAAGTTGACCTGAATAAGGACGGCAAAGCTGATCTTGAACAGTTTCAGGCGTGGCTTTCGAATAAAGGTGGAGATATTTCTTCCACAGCAGAAAAAGCCTGGAATACCGTG
This sequence comes from Rickettsiales bacterium, assembly GCA_947459535.1. Taxonomy (GTDB): domain Bacteria; phylum Pseudomonadota; class Alphaproteobacteria; order Rickettsiales; family SXRF01; genus JAJTHB01. The sequence goes on along the minus strand of CANHDY010000092.1, from coordinate 2,036 downwards.
AAAGAAAACAGCAAAGAACCTCTGGACATGTTCAAAGGCTGGGCGGCGGATGCCAAGAAAACCGCCAGCCAAGCTGTTAGCAAAGGCGGCTTTCTGGATAACAACAAAGGCGCGCTGGGTGGCATGGCAGTACTCGGCCTGCTGGGGATGATGCTGATGGGTGGCGGCATGGGCGCGATTCTCATGGCGCTGGTGGGGCTGCTGGTTGGCTCTGCTCTGGTGGATAAAGATAAAGGCATGCTCGGCGGCCTGCTTGGCGGCGGAGAAGATAAGAAAACACCACCACCGGGCGGCACCGCCCCGGCAAAGGATGCCCCGGCAGCAGGTAAACAAACAGAAATTATGATCGGCCTTGATGGCAAAGTCGTTTCAAAATCCGAAGAGGCGCAGATTGTTCTTAAAGGCAAGTTCACTGGCGAACCAGGAAAAGAACAGTTTGTTGTAGAAAGCATGCTGAGGCAGGCAGAAAATGCTCAGCTGGTGCCTGTGGACTTAGGTAAAGAGCCCCTCGTTCTTAATGGTAAGAATGCGGCAGAGATTGCATCAGCAAAAAATCTTGATCTCATTAGCACACGTCAGAATCAAGCGGTGTCAGGCGCCAATCCGGCAGCTGCCCCCGCTCCTCAACCAACATCACCCGAGGCAACGCCGCCGCAACCAGCACCCCCTGCGCCAGCAGCCCCGCAAACACCTGCTGCCACCACCCAGCCCAGTGGCAACAAAGCGCCGCTTCAAGATCTTGACCCAGTTGTAGTTACTGGCGCCACTGTTGCTGCGGTAACTCCTAATGTGAACCTGAAAAACCCCTTCGCTGACGATGGCCTCAATTTCATACCGGAAACCATCCGTATCCCCGATAATGCCAGTGCAGCTAGTGTAGCTGAAAAAAAGACAGAGAAATCCTCTGACACTGGCAGCAATAGCGTCAGTTTCATCGATGCAAATGGTGGCGTTATTAATGCTAAAATCATTGGCCTCAAAAATGGCAAAGCGGTTGATCCCAGCAAGGCTGATGTGATCATTCTTGGCGCCTACAACCCGGATACACGTGAATACACCATTACAAGATCTGCCGCTCGTGGTAGTGATGGTAATTTTCAAACCAATAAGGATGGTGAGTATCAACTTGCTTACGTCAATCGTAGCATTGCACTAAAATCAGATGACAAGGGCATGCTGAATCTCAGCGAGGAAAAAAACCGGCTGGGTGTGATCCTCACGGTGGATGATGCCATCGGCAGGCAGAAGGCCACGGAAGCAGAAATCGCAGCCAAAGAAAGATCCCGCATAGCCGGAATCAGTCAGGAGTCTATTCAAACTACCGTTGAAAATGCTAAAAAGCATTCGCGTATAAGATTACAAGAAGCAAATCTGAATGAAGCAACAAAAGAGATCACCTATGTTATGGTTCAGACCGGTGTTGATCTGAATGGCAAGCCCTACCATCTCAAAATGGAGGGAGTAATGGATCCTGTGCCCGCTGTTGGCGGTGAAGGTAGAGCGACCACTGATTTAATCATCAGGCGCGCTGCTTTTGTCGAAAACCCTGGTCAGCCTCTGGGCATGACTAGCATTATTGAAAAAGACAATCCGATTAAATTGTCTCAGGTTGAGTTTGACCCAAATAACGAGCTGCGCGGTATGTCACGCAACATCAGATATAAAGACGATGATACTGGCTTTCGCACACTTGGTCAGGATAAGATGGCTGAGCTGATGAATAGACAGTTCCCTAAAGAATCGGTGGCAGTCAGTGCGCCGCAAACACCACAAACACAAGCCGGAGTAATTCGTGGCAATAGCAGGGTGTTGTGATCGCTATAAAGCTCCATGCAATAACTATTTATCATGTCACTTTCCCTCTCTCTGCTGGTGAGAGGGAAACTCTATCTCCCCCGCACCAACATCTCCACCATCGCTCAGCTTTTTACCTCCCCCGCTTGCGGGGGAGGGTTGCGAGTCTTGGCGCTTTAGCGCCTTAGACGAAGCTGGGTGGGGGTGATTACTTCGCGAATAGATAATTTTCTGATTAATAT
>CANHDY010000091.1 GCA_947459535.1 Rickettsiales bacterium | reverse complement strand
TTTAAGAAAGAGGATATTCAGCAAGCTGCCTCCTCGCTGGTATCTTTCCAAAACGTCGCTGGTGAGACATTCACCCGTGCGCTGCGGCTCTCCGCAGACCTTGCGGTACGTTTGGGAACGGATGTGCCTTCCGCCGCCGATATGTTGGGTAAAGCGTTGGAATCACCCGAGGAAGGGCTTGGTAGGCTGGCGCGGAAGTTTTCCGACCTGTCACCCACCCAGAAAGAGGTGATCGAGAACTTCGTTAAACAAGGCGACATTGCTTCGGCGCAGGCCGTCATCCTTGAGCATTTGGAAGAAAAAACCAAAGGGCTGGCGGACGCGCAGGCGCAAGGCTTAACGGGTGCAGCTAACCAGCTGGGGGATGCGTGGGATGATTTGCTGGAATCCTTCGGGCGTACCATCAGCGAATCGGGCGCGGCGCAAGTCAGCCTGAATCTGCTCACCAAAGCGGTGCGCGGCTTGCAGGAAGCATTAAATCCCACCCGCGAGCAGCAAAAAAGCCAGCTTGAAGAAGAAATCGCCGATTTGCAAAACAGCTTCGGCACTAAGCTCGACATTGCCGTGCTTGGCAGTGCGCCTGGGCTTGAGGCTAAAAAGCGTGAACTGCAAAAGATTAACGACGAGATCGCCGCCGAACAAAAGAAGGCCGACGAAGATACGCAAAACGCACGCACGGCCGCTGAGAAAGCAGCTGCAGAGCGTCGCAATAATCAGCTGCTTGAACTTCAAAAGAAATATTTGAAGGAATATGAGGATGTAACGCTCACCGCGAGCCAAAAAATCCTGCGGGATGCGGAAGAACGTCGCAAGCAGATCCTCGCGCTCAATAAAGGGGATGCAAATAGCGAATCCGCACGGGAGGCATTGGCCGCGCTGAATGCTTCCACCAAGGCAAAGCTGGCCGATGCCAACAAAACGACGGCAAAATCTTCAGGCAGCACAAAGGATGACAGCGAGGAAACCCGCAAACGTGCCATTCAGGAAGTAAACCGTGCGCTATTGCAGACCAAGCCTTCCTACGATCTGGCAAAGCAGGCACTGGATGAGTGGAAAGCCAAGCTGATCGAAAATCTCGGGGGCGCGACCGAAGCCAACCAGGAATATATCGACAAAATCGAGCAGATTTACTCGGTAAAACTCAAGGAGATTTACAACAAGTCGTTGCTCGATAGCGATAAATGGGAGGATGGCGCAAGCCGTGCGCTCAAACGCTATGCCGACGAAGCCACCAACGCAGCCAAAAACGCGGAGGATTTATTCGGCAGCGCGGCCACCAAGGTGGAGGACACGCTGGTGGATATGGTTACCACGGGCGAGTTTTCTTTCAAGAAGCTGGGTGATCTGGTGCAGTCCATCGAGCAGGATATTTTGCGGATGTTTATTCGCCAGCAAATCACGGGACCGATTGCGGGTGCGCTGGGTGATTTTGCCAAGGGCAGCGGTGGTGACATTTTCGGCAGTATCTTCGGCAGCCTCTTCCATGATGGTGGTGTTGTTGGTGTTTCGGGTGTTTCCCGACGCGCTGTGCCTGCTTATGCGTTCGCGGGTGCGCCGCGCTTCCATAATGGTCTGATGCCCGACGAGTTCCCCGCCATTTTGCAAAAGGGTGAAACCGTCCTGCCCAAAAACACCAAGATGGGCGGCAACAACATCACCTTTAACATCACCACTCCGAACGCGCAGAGCTTCATGGAAAGCCAAGGGCAAATCATGAGTAAGCTCGCCGCGCAGATGGGGCGGCATAAAGCGAGGAACGGATAATGCCGACATTTCATGAAGTGCAATTCCCGCCGAAAATCGCTTATGGCGCAAGCGGCGGAGCGGAGTTTAACACCAGTATCACCACCACCTTTTCAGGGTTCGAGCAGCGCAATGTGAATTGGCAAAAGGCGCGTGGCCGCTGGGATGTCTCGACGGGCTTAAAAAGCAAAGCCGACATGGATGCGCTACAAGCCTTCTTCCGCGCACGTTTCGGCAAAGCCTATGGTTTTCGCTTCAAGGATTGGAGCGATTACCAGGCGGTGGGGCAAACGCTCGGCACGGGCAACGGTTCGCTGACTACCTTTCAACTGAACAAAACCTACACCAGCGGCAGCAACAGCTATGTGCGGGAAATTAAGAAGCCCGTGTCAGGCACGGTAAAAATCTACCTGGGCGGCGTGCTGCAAGGCTCGGGCTACTCGGTGGATCACACCACGGGCGTGGTGACGTTTTCTTCCGCGCCTGGTGCGGGGGTGATTGTGAGCAGCGATTTTGATTTCGATGCGCCTGTGCGCTTCGACACCGACACGCTTGCCGTGCGTGCCGATGGACCAGGCTTTTTTGTGTGGGATTCCATCCCGATTGTGGAGATACGCTTATGAGAACCGCTTCAAGCAATATGGCCGCGCATCTGGCGGGGGAAGTCACCAGCCTTGCCGTGTGCTGGAAACTCACGCTGGTGGATGGCACGGTGATGGGCTTCACCGATCACACCTCTGACCTCACGGTGAGCAGCCAGCTTTACAAAGCTGCGACGGGGTTTTCACCCACGAGCGTGGAAACCAAAGACAAGTTCAGCGTCGATAACCTCGATGTGGCAGGAATCCTTGACGCGGCGGCAATCACCGAAGCCGACATCATGGCGGGGAAATACGACTTCGCCGAAATTGAAATCTTCATGGTGAACGTCACCGACCTTTCGCAAGGTATCATCACGCATCGGCGCGGCTGGCTTGGGGAAGTAACACTCAAGAACGGGCAATTTGTCGCCGAGGTGCGCGGGCTGGCGCAGAAACTGAGCCAGAACATTGTGGAACTCTATAGCCCCACATGCCGCGCCATTTTTGGTGATGGACGCTGCAAAGCCAACCTTGCCAGCTACACGGTGGGCGGGAGTGTCAATACTGTCAGTAGCAGGCAGGTGTTTATCAGCAATTCGATGACGCAGGCGGCGGGGTATTTCTCGGGCGGCGAAGTGGTGTGGCTGACGGGCGCAAACGCTGGCCGCCGCATGGAAATCAAAGAGTTCTCGAACAAGCAATTCACCCTCGTGTTGCCCATGCCCAACAATGTGGCGGTGAGCGACACCTTCAACGCGATAGCAGGCTGCGACAAAACGATCAGCACCTGCATCGCCAAGTTCAACAATGCCGTGAACTTTCGCGGCGAGCCTTACGTCCCAGGCATGGACAAGATGCTTGCAACAGCGGCAACAGCAAATGACCTACAGAGAGTATAGAATCACACTACCAGCTTGCATCATGTTAAGGTAATGTTTACACATATCAGTTAAGAAAGAAGGGATTGATTGCTCAACCCCTCCCTCTTTAGTGCAGTTAACCAGGAGGCGGATACGAATCATCTCCATAGCTGTTACGGGCGCGAATTTGGCCGTTCCTCCCGTGAATCAGCATTTCGCTTTCCTGGTTGAGGGCAATCGAGCGTCCCGCTCCGATCGCTTGACTTTGCGTATCATGAACGGAAGTGACGCGCTGATTACCAGCACCACGGACTGCCCATTGGTTATCACCATAGGGCACAACATGTTGATTTTTTCCTGACATTTACCTTACCTCCTTTCTATAGGTGGTATTATATGTCGGATTATCGAACATATCAAGGAAGAATTTGACAAACACGGCGGGGTGTGTTAGCTTCAACAATAGGCGTTTTGTCTCTTAAAGATGCCGTTGGAGTTTACAATGAATCAGGAATTATTAGGCCAGCGTTTACGACAGGCGCGTGAGTTATCGGGCATAAGCCAGCAGATCGCGGCAGATGCAATCAGCGCGCCGCGCACTGCCATGACGCAAATCGAATCAGGAAAAAGGGCTGTTTCCACGCTGGAATTGACGAAACTCGCTGCGATATATCATCGGCCAGTAATGTATTTCCTTGAGGAAAATACGGATGAGGACGAGGATATTTTTGTCGCGCTACATCGCGCCGCACCGGACTTGGTGGATACGCCTGAAGTCCGCCACCGCGTCAATCTGTGTGTAGATTTATGCCGTGAAGGAGCTGCATTAGAGCGGTTGCTTGGCCGTGTTGACCGTTCGGGTCCGCCTGCTTACGTTGAAAAAGTACCGAGCAAACCAGGTGAGGCAATAAACCAGGGTGAGCATGTTGCTGAACAAGAACGCCGTCGCTTAGGTATCGGCTCAGCACCGATTGCGGATATGGCGGATTTGATTGCTGGGCAAGGCATCTGGGCTTCAGGAGCAGATTTGCCAGACGATATGTCGGGCTTGTTCTTGCGTCACCGCTCTATAGGTCTTGCGATTTTAGTCAATGCCGATCACCCACGAGGCCGCAAGCGGTTCTCCTACGCGCATGAGTATGCTCATGCGCTGCTGGATCGTGACCGCACGGTGACGGTATCGAACAAAGATAATGCAGCAGAATTGGTAGAGAAGCGTGCGAACGCATTCGCCGCCGCATTTTTAATGCCTGCTGAAGGCGTGACGGAATTACTGCGTAGTCTTGACAAAGGACAGTCTAGCCGCATCGAAAGAGCAATCTTTGATGCCGCGACGGGCGGGAGGATTCAGACGGAATCACGTCCTGCGCCTGGTTCGCAGCAGATTACCTATCAGGATGCAGCCATGATTGCGCATCATTTTGGTGTCAGCTATCAGGCAGCCACCTACCGTTTATTGAGCCTGAAACACATTTCTCATAAAGAATGTGAAGCCCTGCTCGGACAAACGGAAACGGGGAAAGATTATCTTCGCGCCCTCGATATGCTGGATGAATTGGAGGAACCAGAAGATAAGAAAATGTGGACGCGAGAATTGCGTAGCCAAGTGGTGCATTTGGCTCTTGAAGCGTATCGCCGTGAGGAAATTTCACGCGGCAAACTTCTCGACATTAGCAAAACTGTCAATATCTCTGCGGATGTGATGCTTGACCTCGCGGAAGCAGCACGCGCTGCTTAAATCGGAGGATTTCCTTGAGCCGTCCACTAATCATTGTCACCGATACATCGTTGCTCATCAACTTCCTGCATGTGGATGGCATAGGTGTGATGGCGCGGCATTCGCATGGGTTCATCATTACCGACCATGTGGTGGAAGAAATAACCGACCACTACGAAAAACAGTGTACAGCACTCGCGCAAGCAATCAAAAGCGGGGCATTGCAGCAAGTATCGCTGACATCGGAAGGCGATCTGTTGCTCTTTGCAAAGTTGATGCAGTCTGGTCGTCTGGGTGCAGGTGAATCTTCTGCCATTGCCTGCGCTATCACTAATCATCACAAGCTGGCGACTGATGATAAACCAGCGATTGTTCAGGCAAAAGCCGCCGCTAAAGACTTGGAGATTCTTCGCACACAGGATCTGGTTGTATCCATGATTCAGGAAAAGTTGATTACCGTGAAAGATGCCGACCACTGGAAAATCGAGTGGGAAACAAAATACCGTTTCAAACTCAAAATTGAGAGTTTTGGCGATCTGATTTAACCGCCATCACATTACTATTCCAAAGCCGCGAGCAGCAAACGCTACTCGCGGTTTTTTATTGTCCAAGGATTACGACATGCCAGACAGAAAAACCATCGTTACCCAAGCCCGAACATGGATCGGCACACCGTTTCACCACCAGGCACGGCTTAAAGGCAAAGGCTGTGATTGCCTCGGCCTGATTGTCGGCGTGGTGGATGAACTGGGCTTGAAGGATAAGCACGGCCAGCCACTCGCGGGTTATGACGAGGTGACCTATTCCAAAGAGCCAGACGGTGCGTATCTCACCGAGAAGCTCACCGCTTTGCTGGATGAAGTGCCGATAGCCGAAGCGCAGGCGGGTGATCTGGCCTTGTTCAAGGTGCGAGAGAACCCGCAGCACATGGCATTTCTCACCGATTATGAAAACACGCTGGGGATGGTTCATTCCTACGCGCCAGCCCGTCGGGTGGTGGAACACCGCCTCGATGATGACTGGAAACAACGAATTGTGAAGGTATTCAGATGGCAGCCATCGTTCTAGCAGCCGCCGCGAGTTCTGCGGCCTCATCCATCGGCGCGGGTGCATTTGCCGCAGCGTTGGCGGGTGGTGTGGGCGGATATTTGGGCAGGTTTATTGACCGTTCCATTTTCGGCAGCAAGGCACGCATCAATCAGGAAGGCTCGCGCCTGACCGATTTGATGGTGCAGGCTTCCACCTATGGCAAGTCGATACCCGTGGTTTATGGCAACGCCCGTATTGCGGGAAACGTGATCTGGTCGCGCCCGATTCAAGAGAATGTGACCACGACAACGCAATCCTCGGGCGGTGGTAAAGGTGGCGGCGGTGGCGGCGTAGAAACCACAACGACGACATACACCTATACGGCCAGCCTTGCGGTGGCGATTTGTGAAGGTGCAATCAGCGAAGTGGTGCGCGTATGGGCGGATGCAAAGCAGCTTGACCTGACGGCTGGCAGCTATTCGCTCTATCTCGGCGACGAAACACAGCTGCCTGATACGTTTATGTCGTCCTTCTATCCTGCTGGGCAAACGCCAGCCTATCGCGGCACGGCCTATGTGGTGATTAAGGATTTCCCGCTGGGGGATTTCGGCAATCGCATTCCGAACTTTACCTTCGAGGTGCGCCGCACGCTGAAAAAGCCCTTCGACCTTGAGGATAAAATCAAGGACATCACCATCATCCCAGGCGCGGGTGAGAATGTGTACGACACGGTAGTGCAAGAAAAAACCAGCGGCCAGCAGGATGTATCAGGCAATTTCATTCAAGGTGGCAAAGTCACCAAAATGAACCTGAACAACCTGAATAATAAAGCCGATGCGCTGGTGGCACTCGATAACCTGAAAGCCAACCTGCCCAATGTGGAATGGGTGTCGGTGGTGGTGAACTGGTTTTCGGATTCCGCAGATCCTGCGGTGAGCATTATCAAGCCAGCGGCGGAGTTTAATAGCCAAGGCGCACGGGTTGCGCCCGATGACTGGGCGGTGGCAGGATTTAATCGCAATAACGCGCATGTAATTTTAACTTTTCCCGATGGTTCGCCCACTTACGGCGGCACACCCACGGATAAAAGCATCATTCGGCTGTGCCAGGAATTGAAGGCGCGTGGCTATACGCCAACTTCCGACCTTGATGTAGTGGCGTATATCAACGATTACACCCCGCCTGAAATTCCGGGGCGCACATATTATCGCCATCGTTTGGTGACTAAATTCCGCGACCTCAAAATGGATTTATGGTTGCGATGCAATGACGATAAAGAGCTTGGCATATTTCCCGGCCACCCGGACGCACCGACACCGCTGGGATGGCGGTTGCCGTATTATTCCCTCGTCAATAAATCGGTCAACCAAGTGTATGCCGATGAAATCGAGGACTATTTGCATTTCATGTACAGTATGAAGCCGCGCCTCAATTCGCCTGAGCGACGATGGGATAAACTCATAGTCCCCATTACCCTTCCATTTCAACCCGCCACCGCCCTTTGAGGCGGTTTTTTTATATCCAAAACCCAAGGAGGAACCATGTCACCACCCGACGATATTGATGTGCGCTCACAGCTGGCTGTGATGAACGCGCAGATCCAAACACTCACCAAAACAGTCGATGTGCTGGCCGAGGAAGTCAAATCCCTCACAGCACTGGCAAATCAGGGCAAAGGGAGCCTTCGAACCCTCCTGATACTCGGCGGCCTATGGACGGGCTTGGTGGCCTTCCTCAGCTTCGCCGCTGGTCATCTTTCTTGGAAATAATGGAGGTTCTTATGATTACGCTACTCGGTTCTTTACTCGGCTTTCTATCGGCAGCCTTTCCCGATTTCTTAAAACTGTTCCGCGACGCGCAGGATCGCAAGCACGAGCTTAAAATCCTTGAAATGCAGATGGAGCAGCAGAAGCTCGGGGCTTCCCAGCGGCTGGAAGAAATCCAGGTGAACGCTGACATCGCCGAATCCC
>CANHDY010000090.1 GCA_947459535.1 Rickettsiales bacterium | reverse complement strand
ATTTATGCAGCCAGGGAAATTGTCTCGGGGGTCTTCCTGGAAGCTCCATATGCCATTAAGATGATTTATTTCTGTTTTTTTGAAAATCTCAGCCAACCGCGCATTAGTCGTTGCTTCTGGTTCATAGGAAATCTGCACCACATACACCTCAATGTAAAAATTGGTCGGAGCGAGAGGATTCGAACCTCCGACCCCCAGTCCCCCAGACTGGTGCGCTAACCGGGCTGCGCTACGCTCCGACACTTCAGTAACCGTCTTTTCAAGCGCCCGGTTACTTTATTCTCTTTTCCGCTCGCTTTGCTCGCGGCGGGGGCTGCGCTACGCTCCGAGGACTACACGCAAAAAAGTCCCTCGCTTCGCTCAGTGTACTTTTTTACAGTTTCACTTGGCCAAATTTAGCCTTGAAGCGGTTCTTCGGCTCAATTTGAATCTTTTCTTTAGTGAATTAAGGGAGCGCGACCATACTCAAGGCCAGCTGGTTTCGCAAGTCCTCTTTCAACTCGGCCAGCGCCTGGTCGCTGATGGCTTCGCAGCGCGCTACCAGCATGGGCTGAGTGTTGGAAGCGCGCAGTAGCCACCAGCCATGCGGCTGGGTCAGCCTTATGCCATCAACATCGTTAAACTGGCGCTGGGCGGCTGTAAGGCGGGTCTTGACTTCGTCAATCACATGGAATTTGCGCGCATCATCACAGGGGAAGCGAATTTCCGGCGTGCTGATGCGGCTTGGAAGCTGTTTGCGAATGTCTGACAGGCGCTGACCCTGACTGGCCAGCAGCTGCACCAGCCGAACTGCGGCATAAAGCGCATCATCAAAACCGTAATAATGATCCGCAAAAAAAAGATGGCCGCTCATTTCCCCGGCAAGTGGCGCGCCGGTTTGTGCCATTTTCGATTTAATCAGCGAGTGGCCGGTTTTCCACATCAGCGGCTGGCCGCCATGCTGCGCAATATCATCAAACAGCGCACCGGACGCCTTAACATCGGCAATCACCGTAGCGCCCGGGCTCTGCTTCAGAATATCGCGCGCAAAAAGCATCAGCAGCTGATCCCCCCACCAGATTTCACCCTCATCATCCACCACACCGATGCGGTCGCCATCGCCATCAAAAGCAATCCCGGCATCGAGCTTGTTATCGCGCACCAGTGCTATCAGCTGCGCGAGGTTTTCGGGAATGGTCGGGTCAGGATGATGCGCGGGAAAACGGCCATCCACGCGCTCGTTAATCAGCCAATGCTCACCGCTGAGCCGATGACACAGGAGGGTCATGATATCGCCAGTCGCGCCGTTGCCGGCATCCCAACCGATGCGCAGCGGCGCGCTTGCATCAACGTCGCGCAGCAGGCGGTCGCAATAAACATCACGTAAATCTTCTTGGCGCAGCGCGCCATGCGGCCTATCGCTGAATGCGCCGGAGGCAATGCGCTGGCGCAGCGACTGGATCTGCGCGCCATAAAAAGCACCGCTTCTGGGCATGAACTTCATGCCATTATGATCCGGCGGGTTGTGCGAACCGGTGATCATGATGCCGCCGGCCGCACCAAAATGTTTCACCGCAAAATAGAGCATCGGGGTTGGCCCCATACCAATATCAATGACCTGTGCGCCCTCGCGCACCAGCGCGCCTGCCACCGCCTCGGCAATCTCGGGAGAACTCAGGCGGCCATCACGCGCAAGAATCATGCTTGGGCTCTGCTGATCGCAGGCGGTTTCGGCAAAAGCGCGGGCAATCAGCGCCGCCTCATCGGCACCAAAATTCGCACCGACAACACCGCGCACATCATATTCGCGAAAAATCGCGGCATCTGGCACAGAAAAAACCATTATAGTGGCGGTGCTGCGGGTGCTGGTGTGGCGGCAGCATTGGTAGGCGCCGCCGTAATAGTATTGAATTTGGCATTGTTAATCTGCCGCTGCGCCGCCAGCTGCACCGTGACGGCCTTGGCCTTCTGCGGCGACATTTCAGCAAGAATCGGGGCGGCTTTTTTTTCCGACATCTTATCCACCACCATCAGCAGCACCGGCATTTCCAGCTCATCAAAAATACGGGCGGCATCGCGCGGCTTCATGTTTTCATAGATGCGCACCAGACTACGAACCTCTGCATCTTCCTTGGTGTTATATTCCGCAAGCAGCTCGCTGACTTCTTTTTTCATCGCCTCAATCTGGACGATTTTATCGTTGATGCGCTTTTCCGTGGCGTCCAGCGCCGTTTCCTTCACTTGGATATTCGTTTCCCAGCGCTGAAGTTCATCACGGCGCTTGGCCAGATTCTGCAGCAGCTCCAGCTCGACCTTGCTGAAGGTGCGATCGGCGACATCACCGGCGGTTTCTGTCACGTTCGGGTTGGGAGCGTCTTTCTTAGCATCTTTAGCACCACCCTGCGCGTCATCACTTTTAGCCGGTTCCTGGGTGGCGGGTTTGGCTTCCGCCTCGGGTTTGGCCGCTGGCTCTTTAGCAGGTTCTGCGGCTGGCTCCTCGGTTTGCGCCTGCACACGGGAAATAAACAGCGCCTCAGAAAGCGCTTCGGTGCCACGCGCGACATCCGTCATCTTCACCACAAGAAGCAGGCTGGCCGCGCCAATGGTCAGTGGAATAAGCCGCATGCCCTACCCTTTCAGACCGCTGCGGACAATATCGAGCAGCTCCTGCTCTGCTTTCGAGCGCCCGCGAATAGCTGATTTGGAGGGAGCCGGCGCTTCGCCGTCGCTTTCTGGTGCGGGCTTGTTTCGGCCAACCACGCGCTCCAGCACGGCCTCGAGCGATGCAACGGCTTTTTCCTTGCCTGTTTTTTCTGGGCTGCTGCGGCGTGATTCCAGCGTGGGCGTAGGCTTCACCAGTGCGGGCTGCTCCGCCGGCTCGAACGCCGGCTCAGAATCAATGCTGGCGCGGCTGCGCGCGCGGCTAACCGCCACACTGGCTTCCAGCTGGCTTGAAATTTTTCCGGCGCGCTCAACCAGAAAACCAAGATCATCAATCACGTAATTGGCTTTTTCAATACGGTGCTGAATATTCTCGCCGATGCGCTTGCTCGCGGTTTGCAACGCGACAATGCTTTCCGAGGCGCGCTGGGTGGATTCATCGAAATGCGTCAGCAGCTGCGCCAGCTCGCTTTTGCTATCCTGCAGCAGCTTGATGCGGCGATTAAGCACCCAGCAATAGCTGATGGTGGCGGCCAGAAGCCCAACAATCACAATGTTCAGCAGCAGATTCGCGATGATTCCGGTCATGTTGCTTCCCTCATTTTACGCTGAATGGCGTCGTTGAGTGAAATGGCCATGCTTTCACCCACTTTGCCCATCAGGCCGGTGGTCACCGGAATGCCGCCGCAGCGCATGGTCACCTCGTCGTCGGGCGTGCAGTCCATCAGCAGTGTGCTGCCGACTTTGAAACTCATGACATCTTTCAGTGTCACCATTTTTTCTTTGAGCACGGCCTCCACCTCAACATTGGCGTTGCGCAGCTCTTTGCCGAGATGTTTTTCCCACACCGTGTCCTGGCCGAAATTTTCGCCCATGAACATCTGCAGCAGCAGGTCGCGGATAGGCTCCAGCGTGGTGTGCGGCAGCAGCACTTCAATCATGCCGCCGCGATTTTCTACCATTTCCACACGGAATTTCACCAGCAGCGCCGGGTTGCCCGGGCGGGTGATGGTGGCAAAGCGTGGATTGGTCTCGAGGCGCTCAAAATGAAACGTAATTGGCGAGATTGGCTCAAAGGAGCTGCTCATATCCGCCAGCACCACATCAATCGCGCGCTTGACGATATCCTGCTCAATGGTGGTATAGGGTCTGCCCTCCACACGCGCCGGACGATTCGTCTTGCGACCGCCAAGCAGAATATCCACCAGCGAATAAATCTGCGAGCTATCGACCGTTACCATGCCAAAATTTTCCCACTCCACCGCGCGAAACACCACGAGCAGCGCCGGCAGCGGAATAGAGTTGAGATAGTCTTCAAAGCGGATGCTCGTCATTGAATCGAGGCTGACATCCACGTTTTCTGAAGTGAAGTTGCGCAGGCTGGTGGACATCTGCCTGACCATACGATCAAACACCACCTCGATCATCGGCAGCTTTTCATAGGCCGTCATCGATTTATCGAGAATGGCGAAAATACCATCCGTTTTGCTGTTGCCATCCGACTTGGTATCGAAGCCGAGCAGGCTATCAATCTCATCCTGATTGAGAATGCGCTGCGCCTCTGCCGGCTCGCCGCTTGCCGCGGCGCCCTCGTCTTTTTCCAGCATCGCCGCCCATTCGGCGGCGGCGGCGTCATCCTGATTGGTGTCGTTATCAGCCATAAGAGACCTTATCGTTCAGTAACTTATAACACAGGCTGTCGCCTGCGACAATCCCGCTTTGCATCGTTCATGGCAATTGCCGTGCCATGCGCGCTACTGAACCACAATTTCTTTAAACAGCACATCATTGATTTTGACCGGCGCGAGCGATTTGTTGGCGCGGATGAGCAGCTCCTCGCGCAGCCGCTGCACCCCTGCGGAGCCCGAAAGATCACTGGCGCGCAGCTCGCGAAGATAGGTGTTGATCGCATCCACCACACGCGGCAGGTTCGCTTCAATTTTTGGAATATCTTCCTGATTAGCCACTTCAAGAATCACCGTGGTTTTCAGAAAGCTTGCCGTGCGGCCGGTGGTGTTGAGGTTGATAAGGAAATCCGGCAGCGTGTAGAACACCACATTTTCCGGCTTGCTTTCGGTTTCCTGAGCTTCACCTTCCGGCGCGCTGTGACCACCAAACAGGCCAGCAAAATACGCGCCGCCAACACCAGCCAGCAGCAACACCAGCGCTGCCACGCCGATGATGATCATTTTCTTTTTCGATTTTTTACCCGCGCCCGCTTCGCCTTCTGCGCCTTCTGCTGCTTCGCCGCCTGCGGCCTTGGCGGCATCTTTTGCTTCGGCGGCGTCATCTGTTTTTTTTGCGTCGTCTTTGGCCATGGTCTCTCCTGCATGCGGTTCGTTATTCCATTACGACAGTAAGCGTAAAACGCAACTGAATTTACATGCCCGCAACATTTGGCACGAAACATGCATTCATCTCCTGCATCAATGTGTTTGATGAATGAAGGTGCTTTTCTGCTATGGATAACGGCGTCTATATCATGCTCTCGCGGCAGCTGGCTCTCTTCCGTGATATGGAAGTGACGGCGAACAATATCGCCAACAGCAACACCACTGGCTACAACTCGCAGCACATGCTGTTTAATTCCTACCTGACCAAGGATGTGAATCAGGGTGTGCGAAACCCGATGTCGTTTGCCTACGATATTTCCACCTACCGCAACACCGAAAGCGGCTCGATAATCTCCACCGGCAACCCGCTGGATTTCGCCATTCAGGGCGATGGCTATTTTATGGTCGAAACACCGCTGGGTATTCGCTACACACGCGCCGGTAATTTTCAGATTGATGCCAGCGGCGTTATCACCACGCCAGACGGTTATCCGGTGCTGGGGCCGGGCGAGCAACGCATCACCCTGCCGGAAGGGGCACGCAATATCGAAGTGGCCACGAATGGCTCGGTGCGAGTCAATGGCGAGGAGTTCGCGTTCATGAGCGTGGTGCGTTTTGATAACGAGCAGCTGCTCGAGCGCGTCGGCGACCGTCTTTTCAAAACCGATATCGAACCGCAGGATGCACCGCAAGCACGCATCGTGCAGGGGGTGCTGGAGGGCGCGAATGTCAAACCCGTGCTGGAGATGACACACATGATTGACGTCTCGCGCTCCGTGGGCAGCACCGCGCGTTTCATCGAAGTGGTCTATGATTTGCAACGTAAAGCCGCCAACACCTGGGCTCAACAAGGATAAGATAGGATAGGATAGGACACGCTTATGCGCTCTCTGGATATCGCCGCCACCGGCATGCAGGCACAGCAGCTTTATGTGGATGTGACCTCGCAGAACCTTGCGAACATCAACACCACTGCCTACAAGCTGCAGCGGCCGGAATTTCAGGATCTGCTCTATCAGAACGCGCGCCGCGTCGGCACCAACTCCGCCGATACCGGAACGATTGTTCCCACCGGTGTACAGATTGGCCTTGGCGTTCGCACCGCCGCGATTTACCGCAACACCGGACAGGGCACGCTTCAGAACACCGAAAATCCGCTGGATCTCGCCATTCAGGGCAAAGGCTATTTCCAGATTACCCAGCCCGACGGCACCACCGCCTACACCCGCGCCGGCGCGCTGCAGCTCAGCCCTACCGGCGTGCTTGTCACCAGCGATGGCTTCGAAGTTCAGCCGGCCATCACCGTGCCGACCAACGCCATCAGCGTCAGCGTGAATCAGTCCGGTGAAGTGTTTGCCACCATCCCCGGCCAGACTGCGCCGCAGAATCTCGGCCAGCTTCAGACCGCCAACTTTGTGAATGAAGCCGGTCTGCAGGCCATCGGCCAGAACCTCTATCTGGAAACCGCCGCGTCCGGCACCCCCACCACCGGCAACCCGGGCGTGGATGGGTTTGGCACCATCATTCAGGGATTTCTTGAAACCTCCAACGTCAATCCGGTCACGGAACTGACCAATCTGATTCGCGCTCAGCGCGTCTATGAGATGACCAGCCGCGTGATCTCCAAAACTGATGAAATGCTGCAATCACTCACTCAGAGCGTGTAAGATCATGAGCCTTATTTTTAGGTATTTTGCCCTTAGCTGTGTGGCCGGTTTTGTGGTGCCATCGCTGGCTTTTGCCACCATCGAGCAGCTGCCTGCACCGGCGGCGGCGGCGCCCGTAGCCATCCATGCGCCGGGCACCGAGCTCTTTGTGCTGACCAGCCGTGATGCCGAAGAAGCAATCAGCTTTGCACTTGCCGAGCGCGGCGCTGGTAGCAAAGTCAGCGCCAGCATCACGGGTCGCAGCGATGACACGCTCTTTTCTCATGCGCAGCCACTATCGGTTGAAATACGCGGACTCAGCTTTGATAAAAACACCTCGCGCTGGCAGGCAAGCCTGATGTTTCTGAGCGATGGTCAGGTGATCTCCGCCATGCCGGTGGGCGGCCGCTATGATGAGGTGATGAGTGTGCCGGTTTTAAAACGCCAGGTTCGCCCGGGCGATGTGATTCAGGAGGCGGATCTCGAGATTCGTGACTTCAGCCTGTCACGCACGCGCAGCGACACAATTGCTGATGCCGCCGCGCTGGTAGGCAAATCGCCGGTTCGCAGCATCTCCGCCGGACGACCCATTCGCGAACAGGAAATTGCGCAGCCCGCGCTGATTCGAAAAAATGACATCATTCAGGTGGATTATCGCTCGCCCGGCGTTTCCATCAGCACCACCGCGCAGGCACTTGAAGATGGCAGCCTCGGCAGCACGATCAATGTGCGCAATCTTTCCAGCAAGAAGCTGGTGCGCGCCGTGGTTCAGGATGAAAAAACAGCGGTGATTCACACCGGCAATACAGGAGTTCGTTATGCTGCTATCCCGTAAACTTGCCGCAGCGCTGCTGGCCAGCTCGCTGCTGACCGCCTGCTCCAGCACGCTGGATAAGCTTGATAATGTCGGCAAACCACCACCATTTTCCGAAGTGGTTAACCCTCAGGAAAAACCCGACTACCGGCCAATGAGCTGGCCGCTGCCAGAAAATCAGCCGCCCGCTAAGCAATATGCCAACTCGCTGTGGCAGCCGGGCGCCCGCGCCTTCTACCGCGACCAGCGCGCGGCGCGTGTGGGTGATATTCTGCGCATCAATATCAGCATTGATGACAAGGCGGAGGTTGATAACCAGACGCAAGCCAACCGTAGCACCGGCGAACGACTCGGCGCGCCGAAGGTGTTTGGTTTTGAAAATCTACTGGCGGGTAATGTTGAAATTCTCGGCAACAAACTGCCACTGAAAGATCCAGCCACGCCGACGAGCCTGCTCGATATAACCGGTAGCACCAACACGCAGGGCACTGGTGCCATCAAGCGCAAAGAAAAAATCGATACGCAAATTGCGGCGCTGATTACACAGGTGCTGCCCAATGGTAATTTTGTGATCGATGGCAGTCAGGAAATCCTGATTAACAGTGAAATTCGAGAACTCACCGTCAAAGGTGTTATCCGTCCGCAGGACATTAAATCGGATAACACCATTGACTCTACCCAGATCGCTGAAGCACGCATCACCTATGGTGGTCGCGGGCAACTCAGCGATGTCCAGCGGGGTCGCTGGGGAAGCCAGGTCGTCGATGCCCTTGCTCCCTTCTGACGCGTAGCGCGAAAGTCGCGCCCCCGCCTAAAACGCCGGATGCCCCCTCGTCCGGCGTTTTTCTTTTTTTGTCATCCCTGCGAAAGCAGGGAGCATGTAAAACGATATTCCGGAAACGGTGATTCAAAGAATCAGCGCTGAATATATT
>CANHDY010000089.1 GCA_947459535.1 Rickettsiales bacterium | reverse complement strand
CACTCCTTAAACTTGTGGATTCAAAATAGGCGACCTATATAGTCGGCTAAATTTTAAAATAAAGGATAAAGCGACATGGGATTTCAAAATAGGCTGCGCGCTGTGGTCGAAAAACCACTCTTCCAGAAAAGCATTATTTTTCTGATTATTATTAACGCCATCACGCTCGGGCTGGAAACTTACCCAGACATCATGGCGCAATACGGCGCGCTGCTGACCAGCCTTGACCGCGCTATCTTGTGGGTTTTCGTGGCCGAGCTTTTGATGCGTATTGGCGCATATGGCCTTCGCTTTTTCAAAGACCCGTGGAACCTGTTTGATTTTGCGATTGTGAGCGTATCGCTGGTGCCAGCGCAGGAGGGATTTTCGGTGCTGCGCGCGCTACGCGTGCTGCGCGTACTGCGGCTCATTTCTGCATTCCCGCGCCTGCGTTCGGTGGTTCAGGGGCTGGTGGGCGCCATTCCCGGCATTGCCTCCATCGCCCTCATCATGATTCTTATCTTTTATGTATTCGCCGTGATGGCGACCAAGCTCTACGGCGCCGCCTACCCCGAATGGTTCGGCACGCTGGGCAACTCCTTTTTCACCTTGTTTCAAATCATGACGCTGGAAGGCTGGGCAGACATGGTGCGCCAGATTCTCACCACCCACCCAAATGCATGGATTTTCTTTGTGATTTATATCCTCGCTGCCACCTTCACCGTGCTTAACCTGTTCATTGCCGTCATCGTTGAAGCGATGCAGAGCGAGCATAAAAAACACGAAGCCGTGATGGAAGATACTGAGCGGCAGATTCTGGAAGAATTACGCGAGCTGAAAGCGCAGCTGCGGGAGCGAAAATAAACCGATCTGTTTCACGCGGGTACAATCATAGCGATTATTAGTGCATAATTAATAAATTAGCACTAGATAGAATAAATAATTATTCGCTATGGAGGCAATGTAATTCGCTATGGAGGCAATGTATGCGCGATAACGGCCCCGTTACCCAACGTGAAGTAGTGATGGATGAAGGATCGATGATCGTCTCGGTGACGGACGATAAGGGCAGAATTAAATCGGTGAACAAAGATTTTATTGATATCTCCGGCTTCACCAATGATGAGCTGATCGGCCAACCGCACAACCTTATTCGCCACAGCGACATGCCGCCCGAGGCCTTTGCCGATATGTGGCGCGACCTGAAAGCCGGAAAGCCCTGGAGCGGTTATGTTAAAAACCGCGTTAAAAACGGGGATCATTACTGGGTGCACGCCAATGCCATGCCGATTGTCGAAAACGAGCAGGTTACCGGCTACATGTCAGTGCGCAATAAGCCGCGCCCTGAAATTGTTAAAGCAGTCAGCGATATTTACCGCAAATTCCGCGAAGGCAAAGCAGGCAGTCTTGCCATTGAGCATGGCCAGGTGGTTGATCGCAGCCGTAGTGCTAGCCGCCGTCGCTGGCTGGGCTGCATCAGCAATCAGATTGCCATTATGGGCTATATACTGATTGCGATGGTGCTTATCAATGCAGCTGTTAGCATGTATTTCAACCACCGCGCGACCGAATCACTGCACAGCGTCTATCTTGAAAGTGCCCTACCCGCAGCGCAAATGGCAGAAATTCGTGGGCTACTTCAGGATACAACGCTGACGCTGAGCCAGTTCGCCGCCGCCGGCGGTAATGCAAATGAACTTTCCGCTCGTGTCAATGATTCGATGGCCAGCATCGACAAGCTATGGAGCAGCTACAGTGCTGCGCCGCTCTCACGAGAGGAAAAAGCACTGGCCGATAGCTTTGCCAGCGCGCGCACGGACTATCTGGAGGCCTTCATCAAGCCTGCCCTTGCGCTCGCTGCTGAGGGCAAGCAGGGAGATATCATCCCGCTGATTGCACAAAGCAAAACGCTCATTGACCGCATCAAAGCCAAGAGTAATGACCTGAGCAAAATGCAGCTGGATAGCGCGCAGGCGCGCTACGAATCTGCACGAAACGGCGAGCTGATTGAGCTTGCGATTGTGATTGCGACGCTACTTGCCGCGATTGCCGTGGCCATGATAGCGACAGGCCGTATCAAAAAGCTTTTGCAGCGCAGGCTCGGCTACATGAACCAGACGCTCACCTCCATCGCCAACGGCAATTATAAAACCGAGGTGGATCAAGGTACCGACGAATTCGAGGAAATTCTAACCCGTATCCGCGCGCTGCAGAACAAGCTTGCTTTCGCAGACTATGAAAAAATTGAGCTGGAGAAAGAGAAAAAACAAGTGCAGCAGCGCATGGCAAACGACTTTGAGCAAAGCATCAAGTCCATTGTCAACGTAGTTGCAGCGGCCGCCACCGAGCTGGCTCAAACGGCAGAAAGCATGGTGAACACCGCGCGCGATAGCAACCAGAAAGCCTCCCATGCCAGCGGCGCCGCCGCCAGCACTACGGCGAGTGTGCAATCCGTTGCAGCGGCGTCCGAAGAACTTGCCGCGACGGTGAAAGAAATTTCATCGCAGCTGCAAAAAACGACCAACCTCGTGCATGAATCACGAGAAAAAGCACGTAATGCCGACACTGTTGCCAGCGCGCTCAACGAAGCAATGAGCCGTGTTGCCACCGCAATGGATATGATTTCCAGCATTGCCGGTCAGATCAACCTGCTGGCACTCAATGCCACCATTGAATCCGCCCGCGCAGGTGAAGCGGGCAAAGGTTTCGCTGTGGTCGCCAGCGAAGTGAAAAATCTCGCAAGCCAGACCAACAAAACCACCGAAGAAATTCAGCAGGTGGTGGAAGAAATGCGACAAGCCGCCAATGCCATCATCAGCGCGCTGAAAGAAATCGGCGGCTCGGTCGGCTCCATTTCTGAGGCCACTTCCAGTGTCGCTTCGGCGGTGGAAGAACAGTCAGCCACGACCGGCGAGATCTCAAAAAACATGCAGACCGCGGCTTCCAGCACGCAGTCCATCGCCGATAGCCTTGGCGATGTACAGGCGGCATCATCCCACGCTGGTTCCGCCTCTGAGCAGATGCTTTCCGCCTCGAAGGAGCTTTCCAAGCAAGCTGAAGAGCTCAATACACAGGTGGATAGCTTCCTGCGCCGTGTGCGTGCTGCGTAACGCTCTGCCGGTGTTTTAGTCACGGCCTCAAGTTAAGGCTGAATTAGCGCGGTGGATTAGGTTGCACACTTGGTGAGCGCCGGCTGCATGCTTTCCAGCCCGCTTACCACAAGCCGAAACACTAGCGCAGCTTGGGCAACGTGACACGAGCCGTTAAATAAAGAATCGATGAAATATTAAACGAGCGACTTGATTTGCTGTGAAATGGTGGTCGGTGGCGGACTCGGAGCGAACCTTTTGGTGAAATTTGTGGACGCGCTGTATGATGTTGGAAGAATTTTTGAACAACCGGTGGTATACGCGATAGGCAATTCAAGTTTAACCCCATGCCGGTGATCACAAAGTCACGACCTCTTACTGGGCGCACCTACGATCAGTGGCAGCATTGGATCGAAACAACCGTGCAGCAATACGAAGGAATGGCAGCTTAATCCCGCGGCGTAATGTTACCACGCGCCCCAAGGATAATATCCAGAATGCCGCTGCGGATTTGATCGAATAAACGCGGCGGCAGAAAACCATAGGCTATGTCGCCCTGCCTGCCGGGAATGGGGCGCAGATCATAGCCCGGCCATACGAACTGATTCACCTCACCGAGGATTACCCATGAGCGGTCATTATCCAACCCAAGATGCTGCTTCACTCGCAGGGGAATTTCTAAACATGGTATGCCGGGGGATGGTGGCGAATGCGTGATGGGCGCAACGGTGACGTGCGTGCCACTATCGAGCTTTTCCACTGACAACACGATGACGCACGGGCGATTCTTGCGGCCTTCCTGCTGACCTGTCTCAAACTCCCTGCGCCACAAATAAGCGTAGGAAATCACGAGGCCGGGTTCTGGATTGGGAATGGCCACAGTTATGCTACTTCGTCGAAATAATCTTCATCCAACTTCTTTATATGAAGCACTTCTTCATCGCGGCATCCAATATTGTAACGTATCATCAATTTCGCAAGCTGCTTCCCATCAATCAGAACAATGCGATGATTCAGATCTTTTGCTGTTTGCGTTGCTGATGACGTAAAGCTGGAAGTAGTAACAAAGATACCTTTACTGGCCTTCTTTAAGCTAAGTGATCCGAAGAAATCTCGAATATCTGATGAGCCAATCGTATTGCTTTCTTGATAACGCTTGGCTTGAATATAGATCTGGTCAACGCCGAGGGGGTCTTGATCTATGACTCCATCAACGCCATTATCTCCACTACACCCCAGTGAACGCCCAGCATCTTCAGATGTGCCACCGTACCCCATTGCAAGTAGCAGGTCGACAATAAGCTGTTCAAAAAATGAAGGGGAACAATCACGAATGGAGGAAAGAAGATCTAAAGCAAGGGCATCATTGATCGATTGATGGGCATTACGCAAAACTTCATCGGGTGTTTTGTCAGGTATTTGCGGGCTTGTCTCAATCACTTCTTCTTTTGAGACGTTATCTTTTCCACGGTTTTTAAAGTCCTGAAATGCAGTGTATTGTGTTAGGAATTGGTTGTTAATTTCTGCGCCACTCAAGAGGGCTTTTTTGCCTGCTTCGGTGATAGCAAAGTAGCCCCGTTTTTTTGACTCAACTAGGCCAGCTTGCTGTAAATAAAATTTTGCCCACGCAACACGATTGTAAAACATTGGTGCGCGCTTACTTGGCAGCATTTCTTTAAGTTGCGCTTCGGATAATTTAAATTTCACTGCTAAAATTTTGACTACTTGCTTAGGAGTAATCTCCCCATCTTTTGCGCATTCCAGTACAGGGCGCATCAATGTTTGATAATCAGGTATCATATCTTATTCATCCATAAGGCTGTTCAGGTGATCGTGCTTTGCATCCATTTTGCTGGCGGCTATCGCCTGAATGGTTTCCTCAGAGAGCGCTTCGACGGCAAACGCTTTGGGCATCTGTGCCTTCATCCGAAGATAGGCCTCGTAATCCGAACCTGACACGAAATAGCCTGTCACACGGTCGTGACTGGTAACAGCTACCGGCTCACGCTGCGCTGCTTCACGATAGCGGCCAAAATTCTTTGAAAACTCGCTGGAAGGAACAGTAATCATACGGGCACCTCCTACTTTCCTCATTATACCCAAATTACGGATAATACGCAAGATGTTCTATGCTCCGCCTCCCAGTGACCCCAGAGGATTCGGATAGAACACGGTAAATTATAAAGGAAAAACAATGATATTAAATGGTGCGATCTCAAAATCAGGACAAAATCCTAGAACCGCCCCACCCAGCAGCAGTACTGCATCCACATTTTTGAATGAGAGATGGTGGAGGCGACAGGAATCGAACCCGCGACATTCTGCTTGCAAAGCAGACGCTCTACCAACTGAGCTACGCCCCCACAACAAAAGCAGAGGCGAGAAATTAGACATCTCTACAAGATAGTCAAGCGGTTTATTGCTCCATAATACGCGTCAGGCGTTTAATCGAATCTTCGAGCTTATTGTAGATGGTCACCGCGACCTTGTGCAGGTCGTCATACTGGCTCTGAAGCTCGCGGATTGTCTCATGCAGATCCGCCTGCTCGTTGCGCAGCGTTTCATTTTCCTGCGCAAATAACGCCAGCTGTCCGGATTCATGCTCGGTGGCTGGTGGCGGCGCCTGGCAGTGGCTGAGGCGATCCTCCAGCCTATCCAGCGCGGCAACCAGCCGTTCGGCCGCCTGCGCTAAGGCCTCGCTGGATTCGTTTTTTTGGTTGAGAAGTGCCTTCGCCTGTGCTTGAACCATAGCTTCTCATCCTAGCATCGGTGATTTCAATGTCTACAGCCTCGATTGCAGCTAAACCCTCGCCTGCCTCTTCCGCTTCGCATACGGAGATGGCGGGTGCCATCCGTGCCCTCGCGATGGACGCGGTGGAGCGCGCAAATTCCGGCCATCCTGGCATGCCGATGGGCATGGCCGATGTCGCCACGGTGCTTTTCCGGGATTTCCTGCAGTTTGACCCGCAGCACCCGCTCTGGCCGGCGCGTGACCGCTTTGTTCTCTCGGCTGGCCACGGCTCGATGCTGCAATATGCCCTGCTCTATCTCACCGGCTATCCCGATATGACGCTGGAGGACATTAAAAACTTCCGCAAGCTCGGCGCGAAAACCGCCGGCCACCCGGAATATGGCCACGCCAGCGGTATTGAAACCACCACTGGCCCGCTCGGCCAGGGGCTGGCGAACAGCGTCGGTATGGCGCTGGCCGAACGCATGATGGCGGCGCGTTTTGGTGATATCGCTGAGCATTATACTTATGTGATCGCCGGTGATGGCTGCCTGATGGAGGGCATCTCGCAGGAAGCGATCTCGCTGGCAGGGCACTGGAAACTCAGCAAACTCATCGTACTCTGGGACGATAATAAAATCTCGATCGACGGCCCCACTTCGCTTGCCACCAGCGAAGACCAGCTGATGCGCTTTAGCGCATGCGGCTGGAATGTTCAGAGCGTGGATGGTCACAACCCCGAAGAGATTCGCCGGGCGATTGCCAGCGCGCAGAAAAGCGACAAACCCTCGCTCATCGCCTGCGCCACGAAAATTGGCTATGGCGCCCCCACCAAGGAAAATTCTGAAAAATGCCATGGCTCGCCGCTGGGAAAAGAAGAAATCGCCGGCGCTCGCCAAAAGCTTGGCATCAGCTACGGTGAGTTTGATGTGCCGCAGCAGGTGCTGGAAGCGTGGCGCGCTGTTGGCAAAAAAGGCCATGATGCCTATCATGCCTGGAGCAAGCAATACAGCGGTGTGGACGCATCAAATCGCGCTGAGTTTGAGCGCCTGCAGCGGCGCGAGTTGCCGGAGGGCTGGCTTGCCAAACTGAATGAGTTTAAAAAGCAGCTGGCCGACAAAGCCCCGGCGGAGGCCACCCGCAAATCGTCGGAAAATGTGCTCAGCCTGCTCACCGAAACGATTCCTGAACTCATTGGCGGCTCTGCGGATTTAACCGGCTCCAACAACACCAAAACCAAAATTCAGGCGCCGATCAGCAGCAAAAATTACAGCGGTTCCTATATTTATTACGGCGTACGTGAGCACGCGATGGGCGCGATCATGAACGGCCTTGCGCTGCACGGCGAGTTTATACCCTACGGGGGTACGTTCATGGTGTTTACCGACTATTGCCGCCCCGCCATTCGCCTTTCCGCGCTCATGCAGCAGCGCGTGATTTATGTCATGACGCATGATTCGATTGGCCTTGGCGAAGATGGCCCCACGCATCAGCCCGTTGAACATCTCGCCTCGCTTCGCGCCATGCCGAATGTGAATGTGTTTCGCCCAGCCGATGCCACGGAAACACTAGAATGCTGGGCACTCGCGCTGGCCGCAACGACAACGCCGAGCATCCTTTCACTCACCCGCCAGAATGTGCCGGCGCTGCGCACCGCTTACACGCCAGAGAATCTCTGCGCGCGCGGGGGCTATGTGCTGCGCGAGGCCGAGGTTGCGGATTCTGCGCCGGTCTTTACACTGATTGCGACCGGATCAGAAGTTTCGATTGCCGTCGAAGCGAAAAAATTGCTCGCTGAAAAAGATATCGCGGCGCGCGTGGTGTCCATGCCGTGCTGGGAGCTGTTTGACCAGCAGCCAGAAAGCTACCGGAGGCAGGTGCTGGGTAGCGGCCCACGCATCGCCATCGAAGCCGCCAGCGGTTTCGGCTGGGAAAAATACTCAGGCGATAAAGGTGCGTTCATCGGCATGAGTGGCTTCGGCGCCTCCGCCCCTGCCCCGGATTTATACAAGCATTTTGGTATCACAGCGGAAGCGGTGGTGGATGCGGTGAGTAAACTAATCTAGCCATCCCTGCGAAGGCAGGGATCTACGATAGGCAATAGAATGGAAACATTGTTTTTTGTTTATATCATGACGAATAAACCAAACGGAATATTATACATTGGCATGACGAACGATTTAATCAGGCGCATCTTTGAGCATAAAAATAAATTCGTCGAAGGCTTCACAAAAAAATATGGGTTAGACAAGCTTGTGTATTATGAAATTTATCAAGATCCGGAAACAGCCTTATATAGAGAAAAATGCATGAAAACATGGAAACGATCCTGGAAAGTGAAACATATTCTGCGAACCAATCCGGAATGGAAGGATCTGTATCCAGTGTTAACCGGAGAAGTTGCGCAGGAAGGGCGTAGATGCCTGCCTACGCAGGCATGGCAAGGTAGTAACGTATGACGATTCGTGTAGGTATTAACGGACTTGGGCGCATCGGCCGCTGTGTGCTGCGCGCCATTTATGAGCATCCCGAGAAAGATATTGAGCTGGTGGCGGTGAATGGCCCGGCGGATATCGCCACCCATGTGCACCTGCTGAAATATGATTCGGTGCATGGCAGGT
>CANHDY010000088.1 GCA_947459535.1 Rickettsiales bacterium | reverse complement strand
TCGAGCAGCTGGAAATTTCGCGGTAGGCATTCTGACCGGGTAGCCACACCTCAATGTCATAGGTTTTCTGCGAGCAGAAACCCATGTCGCCAGTGCAAAGCAGCATGGTGCGATAAGGCAGGCCGAGCTTCTGCAGCAGCGACTCAGCCTGCGCGGTCATGCGCTCATGCTCTGCGGCGGACTGCTCCGGCGTCGTAATGGACACCAGCTCGACCTTGCTGAACTGATGCTGGCGGATCATACCGCGCGTATCCCTGCCCGCTGCGCCCGCTTCCGAACGGAAACACGGTGTGTAGGCGGTCATGCGCATGGGGAGCTTATCCTCTTCCACAATCGAATCACCCACCAGATTGGTAAGCGGCACTTCAGCGGTGGGAATCAGCCAGAAACCGTTGGTTGTTTTGAATAAATCCTCGCCGAATTTTGGCAGCTGGCCGGTGCCGTAAGCGGCATTGTCGCGCACCATGAAAGGCGGCACGATCTCGGTGTAACCAGCGAGGGTGTTCTGATCGAGGAAGAAACTGGCCAGCGCCCGCTCCATGCGCGCCAGCGCTCCTTTAAGCACCACAAACCGCGCACCGGAAAGCTTCGCCGCGCTTTCAAAATCCATCAGCCCCAGCGCCTCGCCGAGGTCAAAATGCTCCTTGGGTTTGAATTTCCCCCCCTGTATCCCCCCCGCAGGCGGGGGGGACGTAAGGGGGGGCGCCCACTCGCGCACCTTCACGTTGCCTGTTTCATCGCTACCCTGCGGCACATCACTTGCGGGAATATTAGGAATCGCCTCGAGCACCGCTTCCACTTCGCCGCGCTCGGCAAGCTCGGCTTCCATGCTGGCGATGGTGGCTTTCAGCTGCGCCGCCTCGTCCATGATCACGCTGGCATCCTCACCCTTTTGCTTGGCTTTGCCAATGCGCTGCGCCACATCATTGCGCTTGGTAAGCAAGTTCTGCAGTTCAGTTTGCCGCGCGCGCTTTTTTTCATCAAGTGCGAGTATCAGGCCGGATTGCGGCGAAAGGCCGCGCCTTGCCAATCCAGCGTCAAAAGCCTCAGGGTTAGAGCGGATGGATTTTATGTCGTGCATATGTTTTTTCTCCTATGCCGTCATCGCCTGAATCACATCGTGATTCTAAGGCGATCCAGTCTGGATTCCCCTAGAATTCGCATGCGAATTCGGGGAATGACGAGAACAAATTAAAATTGAGATTTCATACAGCAAGTAAAGCGGCACGGAAAGCGCGATCTGGCTGAAGGCATCCGGCGGGGTGATAAACGCCGCGACCGTGACAATGATGACAATCGCATATCGCCTGCCGCGCCGGAGCGTGTCCACCTGCATCAGACCGCTTTTCACCAGCAATATCAGCACCAGCGGCAGCTGAAACGATAACCCAAACGCAAGGATCAGATGCATCGACAGGCTTAAATATTCCCCCACCCGCGCTTCAAGCTGGATGGGAAGCCCGCCCGCGCCGCTATGTTCAAACCCCAGAAAAAAGCGCCACGCCGCAGGAAAAATCAGGTAATACACAAAGGCCGCGCCGATGGTAAAGAGCGCCGGTGCGGCAACGAGATAAGGAATCAGCACTCGCCGCTCGTGCTTGTAAAGCCCCGGCGCCATAAAAGAATAAAACTGCGCGGCAATCACCGGGAAGGCAAGGAAGAAACCCGCAAACATCGCGAGCTTAAGATAGGTGAAAAACGCCTCGGTCAGGCCGGTATAGATCATACGCCGATGCTCGCCTTCAGGAAAAGCAGCAGCGAGCGGCCTCACCAGAAAATGATAAATCGGCTCAGCAAAACCATAGCAGACAATCACCGCCACGAGAAAGGCAGCAAAGCTGATGAGCATGCGCTTTTTAAACTCAATCAGATGCTCCATCAGCGGCTGGCGGGCTAGCTCCTCCCTCCCCCCTTGCGGGGGGGGGTTGGGGTGGGGGGAATCAGGGATGTCGTTGGTCATCCTTCGCCCCCCCTCCTCGTTCCTCCCCCACCAGGGGGGAGGAAGGCAGGTTATACGATTCATACCATTTGCCATCATCACCGCGAATCATGCGCACATCGCCTTCAAACTCATCGGCCATGTCCTTAAGACCGGACTCTTTGGCCATATCATCAAACGCAGCGCTTATCTCCCTGCCCCAGCCCCTCACCGTGCGTACGAAGCGAGACACAGCGCGCACCACCACCGGCACATCCTTGGGGCCAATAAAAATCACCGCCACCAGCAGGATGATCGCAATTTCAGCAAACGAGAGATCAAACATGGTCAGGACGTTTTGGTGTCGTCTTTCTTCTCATCCTCACCCTTCAGCCCTTCACGCAGACTGCGGATGCCTTTGCCCAGATCGCCCATGACTTTCGGCAGTTTACCCGCGCCAAACAGAATAAACACCACGATCAGAATCACCAGCAAATGCCAAAAACTCATGCCCATATCACACTCCTTATGCCGCCATGAATTCGCGCATCTTATCACGCGCCTCGGCCACATCAAATGCTTTGCGCTGCCCGGCTTTCATCATCGCGCGTTCGGCTCTCTCAAGCGGCAGACCGCTCAGCGGCAACAGTGCCCCTGCGACCTGCGTCATCTCCGCCATATCACCATTGCAATGCAGCACCACGTCGCACCCCGCGCTAAGCGCTGCGCTGGTGCGCTCAGCAAAGCCGCCCTTCATCGCCTTCATGGACAGATCATCCGACATGAGCAGCCCCGCAAAGCCAAGCTCGCCGCGGATAAGGTCAATCACACGCGCGGAGGTGGTCGCCATGTGATCACTATCGAGCGCAGTGAAGACCACATGCGCTGTCATCGCCATAGGCAGGTCGGAAAGTGCCTTGAACGGCACAAAATCAGTCTCGCGGAGCAGCTCAAGCGCGCTATCCACCACTGGCAGCTCCTCATGGCTATCCGCGCGCGCGCGGCCATGGCCGGGAATGTGCTTGAGCACGGGCACCACGCCGCTATCGATAAGCCCATCGGCCATCGCACGGGCAAGGTCTATCACCTGCTGAGGCGAGCGGCCAAAAGCGCGGTCACCAATAATATCATGCGCGCCTTCCACCGGTAGGTCAGCCAGCGGCGCACAATCCACCGTAATGCCGAGCGCCGCAAGATCATCCGCCATCAGGCGGGCATTGAGATAAACTGCATGTTTGGCTGCCTGCGGATCACGTGCGTAAAGCGCAGCTAAGCTCCCTGCAGGCGGATAGGCTGGCCAGTGCGGCGGCTTGAGGCGCGCCACGCGCCCGCCCTCCTGATCAATAAGTATAGGAAGCGTAGGCCGGCCACTTGCTTCATGAAGATCAGCAACCAACGCACGCACCTGATCCGGCGCGGCGCAATTGCGCGCAAACAGAATGAAACCGTAAGGCTTCACCGCGCGAAAAAAAGCTTTTTCCTCGGCGGTTAAGCGAAGGCCTGAGCAGCCAAAAATCGCACGCGTAAGGCTCACTACGGCACCATCATGCAAGCCTGACCCTTGGCGGAAAGCCCAGCGCAGAACGCCTTGGCATCAGCAAAACCGCCTGCGCGTAGGCGATAAAAAATGCCTTTCGCGCCAAGATCTGCCTTCACCACATACACTGTTTTGCCTTTCAGCTCAGGAAATTTTTCCTGCATTTTCGACCAGGCAGCCTTGGCTTCATCCTCTGAACCATACGCACCAAGCTGGATACGCTGATTGCCTGTCGCTGCTTTTTCCTTGCTTACCGCAGCAGGCTTCGGTGCACTTACTGGTGGCGCTGCGGACGCAGCAGCATCGACAGGTTTATCTTTCTGTGCATCAGCAACGACCGGCTCTTTTTTCTTAACAGTTTCCTGCTTGGCCTCGGATGAGGGAGATTTTACCGCAGCTTCATGCGCTGCCGGAGAATCTTTAACATGGGTAATGACTTCCTCAGGCTTAATCATTTTGACCTGTGATGCCGGCACATCCACAACACGCGCAGAAGGTGCAGCAGACGGCGCACTTGGCTCAGCGGCGAGATTCTCCTCTTTCCTGACCGCACCATCTTTCAGCTTGTCGTTGATCCATGTTTGGGTTTCTGCCGTACCCACATTCTTGGGCATGGGCTCTTCCGGCGGCGGCATCACGCGCTCTACTTTGGGGGGATTGGCAGCGCCACCTGAAAAAGTTTCAAACACTGTTTTATCCTGATTGGGAAACTTCATGCCGCCTGGGTCAGCTGGTTTTTCTTTGATCGGGCCATGATCAGCTTCGACCACCATCAGCTCGCCTTCGTCAACGGACTGAGCGCCATAATGATAGGCATGCCAAGCAAGGACGCCAAAGCCCGAGAACGCAGCCAGTACAACGATGCCCGGCAACCACCTGAAACGACTCTGATGAACGTCCTGTTCATCAACAACAGTTTCTTCAACCTCATCTCCGCGGCATCCAAATCCCATTATCTCATCTCCTCTGCTGGTTCTACCCCAAGCACCATTAAACCTGATGCGACAACAATTGAAACTGCCTGCACCAGTACCAGCTTGGCTGCTGTCATCTCTATATCATTTTTTTGTAAAAAACGAAGTGTTAAGTCATCATTGCCCTGGTTCCACAATCCGTGAAAAGCCGCCGCGAGATCCTGCAGGTAAAATGCAATACGGTGTGGCTCGCAGGCAATCGCCGCCTGCTCCACCACTCGCGGCCAGCTGCACATCAGCTTGATCAGCGCAAGCTCAGCGGGGTGGGAAAGACGAGAGACCAGCAACGCATCCGCCTGTCTTGCCAGCGGCAGGGCTTCGGGCACTTCGCTCGCCGCATTACGCATAATCGAGCGGGTGCGGGCATGGGCATATTGCACATAAAAGACGGGATTATCTTTGGATTGCTCCATCACCTTCGCAAAATCAAAATCCAGCGGCGCATCATTTTTGCGGGTGAGCATGATGAAACGCAGCACATCCTTGCCCACCTCATCCACCACTTCGCGGATGGTCACAAAATTACCCGCGCGCTTGCTCATCTTGGCGGGCTGGCCGCCGCGCAGCAGCTTAATCATCTGCATCAGCTTCACTTCCACCGCCACCTTGCCATCGGAAAGCGCATGCACCGCTGATTTGATGCGCTTGACATACCCACCGTGATCCGCGCCAAACACGTCAATCAGCAGATCAAAGCCGCGCTTGCACTTGTCGTAGTGATAGGCGATATCCGGCGCAAAATATGTCCAGCTGCCATCGGATTTTTTGATTGCGCGATCCACATCATCGCCAAACTGGGTGGATTTAAATAATGTTTGCGGCCTTGGCTCCCAGTCGTCCGGTGCTTTGCCTTTGGGCGCTTCCAGCACCCCCGTGTAAATCAGCCCCTTGCGATCCAGCAGCGCCACTGCCTCTTCCACCTTGCCGGCGAGCGTCAGCTCGCGCTCTGAGGTAAAGACATCATGGGTGATACCCAGCGCCGATAAATCATCCTTGATCATCTCCATGATCGCGCCCAGCGCATAATCGCGCACCACCGGCAACCATTCATCACGCTCGCTTGCCAGCAATGTTTCACCATGAAGCTGGCGCAGCGCTTCCCCAACGGCGATGAGGTATTCGCCGGGATAAAGCCCCGCCGGAATATCACCAATGGCCTCACCACATGCCTCGCGGTAGCGCAGATATGCAGACTCGGCGAGCTTGTCCACCTGCGCACCGGCATCGTTGATGTAATATTCCTTGGTCACATTATAGCCGGCTTTCATCAGCAGCGTTGCCAGCGCATCCCCAAACACCGCGCCGCGACCATGCCCTACATGCATAGGGCCGGTGGGATTGGCAGAAACATATTCCACATTCACATTTTTGCCTTCGCCGAGCGCCGAATTGCCATAACCGAGGCCGCTGGCCAGAATATCAAGCATGGCGCGCTGCCATACTGCTGGATCGAGTGTGATATTGATAAATCCCGGCCCGGCAATCTCGACCGCTAGAACTCCCGAAAAAGCCTGAATATGCGGCAGCAGCAACCCAGCAATCTCGCGCGGATTTTTACCCGACTGCGCGGCAATCACCATCGCAGCATTGGTTGCCACATCACCATGGGCGCTATCACGCGGCGGGGTTGCTTCGATTTTATCAAGCGCTGCAAAACCAAGCTGGCTGGCAGCTTGTCTGATTTGTGTTTCGTAATGTTTGTAGAGGTTCATGGTTTATCCAACGTCATCCTGTGGATCCGGTCAGCAGACCGGCGAGCACGGGATCCAGAAAAGCCAAAAGTCAGAAGACTTTTGGCGTGATTAAAACAACTTTCACGGGATCCCGGACAGCTCGGCTTTCCTAGAAATACTAACGTATTTGGGAAAGCCGGCTTCCGGGATGACAACGGCGTAAGCGGCGTAGCCGCTAACGGCGCTGTCACTTCCCAAGCCAGCTTCTTGCCTGAACATCAAAAATACGGCGATATTCATCGAGCGCGAAGCGATCCGTCATACCGGCGATGAAATCCGCCACCACGGTGGCCGTCTTGGCAGATTTGGGTGCCCCCGCCAGCGCGCGCCAGCTGCTGGGCAAGCATTCCGGTTCATTCATGAAAAAGGCAAATAAATCCTGCACCACGCGGCGCGCCTTACTGGCCATGCGGTTGACCTTATAATGGCGATACATGTTTTCCATCAGGAACTGCTTGAGATTGCTGTTGAGCTGCTGCATGGCGGGCGAGAACGTTACCAGCGGCTTACCAAGACGGCGCACATCATCCACCGTTTCAATGCGCTCATCCTTCACGTTCTGCAGCGTCTGCACAATCAGATCCGTGACCATGCGGTTAATCAGGCGGCGGTTTGCCTCATGAATCAGGCGCTGCGCCTCAATACCCGGATAGCTGCGGCGAACATCATGGAAGATACGCGCCACATCTTCCACCGCATCGAGCTGATCGATGGTAAATAAACCAGCGCGCAGACCATCGTCGATATCGTGGTTGTTATAGGCAATATCATCCGCCAGCGAGGCCACCTGCGCCTCTGCGCTGGCATAGGTTTCCAGCTCAAGGTTATGGCGATCATTATATTCCGCCAGCGAACGGGCAATTTTGCCGCTCTGATCACCGCGAATATCACCGACACTCCGCTGCGCGCGCGAGACACGTACCCCAACCGCACTCGCACTCTGCGAGGGGGGGCCGCCATAAGCCTCTTCCGGCGAGGATGGCTTGTGCAGCTTCATGTTGCTGGCAAAGTTTTTAAACACACTGATGATCGATTTCGGCGTCTGCTTCACCAGCGGCCCATTATGCTTGGCAATGCCTTCGAGCGTTTCCCACGTCAGGTTCAGCCCGTCAAATTCTGCGTAGCGCTGCTCCAGACTGGTCACCAGACGAATGGTGTGGGCGTTGTGGTCAAAGCCGCCAAACGGCTCCATCGCTTCCGAGAGCGAATCCTCGCCAGAATGACCAAAAGGCGTGTGGCCAAGATCATGCGCCAGCGCCAAGGCTTCCGCAAGGTCTTCACTGAGGCGCAGCGAGCGGCAAATGCCCCGCGCCATCTGCGCCACTTCAAGACTGTGGGTCAGACGTGTGCGATAGTGATCACCTTCGTGATTGACGAAGACCTGCGTTTTATACTCCAGGCGGCGAAAGGCCGTGCAGTGAATAATACGGTCGCGGTCGCGCGCAAAACAGCTGCGCGTGTTGCTCTCGTCTTCTTTGTGAAACCGGCCACGGCTTTTGTCCGGATGGCAGGCATAAGAGGCGAGATTCGCCTCTCTTGTTTCAAATGGCATCATAGCGGTTAGCATTAGCCAGTTGACTGTGCGAACGCAAGCGTGTTTTTTGCTGGTTCAGCTCTTGATTTTTTTACTTTTTACTTATATTATTTGCGTTATGAATATACATCAACTTCGCACCCGATATCGTGATGCGATTCTGGCTCTCGCCGCTGAACATAAGCTTGAAAATGTTCGTGTTTTCGGTTCCGTTGTTCGCGGTGAAGCTGGTGAGAACAGCGATATTGATCTTCTTGTTCATGCGCAAAAAGGTTGTTCGTTGCTTGATATCAGTGGATTTCAGGTCGAGGCATCCGAGGTGCTCGGCGGCCGTAAGGTTGATGTTGTCGACGATGCTTCTATCAAACCGCGCATTGCGCCATTCATCTTGTCGCAGGCAGTTCCTCTATGAAGGGCGTTTTGCCTGATGTCGTGCGTCTTGAAGATATCATAGAAGCTATCCACGATATTGAAGAGCATAATCACAAGGATATCTCAAATAAAAAAACGTTGCAGGCGACCCTTTATTGCCTCACGATCATTGGTGAGGCCTGCAGCAAACTTTCAACAGACTTGATGGATCGCTACCCCGAAATACCATGGAAAAATATTATTAATTTGCGGCATCGTGTGGTTCATGACTATGGTAACGTTAATGTTGAAACCGTCATCAATGTTATTGAAGAATACCTGACAAAACGCAAACAATCGATCCGGCAAATACTGGACGATATAAAATCGTAGAAAAACCATGTCCACCAT
>CANHDY010000087.1 GCA_947459535.1 Rickettsiales bacterium | reverse complement strand
TGACATGGCGGACCACCAGCAATCAGGTCGATACCCTCGCTCTCCAAGCTATCCATAATGTATGGATTCTTAAGCACCTCGCCAACTTCGTTGACGATTAGTTTTTGGCTGAATTGCTCTTCAATCGGCTTGCTTATGTAGGATTTCCATTCGCTCTCAGAGCGATTGCGGCGGACACAGTTATGGTAAAATGTTTCTGCCGCCATCGGTGATTTTTCCACCGCACACACTAACTCGAATCCCGCTTTTTCGAGTCCGAGCGACAAACCACCACATCCTGCAAATAAGTCAATATACTTCATGTTTTTTATATAACAATTAGTGTTCAGGCATGCAAATATTCTAAGTACGACATCAAAAATATTGTTTTGTTGTCAAGCA
This sequence comes from Rickettsiales bacterium, assembly GCA_947459535.1. GTDB lineage: Bacteria > Pseudomonadota > Alphaproteobacteria > Rickettsiales > SXRF01 > JAJTHB01. The sequence continues at coordinate 8,079 of CANHDY010000087.1, read as the reverse complement.
TCAGAAACTGTACCAGCGCAGGCGCGGCGCAGCCGGTCGTTGATGGCGATGCCAAGCCCCTGCTCCGGCACCGTCATGACTGCGATGCCAGCGACATGCGGCTTATCCAGCGCGCGAATCATGCGAAATAGATTGGCGGCGGCTTCATGAAGATCGCCGGAGACACTCAGATTAAGCACCTGCTTCGCCCCTTTGATCGGCTCGCCAAACGCAAGCAGCGCCTCGCTCTCTGCCACAGAAGAGGCATTCATGCGCAGCGGCCGCTGCGGCGCATAATGCTTCAGCAGCATGCCCGGCGATTTGATACCACCCTCCGGCAACCCCAAAGCGCCAATCAGCGCCTCAATCTGCGGCACGAGCACCTTGCCATGACGCAGCAGCGCCGGCACCCTGCCCGTCAGATCCAGCACCGTGGATTCAAGGCCGATTTCACACGCCCCGCCATCGAGCACCATGGCCACCTTTGAACCAAACTCACCATGGACATGCGCCGCCTCGGTTGGGCTGACGCGGCCAGATAGATTCGCACTCGGCGCCGCAAGCGGCAGGCCGCTACGCTCAAGCAGCGCCAGCGCCAGCGGATGCGCCGGTACACGCACCGCAACGCTATCCAGCCCCGCACTCACCAGCAGCGATAAACGGCAATCCACACGGCGCGGCAAAACCAGCGTCAGCGGCCCCGGCCAGAACGCCTGCGCCAGACGCTGCGCACGTTCATCCACCACCACATGCTCCGCTGCCTGCGCCAGCGAGGCGACATGCACAATCAGCGGGTTGAATTGCGGCCGCCCCTTGGCCTCATAAATCGACGCCACCGCCCTGTCGGAGCAGGCATTGCCGCCAAGACCATAGACCGTTTCAGTAGGAAAAACGACCAGCCGATCCTGATGCAGCTGCGCCGCAGCCGCCTCAATATCGTCTATATGGTGTTTTTCTATCATTCGGCTACTAAATCTGGTTGTGGTGGCCTGCAAAGCAGTGTAAGAAGCTTACGATACATTCATTGAATATGAGGGTAACTATGGCAAAAATCATTACGATTGCACAGCAAAAAGGTGGCGCCGGCAAAACCACATTGGCCGCCCATCTCGCCGTCGCGCTCAGCCAGAAAGGCAACCGGGTTGCGATTGTGGATATCGACCCGCAGGGCAGCCTCTCGCACTGGCACCGTATCCGCGAAGAAAAATTCGGCGAAGGCTATACCGGCCTGACCTTTACCGCGCTTTCCGGCTGGCGTGTGGGCAGCGAAGTAGCACGCCTGCAGAAAACACAGGACTTCGTGATCATCGACAGCCCGCCGCACACCGAAACCGAAGCGCGCACGGCCATTCGCAGCGCTGACCTGATCGTGATTCCCGTGCAGCCCAGCCCCACTGATTTGTGGGCAACCAAAGCCACGCTCGAGCTGGCGAAAGCAGAGAAAATTCCGGTGCGCGTGGTGCTGAACCGCGTCAGCGCGAATTCAAAAATGGCCGGCATGATCGCTGATGAGCTGCCACAGCTGGCTGAAACCACCATCGGCAACCGCGTGCTGTTTGCCGCCGCGCTGATGGAAGGCCGCACCGCAACCGAGCTGGAACCAACCAGCCACGCCGCCCGCGAGATTAAGGCACTGGTGAAAGAACTGCTCCAGCTGGTGGCTGACAAAGAGCCAGAAGAAAGCGATGCTGCGCCCTCTAGACGCGTGCTGGAACCGGCCTGATCTCTATCGCCAGCGCGTGCAGGCCGCTTTCAAACTCTGCAGCCAGCACCTTATACACCGCCTGATGCGCCTGAACGCGGCTCAGGCCATGCAGCTTTTCACTGCTGATAGCCAGCCGATAATGGGTTTGCCCCCCCGGCGCCGCGCCGCTATGGCCTGCATGTTTATGTGATTCATCTTCGATTTCAAGATGACAGGGCGCAAGCGCCTGCGTTAACATCTGCCTGATACGTTCTTTGCGATGCATGATAAAAAAACCCCGTAAAAATTCCCGGCAGGACTATGCCCCCCACATTCCCCCAGAGCAGGCGCCGCGCTGCGAAGCGCCGGGCTGCAGTGAGCCGGGCATGTATAAAGCACCCCGCGCACCAAATCAACTCCACGACTATCGCTGGCTTTGCCTTGATCATATCCGTGAACATAATGCGCGCTGGGATTTTTTTGGCGGCATGACCAGCCAGGAAATTGAGGCTTTCATGCGTGATGCCGTAACCGGCCACCGCCCGACATGGAACCGCGAAACCCGCCTGCGCGACCCGGTCGCTTCGCTTCAGGATGCGCTGTATGAATTCATGATTGGCCAGAGAAAACCTAAAAAAGCCACCCCGCAGCTTTCTACCAAGCTGCGCAAGGCGCTTGCGGTGCTGGATATGGACTATCCGTTTGAACCGCGTCAGCTGAAGCAGCGCTACCGTGAGATGGTCAAAAAATATCACCCCGATGTCAATCAAAGCGACCGCTTCGCCGAAGATAAATTCAAAAAAATAACCGAATCCTATCATTTGCTTGCTGCACATTTAAAATCAGAGGACTATAAACCAAAGCCATGACCAAAACCGCCCCCACAAACATTGCTATGGATGCACCGGATAAATCGGTGCATGCCGAAAAAATCTTCGGTGTGAAACTGCCGTTTCAGATACCCGCCTTTTCAACGCCGGAAGAACACGTGCCACAGCTCGACCCGGACTATCAGTTTGAACCCACCACCACCGCCGCGATTCTCGCTGGCTTTGCGTTTAACCGCCGCGTTATCGTGCAGGGCTATCACGGCACCGGCAAATCCACTCATATCGAACAGGTGGCCGCACGGCTGAACTGGCCGTGTATCCGCATCAACCTTGATAGCCATGTCAGCCGCAGCGATCTCGTCGGCCGCGACGCCATCACCCTCAAAGACGGCAAGCAGATTACCCAGTTTCAGGAGGGAATTCTGCCATGGTCGCTGGCGCGACCAGTGGCGCTGGTGTTTGATGAATATGATGCCGGCCGGCCGGACGTGATGTTTGTGATACAGCGCGTGCTGGAAACGCAGGGAAAATTCACCCTGCTGGATCAGAACCGCGTGATCACCCCGCACCCGTTTTTTCGCCTGTTTGCGACCGCGAACACCATCGGTCTTGGCGATGCTACCGGTATTTATCACGGCACCCAGCCAATCAATCAGGGGCAGATGGATCGCTGGAATATCGTCGCCACGCTGAACTACCTGCCGCTGGAAGATGAATTCAAAGTGGTGGCCGGCAAAGTCAGAGAACTCGCCACCAGCGCTAAATCGAAAGAGATGCTGCGCAGCATGATCGCCATGGCCGGTCTCACACGTCAGGGCTTTGTGCAGGGTGATCTTTCCACCGTGATGTCGCCGCGCACCGTGATCAACTGGGCAGAAAACACCCGCATTTTCGGCGATGTGCATCTGGCTTTCCGCCTCGCTTTTTTCAATAAATGTGACGAAAACGAGCGGCCACTGGTGGCGGAATATTATCAGCGCTGCTTTGCCGTTGATCTGATGGCAAAGGCATAGCCCGCCCATGAGCGATCCTCTCGCCCTGTGGCGCCAGAGTCTGGAAGCAACCACCCGCGCGCTGGCCGCTGAAAAAAAAGATTTCCCCCTGCCCCCGCTGCCGCACATGCCGCCCGAGGAGGATCTGCCGCTGGTTCGCGCCGCCATGGACGAACAGGCCATCTTCCACCGCCACCACCAGCGCGCACTTCACCGCAGCCTGCGCCCCAACCATCCGGCTTCCGGCGCGCTGTTCGATACGCTGGAGGCGATTCGCGTGGAAGCGCTTGGTAGCCGTCATTATCTTGGCATGCAGCAGAATCTGAGCCGCCGTTTTGAGCGCGCCTGGGCGATGAAAATGATCGCCGCCAGCACCATGACCCCGGCCGCCGCCGCCGAGCTGCTGGCACGTGAAATGATCGCAGACCAGCAGGTCAATGCCGAGCAGCTGGCGCTCGCTGAGCAATCGCTCGCCAGCCTGCACCCGCAACTTCAGCAGATGCGCGGCGCCGCAGCGGATCAAGCCGCTTATGCCCATGAGGCACTGAAGCTGATTGGGCAGCTCGAGCTGATAAAACAATCACGCGAGGAGAATAAAGACAACCATCAGCCCCTGCCCGAAGCGAATGATGCGGCCAGCAGTAACGACACGCAAACCCCGATGGCCAGCGACCTGCAAAACAGCGCTGGCCAGAGCGGCGATGAAATCAGCTCGCTTTTTCCAAGCCTTTCCAGCCCACCCGCCGACACGCCGCCGCCCCCCGCGCCCAAAGCCGCAGAAGAGCCGGGCGAAAGCCCCTTCCCGCCCGAGCATAACCAGACTGCGAGGCCGCTGCCGCTGGATTACCACGCCTACACGACCCGCCATGATGAAATCGTCGCCGCCCATCTGCTCGCCCCGCCGCAGGAACTGCAGCAGCTACGCGAGCAGCTCGATGCCCGCCTCGAACAGTTTCAAAGCCTCACCGCCCGCCTCGCCAATAAGCTTCAGCGATTGCTGCTGGCACGTCAGGCGCGGCGCTGGAGCTATGACGAAGAAGACGGCATGCTCGATAACCGCAAACTCGCGCGGCTGATTATCCACCCTGACGAAGAACAGATCTATAAGCGCGAAAAAGATACTGATTTCCGCGACACCGTGGTGACGCTGCTGATTGATAACTCCGGCTCGATGCGCGGCCGCCCGATTACCATGGCGGCACTCTCCGCTGATCTCATCGCCCGCACGCTGGAACGCTGCGGTGTGAAAACCGAAATTCTTGGCTTTACGACCCGCGAATGGAAAGGCGGCACCTCGTATAAAGAGTGGATCAAAGCCGGCAAGCCCGCGCATGCCGGCAGGCTCAATGACCTGCGCCATATTATTTATAAACCAGCGGATATCAGCTGGCGCAAAGCCAAAAAAAACCTCGGCCTGATGCTCAAAGACGGTATATTGAAGGAGAACATCGACGGCGAAGCGATTTTATGGGCCGCCGGACGGCTGATGCAACGACCAGAACAGCGCCGCATTCTGATGGTGATTTCTGACGGCGCACCAGTGGATGACAGCACCCTTTCCGCTAATACCGGCAACTACCTTGATCGTCACCTGCGCGAGGTGATTGCCCATGTGGAAAAACAGCTACCCATTGAGCTACTGGCGATTGGCATTGGCCATGATGTGACGCGCTACTACAGCAACGCCGTGACGATATCGGAGATAGATAAGCTCGGCGAAACGATGACCAACCAGCTGACCAGCCTGTTTAAAGCCGAAAAGAAAAAAACTAGGCAGCGGCTTTCTTAGCGATTTTGCGCTCAATCTGACGCTTGAGCTTGGCCGCTTCCGGCGTGAGCGTGCGTGATGAGTGGCCGGTGAGATAGGCATCCAGACCGCCATTATGCTCAATGCTGCGCAGCGTAGCCGCCGTGACACGCAGAGAAACAGTCGCGCCAAGCACCTCGCTCATCAGAGAGACTTTCTGCAGGTTGGGCAGAAAACGTGTTCTGGTTTTACGGTTAGAATGGGACACTTTGTTACCAAACTGGGAACCGGTGCCGGTGATGGAACAACGTCTGGACATAACAAATCCTCTGAAAAAACTGGTTTTATGGAGCGCAGGTTGTAGGCAAAATCCTGAATAAGGTCAAGCAGAAAAAAGGTGCTGTTGCAGGAAATTTTGCCCCCGCTCAGGCCATGGGCTGACTACTTAACCTTGTGGATATTATTGATATAATCCGTCCAGAAACGCTCCAGCTGCGAAAGCGACGCATTCAGGGCGGAAAGCTTCACCGCATCCGTCTCGCGCGAGAGTGCTTCGGTGTTGCGCTGATAAAGCTCATCGACTTTTTTGCAGAGCATCAGCCCTTTATCGGACAGTTTGATACGCGTGGAGCGTTTGTCATGCGGCGCACGCTCCTGCACAAGATAGCCATTTTCAACCAGCTTTTTAACGTTATAAGACACGTTTGAGCCAAGATAATAGCCGCGATTCGTTAGCTCACCGATGGTCAGCTGCTCGTGGTTGATGTTATAGAGAATGAGTGTCTGAACGTTGTTGATGTCATCGATTTTAAGACGATCAAGCTCGGTCTTCACCACATCCAGAAAGCGGCGGTGAAGGCGTTCGATTAACAGGATGCACTCGCTGTAAATATCTTTCAAGGGTACCTCATTTGGAATAATAACCATCCTAATCTACTCTGTGATTCGTTAAGAATGCGTTTATGTCGCTAATCTTGGGGGTTATACCCTGCCTCCGGCGGCGGTACGAGTGGGAAAATCAGCCGCACCATGGTGCCCTTACCCAGCTCACTTTCCATTTCAATGCGCCCGAAATGCAGCTCCATCAGCTTGCGCGTGAGCGGCAGGCCAAGCCCTGTGCCTTCATATTTGCGGTTCAGCCCGCTATCAACCTGACCGAAACTCTGAAACGCATTGCCGAGATCTTCTTTGGACATCCCAATGCCAGTATCCTGCACCAGAATGATGAACTCGCCATTATCCCGGGTGGTTTCCACAACCTTAGCCGAGACATGCACGCGCCCGCCCGCCTCAGTGAACTTGACCGCGTTCGACATGATATTCAGCAGAATTTGAATAAAGCGAAGACGATCAGCAATCAGCGGCGGCAGAGACTTAGGCACATCGACAGTGATGGTCACTTTACCTTTTTCGGCACGCTCCGCCAAAATGGTCATACATTTATTGACCGACTTACCGACATTGACCTCCTCATAAGTAATGGAAAGCTTGCCCGCCTCGGCTTTGGAGAGATCGAGAATATCATTGATGATATCGAGCAGGTGCGTGCCGGATTCATTAATATCCTTGGCATATTCAAGATATTTATTATCACCCAGCGGGCCAAACAGCTGGTTCATGAGAATGGATGAAAAACCAATCACCGCATTGAGCGGCGTGCGCAGCTCGTGGCTGATATTGGCAAGAAATTGTGACTTGGCGCGGTTGGCGCTTTCAGCGACATCACGCGCGCGCTCCAGATCGATATTCTGCTTCTTGAGCTGCTGATCGCGATGGCTTATCTCGCTGAGCATGTGGTTGAAAGAGGTAGTCAGCACCATCAGCTCATTTTTATCTTCACTGGAAGGATCCCCCATCACCGGCGCGCGGATAGTGTAATCTTTCAGATCAGACACTTTACGGGCAGTTTCGGCCAGCTTTAGGATGGGGCTGGAAATGGCTCGCTGAAGGGAGACCGCTAAAAAATAAGACAGAACTAACGCAGCAAGCGCCACACTGATGGCGATCGCAAACTGCTTTTTGATATAATCGTTAATCTGCTGCAGCGTGGATTTGATATAAATTGATCCCACCCGCTCATTGGAGGAATCATAGACATCCTTCATGATTTCAATGAAATTATCAGTGATATTAATTCGCGGCGCAATATCGGAGGGACACTCAGAAATTGCCGTATCACGAAACGAATACTCGCCCACACGCTTGTTTTTTTCCACACTGTCCGATTCGTCAGACTGTTGACTTTCTGCATCGTAAATGCAGGCCAGTACAATCTGCGGCTTCACACTGAAAACATTCATGGTTTCTGAAATTTTGTTGTAAATATCAAAACTCAGATCCACCGCGGTTGACTGCCCCACAATGGTCGCAGACACATTCAGCTCATTGATGATGCTGTTGCGAATATCATAGATGCTGACCAGCGAAAAAGTCAGTGTCGTCAAAAATACTGAAACCGCACTGATCGACATGATAATCAAATTCAGCCGGCGCTTGATGGAAATGTTGTTTTTGAGAATAGCCATCGCGCTAACCATCGTCCGTAACTGAAAGTTCCAGCAGGCGAGCGTTATTAATCCTGAGGCCAGCCGCATCGATTGCACGGCGATTGACAGTAAAACGGATGTTCTCACGCACCGATACCAGGCCTAACATTCCGCCTCTGGAAGCAAATTTTTTAATCGGACTGATGGTGAGAATCGGCCGCCCGGAAATTGCCTCCATCACACCAGAAAGACGGCTTTCTTCTTCGCTGCTGATAAACAGAGCATCACAGTTGTCCGCAATGAATTTATCATCTTTTCCAGTTACATTTTCGACGGATAGTGGCAGTGGTAATTTCCATCT
>CANHDY010000086.1 GCA_947459535.1 Rickettsiales bacterium | reverse complement strand
TTGCCTCGAGGCGATCCAGCCGCTGCCTGAGTGCGAGCAGCTCTTCGGCAGTGGCGCTGTCCTGTTGTGGTGATGCATCCTGCTGCATTACGGGCTCAGCTTCAGGCGCATCAAACATGACGCGCGGCATTATCTGTCCAAAAACAAGGATGAACAATGCGAGCACCCCCAGCGCGATAAATGCGCGGCGAATCCCATTCATCGGTGAACGCGGTTTGGTTTCTGGTTCGGTATTGCTGGTGTTATCGTTCATGCGGCGTCTCTGGTGATGGTCTCAATTAAGGAGTCAAGGGTCGGTTCAGCAGCGATCTCAATCTCGCTCCAGCCGGCGGCACGAAGCGGCGCGCTGGCTTGTTCGCTGATGGCATAAACCTTCATATCGGTGGCCAGCTCGGGCAGCTCTGCCTTGCCTAGCAGCTCAAGCCACAGGCGCGCGGTGCGCTCCGACATCAACACCACGGCATCAATCTGCTGGCGGCGGAGCTGCTCTTTTAAAATATCTGAAAGGGTCTCACTGGCCACCGCCTCATAGGCGGCAACTTGCGCAAGCCCATAGCCAAATTGGCGAAGCTGCTGCTGTAGCGCCGGATGGGTATGAACGCCGCAGACATGGACGAGTTTTGCGTCGTGATCATACGCGTCAACGATATAATTTGCCATGTCTTCTGCGGTTTGGCCGGTGATGGCGATGCGCATGAATCCCAGCGATTCGGCAATCTCTACCGTCGCCTGCCCGACACAAAGCAGCGAGATATCCCGAACCTCGGTGAGCGTGGCGAGCGCGCGCGCGCCGTAGCGGCTGGAAATCAGCACCGCATCGGGATCCTCGGCCAGTAGCTGCGACAGCGGTAGGCGCGCCGTGTGATTCAGCACTACCTGTGTCAGCGGCTCATGAAAAACACGATGACCAGCGCTTACAATGGCCTCGCGTAGTTCGTTTCCGTCATCGTGGCTGCGGGTGATAAGAATGGTTTTGCCAGTTGCCATGCACTGCACTATGAAAGGCAATAACAGCGGATGCAAGGGGTAAAATGATCACAGCACTGGACATGGCGCGTCTGCGCGAAATCACGGATGGCGATGCGGCGCTGGAGCGCCAGCTATTTGCGCTTTTCATGGAAACAGCCGATCGGCTGATAGCGCTGCTGGCCATGCAGCTACCAGACACAACGGGCAAGTGGCAGCAGACCGTGCATCAGCTGAAGGGCGCTTGTGCGAATATGCATGTGGCGGTTATGTGGCAGCTATGTCAGGAGCTGGAAAAGTTGCACGGTGAGTCAGAGCGCAGCGACAAGCTTGAGGAACTAAAAAAAGCCTATGCAGTGCTGCGCAGCGAGCTTGCGGGGGTGGTTACACAGCCTCAATAACCACCATCGCCTGCGCAAACGGATATTCATCACTCACCGACAGGTGTATTTTCGCGCTCATGCCTTTCGGCGTGATTTTCTTTAAGTAAAGGCGCGCCTCGCCATGCAGTGTGAGCGTGGGGTAGCCGCCTGTGCTATTGACCATTTCAATATCGTGCCAGGTGATGCCTTTTTTCATGCCGGTGCCGAGCGCCTTGGCGCAGGCTTCCTTAGCGGCGAAGCGTTTAGCGTAGGTCGAGGCGACGGTTTTTTTGCCCGCATTTTTCCGGCTTTTGGCTTTTTTCTGCTCGCGATCGGTGAAGATCCGGTTTTCAAATTGCTCGCCGTAACGCGCCAGCGTTTTTTCAATGCGGCGGATATCGGTTAAATCTGTGCCAATGCCGAGGATCATTTTATGCCTGCGCTGCGAGCCTGCTGGCTCTCGCATGAGGCGCCGCTTCGCGGGCTCATGGCTGGCGCGTTCTCCTGAACGCGCGTCACGAGCGTGCCTCTAGAATGATTTTTTTCATGGTTGCGATAGCTTCTTTCATGCCCACAAACATTGCCTCACCCATCAGGAAATGTCCAATGTTAAGCTCAACAACTTCCGGGATGGCGGCAATGGGGCGGACATTCTCATAATTCAGCCCGTGACCGGCGTGGACTTCGAGGCCGAGCGAGTGTGCAAGTTTAGCCGTCATTGCGAGCGCAGCGAAGCAATCCAGAGACTGAAGGCTGGATTGCTTCGTCGCGGATGCTCCTCGCAATGACGAAAATTCCTCAGCATAGCCGCCGGTATGCAGCTCCACCACCCTTGCACCTGTTCGTTTCGCTGCTTCGACTTGCTCTTTCACCGGATCAATAAACAGCGACACGCGCGAGCCGTTATCCTGCAGTTTTCGCACAAACGGCGTGAGCTCATGCTCCAGCCGCACCACGTCCAGCCCGCCTTCGGTGGTGATTTCGGTACGTTTTTCTGGAACAAGGCAGACGGCATGTGGCTTCACGCGCAGCGCGATGGCCAGCATCTCGTCGGTGGCTGCCATTTCTAAATTCAGCGGCAGCGCCACTTCTGCTTTCAGGCGCTCAATGTCTTTATCCCGAATATGCCTGCGATCTTCGCGCAAATGCGCGGTGATGCCGTACGCGCCAGCCTCCATCGCTGCGAGTGCCGCGCGGATCGGGCAGGGGTGATCCCCCCCGCGCGCATTGCGCACGGTGGCCACATGGTCGATATTAATGCCGAGGCGGAGTCTAGAGGACATTATGTTTGATACCTCTCCACACTCTGCACCACTTCTTTCGCGCGCAGGCCTGCGATGATATTGCTGAGGTGTTTGGCGTCTTTCACCTCAATATCCAGCAGGATTTCAAAGAAATCGGACGAGCGGTTGATGATTTTGAGGTTGTTGATGTTGCCCATTTCCTTGGCGATGACATTGGTAACGGTGGCCAGCGCTGCCGGTTCGTGGCTGACATGGGCTTTCAGGCGGCCAACATGGGCGATCTCGGTGTTGTCGCGCTCCCACGCTACATCAATCCAGCGCTCCGGCGCATCGGAATAGTTTTCCAGTGTTTCACATTCCATGGTGTGGATGGTGACGCCCTTGCCGGTGGTAACGATGCCGACAATGCGGTCGCCGGGAATCGGGTGGCAGCAGCCGGCGAAATGCAGCGCCATGCCGGGGATGAGCCCTTTGATGGGCATGGGCGCCGCAGCGCCGGTGGGTTTCTTCTTGCGGAAAGTGTTGGAAATAGTGGAGAGCACGGCGCTCACTGCGCTGCCTTTTTTCTGGCCGGTGATGGCTTCCACCACCTGCTGCCTGGAGAGCAGCCCCTCGCCAATATCTGACAGCAAATCATCGACCGTTTTTTTGCCAAATACGCCAAGGTGCGGCTCGATCATCTTTTCGTTCAGCTCTTCGCCTTCCTGCTTCAGGCTCTTGGCAAGGATGGCGCGGCCGAGCGTGATATATTCGGCGCGCTGCTGGGTGCGGATGAATTTGCGGATTTCGCTGCGGGCTTTGCCGGTGACGACGAAGCGCTCCCAGCTGGGGCTTGGCGTTTGGGTTTTGCTGGTAATGATCTCGACCTGATCGCCATTTTTTAGCTTGGTGCGCAGCGGCACAATGCGGCCATTGATCTTCGCGCCCACGCAGGTGTCGCCAACGCCGGAATGCACCGCATAAGCGAAATCCACCGGGGTTGCGCCGCGCGGGAACGAGAGAATATCGCCTTTCGGGGTGAAGCAGAACACCTGATCCTGATACATTTCCAGCTTGGTGTTTTCTAAAAACTCCTCGGCGTTCGATGATTTTTCAAGAATTTCCAGCAGCTCGCGTATCCAGCGGAACTGCTTGCCGTCAGTTTTGACATCGCCGCCTTTTTGTTTGTAGTTCCAGTGGGCAGCGAGACCATATTCAGCGATATCATGCATCTCCTGCGTGCGGATCTGGATCTCGATGCGCTGCTGGCCGGGACCAAGCACGGCGGTGTGCAGCGACTGGTAGCCGTTGGGTTTGGGCGTGGAAATATAGTCTTTGAACTGACCGGGAATGGTGTGCCATTCGGCATGGATGGCGCCGAGCGCCTGATAGCACTCCTGAATATTTTTCACCACGATACGAAAGGCGATGATGTCGGAGAGTTGCTCAAAGCTGATGTTTTTATTTTCCATCTTTTTCCAGATGGAAAACGGGCGCTTCTCGCGGCCATAAATCTGTGCATCGGGCAGGCCAGCTGTGGCGAGCTTTTCGCGGATGACGCTGATCACGCGCTCTAAGTCAGAAGCACCTTCCTTGCGCAGGAAATCCATGCGCCGCACAATGGAGTCACGCGCTTCCGGATAAAGCTCGGCAAAAGCGAGATCCTGCAGCTCTTCCTTCAGGTGGCGCATGCCGATGCGCTCGGCGAGCGCGGCGTAGATATCGACGGTCTCCTTGGCAATACGCTGGCGCTTTTCCGGGTTTTTAATGTGTTTCAGCGTTTCCATGTTGTGCAGACGGTCGGAAAGCTTCACCAGCAGCACACGGATATCCTCCGACATCGCAATCAGCAGCTTTCTGAAATTTTCAGCCTGCTTGGAGTTTTCTGATTTACCCTCGAGGCGTGAGAGCTTAGTGACGCCATCCACCAGCGATCGGATTTCCTTGCCGAAGTTCGCCTCAATATCTTCGAGTGTGACCTCGGTGTCTTCCACCGTGTCGTGGAGCAGGGCGGTGACAATGGACGACGTGTCGAGTTTCAGATCCGTCAGGCGATAGGCCACTTCCACCGGGTGGGAAAAATAAGGATCACCCGAGGCGCGCTTCTGCGAGCCATGCGCCTGCATGGCAAAGACATAGGCGCGGTTAATCAGATCCTCGTCGGCATCGGGATCATAGGATTTGATTTTTTCAACCAGCTCATATTGACGGATCATGATTTCATTATCGCCTAAACTGTTTTCTTTCTCAATGATTAGCTGGTGGTGCGATGATTCAAGCCACAGGCCTGAACCTACATTTATATTGGTTAAAATTAGTTCATTATTTAGCGCAATAACTATTTGAATACTGGGGCTTTTTGGCCGCCGCACTTAACGTTTTTTTAAGCGGTATGCGGCTAAGGTTAGGGTCGAATCAACCTAATTTCGGCGCATTGTTCATGGAATCATCCCAACGACTCATCATCCTGCTGGTGGCTGGCGTGATTGTCGCATTTGTCGCAATAGCGCTGCGTAGCCGCATGGATAACAGCGTGCCTCCGCCCAGCAATAATGTGATTATTGCCAAGCGCGATATCGCACTGGGGGCGCTGATTCAGCCAAATGGTGATCTTGCCTACGCGCCGCCGCCAGAGGGCGCTGCGCCAGAGACTATTCTTCCTGAGGCGTCCAACCGGCTCAGCGATTTTACGGGGGCAGTGGTTCGCCGTCCGCTGAAAGCGGGCGAGCCTGTTCACCCCAACGCGCTGATGAAGCCGGGTGAGGGGGGCTTTATGTCTGCGGTGCTTGAGCCGGGCATGCGTGCGGTTTCTGTTGCTGTGACGGCAACCTCCGGCGCGGCTGGTTTTATTTCGCCGGGCGATCGTGTCGATTTGATTGTGACTCACCGTATCCGCATGTCCTCTGGCCAGGAAACCGGTAATCAGGAATCGGTGGTGAGTGAAACATTTGTGCGCAATGTGCGGGTTGTTGCGGTGGATCAGATGCTGGATAACCCGGAAAATAAAGCCATTCTGGCAAAAACCGTTACGGTTGAGGTGAACGATCAGCAGGCGGAGCAAATTGCCGTTGCCAGTGAGATGGGAAAAATATCCATGGCGCTGCGTAGTATTTCTAGCGCAGAGGAAGATGCCGGTGTTCGAACCAAAACAACGCAGGGTGATGTCAGCAGAATGCTGGAAGGCGGTGCGATGCCCCGGGTGCGCATCATTCGCGGAGAACAGATTGAGAACATGGAGTTCGCCAAGTGAGAATGCTCAGCATACAGCGTCTGGTTCTGGTGATGATGTTTGGCGTTATTGGCGCCTCCATGGCCATTGCTGATGACCGTGTTGTCAGTGTGGAAATCAACAAAGGCGAGATGATCAAGCTCGACAGGCCGGCTTCCTCTGTTGTCGTGGCGGATCCGACCACGGCGGATGTGCAGGTGGTATCACCGAAACTGATTTTTGTTCATGGCAAGAAGGTGGGTGAAACAACGATTTATGCTGTTGATAACTCGGATGAGCCGATTATGAATGCGACCATCCATGTCAGCCATAATATCAGCAGTTTAAATCGCGCGCTGAAGCGTGCTGCGCCCGATGCAGATGTCGAAGCCAAAACGGTGGATGGTGGTCTGGTGCTGGATGGGTTTACCAGCTCGGTTGCTGAGGCTGACAATATCAAGAATATCGCCTCTTCGTTCCTTGGCGAAAATGATAAAATGATCAACATGATGACCGCCGCAGGCAGCGATCAGGTGATGCTGCAGGTGCGCGTGGTTGAAATGGCGCGCACGAATGTGAAGCGCTTCGGGGTGAATCTGCAGGCGGCATTTAATCAGGGCGATTTGATGCTGCGTTTGCTTCAGGGGCGTAACATCACTTCTAATGCTGCAACGCCGCTCATTGCGCCGCCATCTGGTTCAGCATTCCCGGGTAGAACGAACAATGATTCTGCTCTGTTTGCCGGCATTACGGATGGCAATAAATCAATCGGTGCGCTGGTCGATGCACTCGAGAACCAGGGTTTAGCCACGGTGCTCGCAGAGCCAACACTCACTACCACGTCGGGTAAAGCAGCGAATTTTCTGGCGGGCGGCGAGTTTCCGATTCCGGTGAAAGATGGTCTGGGCAATATATCTGTTAGCTACAAGCCGTTTGGTGTGAAGCTGGATTTCACGCCGGTCGTCATGTCGAAAGATCGCATGAGCATCACCGTGGCGCCGGAAGTGAGCACTATCAATTTTGATAATCCGATTGAGGTTAGCGGCCTTAGAAACCCGATTATTGTGACACGCAAGGCGCAGGCAACAGTGGAGCTGGGCAGCGGCGATACATTTATGCTGGCTGGCCTGCTGCGTAGCGATGAGTCGAACAGCATTGATAAATTCCCCGGCATTGGTGATGTGCCAGTGCTTGGTTCGCTCTTTCGCTCGCAGGCATTCCGCAATGATAAAACCGAGCTGGTGATTCTCGTGACACCGTATCTGGTTCGTCCGGTGGCGGAGCGTGAAAAAATGCTCACCCCGCGTGACGGCTACACGCCACCTAACGACTTCCAACGCCTGCTACTTGGTAATCTCTACCAGCAGGAGCCAATGGAAAGTGGGGCGCAGGAAATGCCAAAACTCAGTGGCGAGGGCGGATTCATATTGGATGAACAACCATGAGGCAGCCCATGAAACATTCTTTGACGATGATGGTGTGTCTGGCGATGTTGTCTGCATGTGCTCCCGAGATGGACATGCAGGGGCGCGACCCCAAAGATGTCTATCGTGACCGTCCGATTAAAAACAAGGTTGAGAAGAAAACTGAGTCTCAGCTCGTTCGGTTTGAATCCGGCAGCCAGCGCCTGTCGCCTGCGGGTATTGACGCGCTGCGAGGGGCGTTTCGCCATGTCTCACCGATGGCGGTGGAATCCGTAACGCTGCAGGTCAATCCTTCGCAGCAGCTTAATCAACAGCGCCATGAGCATCTACGCAAGCTGCTTGCCAACATGGGATTCAGGCCAGCTGCACTGGCAGTCGAGCCTACCGAATCCGTATCTCGCGACGAAGTGCGCATTCATGTTGATTACGCATCGGTGGTTAGCCCCCGCTGCCCGGACTGGCGCACGTCTCCTGTAACAACCTACAGCAACACCTCTCAGGCTGGCTGGAGCTGCGCTTATGTCAACAATATGGGCCTCATGGTAGCAGATCCACGCGATATTGAGCGCGGTAGTGGTAATGTTTCGCCAGATGTGCGTCGCAATTCTGAAGTTTTAACTGGTTATCACAGCAATACCGGGGGTGCGAGCGCTACCGAGGGTGAAGATTCAGGTTCCAGTGCAGCGAATCCAGCACAACCACAGGCGACAGGCCCTTAAAATAGTAGTTTTATGAATAAATCAACACTACAGGCAGCTTTTCAGGCTTTTGCGAGCAATGCCGCTGATCTTGAAACACTCAAGACGTTTGCTGCACAGCAGGCCTGGCCCGAAACCTGTATTATGCAGGGCAATATTGCCGTGGCAACGACCCATTTGAAAGACCACCCATCGCCGCGCTTGCTGCTGGTGGAGGTTTCTTCAACACCTGACGCCGCGTTTGAGGAGCTGAACCAGCTTGCTGAGGTGTGCGATCCCGGCACTAAAGTGATTATTATTGGTTCTATCAATGAATATAGTTTCTATGTGAAACTGATGGAAATGGGCATTTCCAGCTACCTTCTGCGCCCACTCACGCAGGAGTCTTTATCAAAAGCGCTGGAAAAATCGCTTCAGAACACTTCATCCGCAGGAGAGCAGGCCAAGCAGCCGGCTAAAGTGATTGCGGTGATGGGAACACGCGGCGGCGTCGGGGCAACGACCATATCAATCAATCTTGCTGCGGCGATTGCCGAGATGTCTAAAAAAGAAGTGGCATTAATTGATGTCGATCCGCAGGAGGGAAGCATTGCGCTGATGCTGGATCTGGAGCCAGGGCGCGGCTTTCGTGA
>CANHDY010000085.1 GCA_947459535.1 Rickettsiales bacterium | reverse complement strand
GGCCAGCATGATGGCGCGCACGTCCTTTTCTTTATCGCCGGTTTTTTCATACACAAGCGGCGGGCTGACATAGCCTTTGAAGTGCGCGCCTTTCGTGCGCACGATATGCGCCGGAATAATCGGCAGGTCAAAACGAAGCGCGAGCTCAGCGATGGCGGTTGCGGTCATGGCGTCGCGTCCGAAAAATGGCAGCGCGATGCCATCATTCATTTTCTGGTCAATCAGCATGGCGATGGATTGCTTGGCACGCAGCGCACGCATCAGCCCAGCGCCGCCTTTGGGGCCTTTGGCGAATAGATCGGTGCATTGCGACGCCCGCAAGCTGCGGATCATCTCATCGACATACGGGTTGTTGGCGTGGCGGTAAATCAGCGAAAGCGGTATGCCATGGCGAAACGCCATCGGCGCGTTCAGCTCCCAGTTGCCCAGATGCGCGGAGAAAAAAAGCGCAGGCTTGCCGTCCTTTGGGATGTGCTCCAGCCCGCTGATGTCAACACGCGAAAAAAGTTTGCCGGGAAGGTGAGGAAGCTCTGCCGCCGTGCGGCCGAGATTGTCCCACATATCAGACAGAAGCTTATATTCCTCATCTCGCGAGAGGTTGGGATAGGCGAGCTTTAAGTTTTTCTTAGCGGTCTGATGCGCGGGTAAGAATGGGCCAATGGCGCGCGCCAGCGTACCGCCGGTGAAGGAGGCCATATCGAGCGACATGCCGCGAAAGCCGCTGAATAAGATTTTAAGCAGTAAAGCTTCAAGGAAATGTTTAGCGCTCATAATCAGAAATCTTTTCCTCCCCCGCTTGCGGGGGAGGTAAGGAGGGGGTGAAAGAGTAAGACGTTATTAGAGAGTATGGGTATTGTCACCCCCCTCTGGCTCCCCCCGCAGGCGGGGGGAGAAACATCGTAAGCCAGACATTAAAATCTTCATTATTTTCAATCAATAATTGAATGTGCAGCACCGTGATGCCATGCCGCTCAGCCTCTGGCAGCCTGACCCAATCCTTCGCGGTGGTGATCAGCTGCGCGCCATGCGCGCTTGCCATGCGCCGTAGCCCTTCCACCTCTTCAGGCGTGTAAGGGTGGTGATCGGCGAAGCAGCGCGTCGCCATCACATGTGCGCCGAGGTTGTGCAGCGTGGTGAAAAATTTCTGCGGGTAAGCAAGCCCACAGAACGCCACCCAGCGCTTGCCGCGCACATCATTGACGCCTATAGGCTGGCTGATGGCGGTGAAGGTAGGTTTAGGGTTTTCTGGCATAGAAAAATCCTGACCGGGATTCACCACAAACACCGCATCCACTTTGCTTAGCGTTTCGCCAAGCGGTGCGCGCAGGGGGCCGGCGGGAAGCAGAAAGCCATTACCGAAGCCAACACTGCCATCAATGACCAGAATGGAGCGAGTCTTGGCGATGGTGGGGTTGTGCAGCCCGTCATCCATGATGATGATGTCCGCGCCAAGCGAGGCGGCAAGCTCGGCGCCGCGCGGGCGCTCGGCGGCGATGATAGTCGGCAGCACTGCCGCCAGCATCAGCGGTTCATCGCCAACATCATGCGCCGAGTGTTTGGCGGGATCCACGAGCGTGGCTTCTGTGAGCCTGCCACCATAGCCGCGGCTTAAATAAAAGGCTTTTTTGCCGCGGCTTTTCATCCATTCGCCAATGTAAAGCGCAAGCGGCGTTTTACCAGCGCCGCCCGCGGTGATGCCGCCGATGCACAATACCGCTACCTTTGCACGATAAGGCTTCGCGCGGTGGTTTTTAAGCCGGCGCAGCGCGTCGTAAATCAGCGAGAAAGGTAGCAGCGCATAGGCTTGCCATCCACGCTCGCTCCAGAAACCCGGGGTGCGAAAGCTCATGCGGCGAGCACTCCCAAGACTGGCATCAGCCGGTCAAGATGCGCCTGCGCGCTACCGGCATGATCTTCCACATAATAGCGGGCGCTGCGCCCCATGGCGGCGCGCTTTGCCCCGTCGCGCAGCAAGCCATCCACCGCGGCGGCAAGCTCGGCTTTGGAGCCAATCATCTGGCAGGCCTTCTGCGCCGCCAGATCGCGGTAGATGCCCTCGAAATTATGCACATGCTGCCCGCTGAGGATGGCGCAGGAAAGCCGCGCCGGCTCCAGCGGATTCTGCCCGCCATGCGGCGTCAGCGATCCACCCATGAACACCAGCTCACAGGCGCGGTAAAAAAGCCCGAGCTCGCCCATCGTATCGGCGAGATAAATCTGAGTTTGATGGGTGATGGGTTCTTTTCTCGAGCGCTGCGCGCAGCGTGCATATGGTTTCAGCTGCGCCATCAGCTCGCCGCCGCGCGGGGCATGGCGAGGGACGATGATGGTGAGTAAATCCGGCCTGGTGGCGGCCAGCAGCTGGTGGGCTTTCAGCGCGGCTTCTTCCTCACCCGGATGGGTGCTGGCAGCCAGCCACACTGGCCGCGCGCCAATCTGCGCGCGTAAGCTGGCAAGCTCCGCCTCGTCACAGGCAAGCTCCGGGGCGTCATATTTGAGGTTGCCCAGCTCAAGCACACGCTTTGCGCCGAGCTGACGGTAGCGCTCGCCGTCCTGCTTGCTGCCGGCAAACACCACATTAAAACAGCGCATCAGCTCGCGTATCATCTGCGGTTTTTTGTTCCATGACGCAAACGAACGCGCCGACATGCGCCCATTGAGGATGCCAAGGAAACAGCCATAACTATCCGCCGCCACAATGAGGTTTGGCCACAGCTCCGATTCCACAAAAAATACCGCCTGCGGTTTCCAGTGGCGCATAAAACGGGCGGTGATCTCCGGCGTATCGAGCGGGGCATATTGATGCAGCACCCCGGCAGGAAGACGGCTTTTCATCAGCTCGGCAGAGCTTTTCGTGCCGGTGGTCAGCAGCAGCTGGATGGCCGGCAACTGCTGCGTGAGCAGCTGGATCAGCCGCAGCACCGAATTCGCCTCGCCAACGCTTGCCGCATGGATCCATACCAGCATACCATCCGGCCGCTGGCGTGAGCCGTAGCCATAGCGCTCGCGCAGGCGCTGCGCATCTTCCTTGCCGCGATACTGACGTAGTTTCAGCCAGAAAAAAAGCAGCGGCTGGGCAAGATCCGTTGCGATCCGATACATCAAAAGAGACATGGTTTGCCCCTCACCCTAGCCCTCTCCCCCGCGGGGAGAGGGAAATGTCTGATCTGCCTGCTGAACCAGTTCGTTCATCGCGCGTTCGACACGTAGGCGCGAGGCTTCATCGTCATCACTGTCTATCATGATCGGCGCGCCCACGCAAAAGGCAATGCGGCCAAACGGCAGTGCCAGCATGAAGCGATCCCAACTGCCAAGCCGCTTGGCGTGGTCGGAATAAAAGGTGACTGGCAGTACCGGTTTTTTGGAAAGCCGGGCAATGGTCACGACCCCCATCGCCGCCTGCTGAAAGGGGCCGCGCGGGCCATCCGGCGTGATGGAAATATTATCGCCGGCCTTGATCGCCCGCAGGATGACTTTAACCGCCTCAAACCCGCCCCTGCTGGAAGAGCCGACAATCGTGTCCTGCCCGAAATGCTTGATGACTGAGGAGATGAGCTTGCCATCGCGGTGTTCGGAGATGAGCACATGCATGGCGCGTCCCGGCGGGCAGATGGTCGGGCACAGCATCATGCGGCCATGCCAGAAGGCAAAAATCGCGTTTCTCTCGCCGCGCAGGTAGGGCGCTGCGAGGTTATCATAGATGAATTGCTTGCGGCTTGTGGCGTATACGAAACGAATATAAGCAGCAAACAACCACGCAAGAAAAGCCTGCGTGACCGGGTGTTTGACAAGGCGTTTATCAAGGCGCATAAATACCCTATTTCCTCTCCCTGAAAGGGGGAGGATCAAGGAGGGGGTCTTGCGTTAGTACTGTATGAGACGCACCCTCCAACAGGTTGTTTCCATGACCCCCACCCAACCCTCCCCCTTTTAGGGGGAGGGCTTTAGGTTCCTCGCCGTAGAGCTGATAGTATTTACCTTGTTTGGAATGCAGCTCATGATGGCTGCCATATTCCAGAATGCGGCCATGCTCCATCACATAAATCAGATCAGCGCTGACGATGGTTGATAAGCGGTGTGCAATGACCAACGTGGTGCGGCCTTTCATCAGGCCATCCAGCGCCTGCTGAATGACGCGCTCGGATTCATTATCCAGCGATGAGGTCGCTTCATCGAGCAGCAGGATGGGCGCATTCTTAAGCATCGCCCGCGCAATGGCGAGCCGCTGGCGCTGGCCGCCGGAAAGCCGCACACCATGCGCGCCGATCATCGTGTCATAGCCTTGCGGCAAGCTGGTGATGAACTCATGCGCGGCGGCGTGTTTTGCTGCGCTCACAATATCTTCTTCACTGGCACCTTCGCGCCCGTAAGCGATGTTGGCACGCACGGTGTCGTCAAACAGCATGGATTCCTGCGGCACCAGCGCGATTGCCTCGCGCAGGCTGTGCAGCGTGACACTGCGGATATCCTGCCCGTCGATGGTGATGCGCCCGGCCTCCACATCATAAAAACGCAGCAGCAGGCTGGCGAGTGTCGATTTGCCGCCGCCGGAAAGCCCCACCAGCGCCACCATCTTGCCGGCAGGCACGGTAAGGTTAATCTCATGCACGCCGTGGCCGCCGCTATAGGTGAAAGACACATGCTCAAAGCGAACCTCACCGCCGCGAATCGCCAGCGGCTTTGCATCGCTGGCATCGGTGATGGCAGGCGGGGTGTCAAGCACCGCAAATAAGCGACTGGCGGCAGCGAGGCCTTCCTGCATCACGGCATTCAGGCCAGTCATGGCGCGCACCGGCCGGTACGCCATCAGGAATGCGGCAATGAATGAAAAAAATGCGCCGGGCGTAATCACCCCATCCATCACCTGCCACCCGCCATACCAGATAACGAGCGCAATCGATGCGCCGCTGATCATTTCCATCATTGGTGTGGAAAAAGCACCGCGCCTCGCTGCCTTATAATAAAGTTTAAACAGCGATTCAATAATGCCGCCCGCGCGCTGGATTTCAAACGTTTCACGGTTATAAGATTTCACGGTGCGCACACCGGAGAAAATTTCTTCCAGCGTGGCGGTGAATTCGCCCAGCTCGCTTTGTGTTTTATCAGAAATCTTGCGCAGCGATTTGCCAAGCTTGATGAGGGGCAGCACCGCAATCAGGAAAATCGGCATCGCGACCAGCGCAAGGATAGCATTCTGATAGATCATCACCCCCACAAGAAACACCAGGCACACGCTTTCTTTCACCAGTGAGGTGAGCGCGGTGGTAAAGGCGCTGCGCATCATATTAATGTCGTTGGTGAAGCGGGAAATGAGCCGCCCGGCGGATTCGTGATGAAAGAGGCTTAAATCAGCGCGCATCAGGTGGGAAAAAAGCCGCGTCTGAATATCGGCCACCAGCCGCTGCCCAACAAAACGCATGGTGACCAGATTGCCGTAATTCGCCGTCGCGCCGATCAGCCCGACGCAAAAGACCGCAAGCGGAATGATGAGCAGCATGTCGCGGTTTCTGGCAATGAAAATCTGATCCAGCGCCGGCTGCATCATCCAGGCATTGGTGGCGGTGGCCAGCGCCACCACCAGCATGCACAGCATCGCAAACGCAACTTTCGCGCGGTAAGGCTTGATGTGCTCGCGAAGCAGGCGGCGAATAAGCACCGAACTTTTGGCAGGGCTGGTCATGCGCCGGCTACCGTCATGCGGGAAATAACAAAGGTCGGCGCATTGGTGGCATAGCGAAATACCAGATCGCTGGCAGGCGTGAGGTTTATCAGCATATCCTGCAGCCGTCCGGCAATGGTAATTTCCGAAACGGGATAGGCAATCTCGCCCTTTTCAATCCAAAACCCGGCGGCGCCCTGGCTGTAATCACCGGTGACCATATTCACGCCCATGCCGAAGGTTTCCGTCACATAAAAGCCGCTTTGAACATCGGCTATTAATTCCGCAGGCGAAGCAGTTCCGCTTTCCATATAGAGATTGGTGGAGGAAGGGGAGGGTGCTGCCGCCACCCCGCGCGAAGCGTGGCCGGTGGTGGTCATGCCCAGCTTGCTGGCGCTCCTGACATCCAGCAGCCAGCTTTTCAGCACACCATCTTCCACCAGCGAGAGTGTTTTGCCTGCCACGCCCTCGCCATCAAAAGGCCGCGAGCCAAGCCCGCGCCGGCGGTGCGGCTCGTCGGTGATGCGAAGCTCTTTGCTTGCGATGGTTTTGCCAAGGCTGTCTTTCAGAAAACTTGCGCCGCGCGCAACCGAAGCGCCCGAAGCCGCCCCGGCGATGATACCTACCAGCTGTTTGCCCACACGCGGGTCAAACACCACCGGCACCTCACATGTTGATATTTTGCGCGGATTCAGGCGCGCCAGCGCGCGCCGCGCTGCCTCGCAGCCAATGGTTTCAGGGGCGGCAAGATCCTGCTGCCAGCGCACGCTGGAATAATCATAGTCACGTTCCATCTGTGTGCCGCTGCCTGCCAGCACCGAAACCGAAAGCGAGAAGTGGCTCGAAGGGTAGCTCTGCGCAAAATCCACGCCGCCACTGCCAGCAATCGCAAGGCTGATGCGGCTGGCATTGTAATGCGCCTCCGCGCCTTCAGAATTCATGATGCCCGGGGTGGCAAGTGCCGCCTCTTCGGCTTTACGGCAGTTTTCCTGAAACCAGCTGGCGGCAGGCTCATCCGCGTCATAAAGGTCGAGCTCAGGAATGGTTTTAGGGTAAAGTGCTGGTTCAGCCAGGCGCGCATCCGGATCCGCCGGCGTAAGCCGCGCCATCGCCACGGCGCGCTCGGCCGCTTCGCTTAGTGCGGCCTGCGACAAATCCGTGGTGGAGACAATCGCCTGCTGCGCGCCGACAAACGCGCGAAGCCCCAGCGCCTTGCTTTCTGAGCGCTCGAGACCCTCGGGTTTTCCGAGGCGGCATGAATGGCTGATATCGATGCTTTCAAACAGCACTGCGTCGCAGGCGGTCGCGCCGTAGCGTTTCGCGGCGTGCAGTGCGCTTTCCAGCGTATCAAGGGAAGAAGACATGAAGGCTTCTCTAAAGTATCCTGTGCAATTTCGCAACGCCCAGCATCAAAAGAAGCACAGAAGGTAGATTTTTTTCATCATCATGTTGCGTAAGACATAGAAGCTGGCTACTATCCCTAGCATGATGACCGGCCAAGCTATCATGACCCTGCCACATTCCCGGCCCAAGGTGCACCGCCCGCCGATTCGCGTTGCATCCGGCCAGCAGAGACCCGTTCTCGGGTTACTACTGGGGGTGGCGCTGGGGCTTTGGCTTCTTTCTTCGCTGCGCGCTGGTGGCCCGGACCCGGTGGCCGAGATGACCGAAATGAAAACCGCGATTGAGCCGGCACAGCGTGTCGAGCAGCCACAATCGCAACAGGCGGTCGTGGCAAAAACAGCAGATACCATTGTCATTCAGGGGGATAATCAGGCGATTATCGGGCAGATGGCAAGAATTCCCGTATACAGCAAAGGCAGCGCTGAGGTGCAGACTGTCACTAACCTTGACAAGGAAGACGGCAAGGAACTACTCTCCATTGTCAATCGGTATTAACTTTTTCTTCCAAAGGTAGCCCACTTGCCGCACTGGCTTGTGCTGTTTCTTGTTGTGTTCCTGCCGCTACAGGCGCAGGCGGCAGAGCCCCTGACGATGGTCACCGGCCCTAAAACCGGCACGTATTATGCGATTGGGCAGGATATTGCCAAAGTGCTGGCCGGCGATGGCATGGAGATCAGTATCAGGGAATCCGAAGGCTCGATCGACAACATCAAACGCATGAGCGAAGCGCAAAGCGCTATGCTCGGCATGATGCAGTCGGATGTGCTAGGGTTTTTGTCGCGTTCGCAAACGCCAGAATCGCTGCGCATGGCAGCTCGCCTGCGCATGGTGCTGCCGCTGCATGAGGAAGAGGTGCATGTGCTGGCACGCCGCTCGATCGAAAACTGGCAGGGGCTCCAAGGTAAGCGTGTCGCGATTGGCGAGGAGGCCAGCGGCAACATGCTCACCGCCATCAATCTCTTTGCGCTGAGCGAAGTGGAGCCGGCGGAAATGAAAAAAATGCCGCCCGCCGAGGCCGTGGTGGCGGTGCTTAAGGGTGAGCTGGATGCGGTGGTCTTTGTCGGTGGAAAACCAGTTCGCCTGTTTAAGAATCTTGAGAATCTGACGAATTCGCAGAATCAGAAATTTACAGGTCTGCTTAGTCAGGTGCATTTCCTGCCGCTGGATAGTGCGCGGCTGCTTGAGGAATATCGTCCGGCGACCATCACGCCGCAAGATTACAGTTTTCTCTCCTCGCCGGTGCCGACTGTGGCGGTGCAGGCGGTGCTGGTAAGTTTTGATGTCTCGGCAAGCAAGGATCGCTGCAAGCAGCTGGGTGCATTTGTCGCCGCACTCCGCGAGAAACTGCCAGAGCTGAAAAATAAAGGCCACAGCAAGTGGAAAGAAGTGGATTTTGACGCTTCTGGCGGGCTATGGAAAAAAGACGCCTGCGCGTGGTCAGACACCCCGGCCGCACCGGTGGACGATAAAAAACAGCTGCTCAATATTCTGGAAAAACGCCGCTAGGCCACCCGGCCTAAAACAAATGCCCTGCTTTTTTGCTTTTCGCTTCAATATAGCTGTGATTATGCGCGCCTGACGCCGCCACCAGCGGCACGCGCTCTTTCACCGCAATGCCGTGGCGCTCAATCAGCCCAATTTTTGACGGATTG
>CANHDY010000084.1 GCA_947459535.1 Rickettsiales bacterium | reverse complement strand
TTTAATCCGATGATGGCGATGGCCGGCAAGGTGACGGTGGCTGAGGTGGAAGAGATTGTCGAAGCCGGGCAGCTGGACGCCGACACCATCCACACGCCGGGCATTTTTGTGCAGCGGCTCTTTAAGGGCGCGAAGTTTGAAAAGCGTATTGAATTCAAGACCGTTCGGGAGGCAGCGTAGCATGACCTGGAGCAAAGATGAGATGTGTGTGCGCGCCGCGCGCGAACTAAGCGACGGGTTTTATGTGAATCTCGGTATCGGCATGCCGACACAGGTCGCCAACCATATTCCTGCTGGCATGCATGTCACCCTTCAGAGCGAAAACGGCATGCTGGGTATGGGCCCCTTCCCGACACCGGATAAGATCGACCCCGATCTGATCAATGCCGGCAAGCAGACGATCACCCAGCTGCCCGATAGCAGCTTTTTTGACTCCGCCACCTCTTTTGCGATGATTCGCGGCGGGCATATCGACCTTTCCATTCTCGGCGCGCTGCAGGTATCCGAATCCGGCGATCTCGCTAACTGGATGGTGCCGGGCAAAATGGTCAAGGGCATGGGCGGCGCGATGGATCTGGTCGCCGGGGTCAAGCGCGTGGTGGTGCTGATGGAACATAACGCCAAGGATGGCAGTGCCAAGCTGGTGAAGCAGTGCACCCTGCCGCTGACTGGCAAGCGCGTGGTGCATATGGTGATTACTGAGCTGGGTGTCTTTAGCATTGATGCGGGAAGCCTTCGCCTGATTGAAGCCGCACCGAATGTGAGCCTTGACGAAATCAAGCAAAGAACCGAAGCAACGTTTGATGTGGCGCTGGACAGAAAAGCGGCTTAACACGCAGCGCTCTTTCAACCGCTGGGACGCCTTGAAACTATTCGCGCTCGGCCTGATGTTGCTTGACCATATCGGGCATTTTTTCTTGACAGACATCGAATGGCTCAGAGCGATCGGACGAAGCGCACCGATGGTGTTTCTGTTTCTGGTCGGCTACGCGCCACATTACCGTTTTCAGCGTGAGTTATTTTGGCTGGCGGTGCTGCTGACAATCTCTGATTTTATACTGCTCATGACCCCGAATGAGCTTAATATTCTGTTTACAATACTGCTATGTCGCGCAGCGCTAAACTGGCAGGAGCGGCAGGGCAAAATTATTAAGCGGCCACTGGAGTGGTACCTAATCAGCATGCTGCTGATGCTGCCGACGATGTTTGTGGTGATGTATGGTAGCCTTGTCTTTCCTTTTGCCCTGCTCGGCTACATGATGCGCAGGCGCGAGCATTACCCATCCCACGAGCTCTGGATGATTGGCATACTGGCCGTGGCCTCTTATGGTGCGGTTCAGGCAAGCCTGTTTGATTTTTCAATTGAGGGGATAGCGGTCATGGTGGGCGGGCTGTGCCTTGCGATGCTAGCTATTTGCCTGAGTAGCAAAACAATGCTTCAGCCGGTTCGCCTTGCCCCATGGCTTGAATTGCCGGCGCAGCTGGCGGCACGCTATACAGCGCATCTGTATGTTCTGCATCTGATTGTCATGCAGTGGATGACGTACAAGCAAATTTAAATTTCAAAAATACCATCGACCTCGACAGCGACGTTAAACGGCAGCTGGCTGACACCCACCGCAGCGCGGGTGTGCTTGCCGGCATCGCCGAACACCTCAACAATAAAATCAGACACGCCATTAGCGACTTTGGGATGGTCAGTAAAGGTGGCGCCAGAATTGACAAATACTCCCAGCTTCACGCAGCGCTTGATGCGATCCAGATTGCCGCCGCAAGCTTCTTTCAGGTGCGCCAGCATGTTAATGCCGCATTGGCGCGCCGCTGCCTGCGCCTCTTCGATGGTGCAGTGCGTGCCCACCTGCCCGCTGGCCAGCGGTTTGCCATCTTTCATCGGGAGCTGACCAGACACAAAAATCTGATGGCCGGTGATGACGTAATGCACATAATTCGCTACCGGCGCCGCTGATGGCGCAAGGGTGATGCCCATCTGGGCCAGACGCTGCTCAACTTGACTCATGACGACACTCCGTAATATGGGCGCTGATAAAATTACTAAAGGATTACAGCCTTTAGTTTCCAGCCATTATTTGAAGCAAAAACAGCTTATTATCAATGTATTCTTTATGATTGTGCATTATTATGCAAAAAAGTTGATTTTTCAGCAGGATTGTCAAAAAACTGTCACAATCTTGTGTTAGATTGATGGTGTAATTCATTTATTTGAAATTGGCGATAAAGGACTCTTATGCACAGGAAAGCGGCACGCACGATCACTGCCTCATGGCCTTGTAGTGATGATATTGATCGTCTTAATCGCGTGATTCTTTTCAGCGTAATCGTTTATTTTCTGCTGATTGCCTGCGTCTATGCGGCTTGTCCAAACAATGCAGCACAAACGCCTATGGGTGACGTTCTGTGCCGTGTGGTGGATTTCATGTATGGCAATATGGGTCGCGGGCTGGCGACGCTTGCTGTGATTACGCTTGGGGTTGGCGCGCTGCTTGGCAAAGTGAGCTGGGGCATGGCGATCACGGTGGGGGTGGGTATTGCGGTGATTTTCAATGCCGAAACCATTACAGCGATGCTGCTGGGCTGCAGTTCAACAAACTTCTGTGGTTAGCCCGTCAAGAAACTGTCACATTTCTTTGCTATACTTGGGCAGTATTCACCTGTGTTTGGCGGCATTTATTCTTTATTAAACCGCGCCGCATAGGATGAATGCAGCTTTTACGGGACACGCGCGCATGCTTTCATTTTTAAAGAAACAACAAAACCCTGCGGTTTTCGGCGAAAGCAGCCGCAAAGAAGCACCATCTCACACGAATTTCATTCCTTATTTTCATCACTACGACCGGCGCACCATTGCCACTAAAAATGGCGAGCTACTGCAGATTATCCAGATTACTAAAAATCTGCAGGGGCTTAATTATGAAGGCGGCGCCAACACCGGACAAAGCCTTCGCAGCGTTGTGAGAAATGCCATCAGATCCAGTGTCAAAACCGATCGTTTCTCATTCTGGATTCATACGATACGTCGTCGCAGGCCGATCCATTTTGAGGCGCATCACCAGCTTCCATTTGCCCGCTATGTTCATGAAGGATGGAAAAAAAAGCACCATCAGGATTATGCCTACTTCAACGAAGTGTATCTGACCGTGCTACACGAAGGCTATCCCAGCGACCTCTTCGACGCCAAACATTTGCAGCAGGTAGTACTTCCTTCTGCCAACCGTGCTTTTCGCAACCACCAGCTTGAGCTGGTGCATAAACACCTGAGCGAAACAACTGAGCGTATTCTTGCCAGTATTAATGCCCAGTACAACGCCCGTATTCTTGGGATTGATGAACGTATTGATCCGGAGGCCACACCGGGTGTCAACCAGCCCGTTTATTTCTCTGAACCGATTGAGTTTCTGAATCACCTGGTGAATCTTGAGCATAGGCCGTGTCCGCTTGCCGATATGGATATTGCGCAGTACATCAATCAGAGTGCGCTCACTTTTGGTTATAACGCGATGGAAAGCCGCTCTAGTGATGGGCACAAGCGCTATGCATCGGTTCTGACCATCAAACACTACCACGAAACATCGCCTGAGATTCTTGATATCGTTTTGCAGGCCTCTGTGGAAATGATCGTATCTCAGTCCTGGAATTTCATACCCGCCAAAGAGGCGGCAAAATATTTCAAGCCTCAACGTGAACTCTTTGAATTCAGCGGCGACCAGTATTCGCTCAAAGCCACCGGTATTGATGTAGCAACACCGAGCAAAAGCGCCAGCAATACGGACTATGTCAAAGAGCAGAGTTCGATTGTCGTGATTACCAATGAGTATAAACAGCTTGATGACGAAATCATCAGGCTGCAAAAAATGTTTGGCGATGTTGGTATTACCACCATACGCGAGGATATGCTGCTTGAGGATGTTTTCTGGTCACAGCTACCTGGCAATTTTGAATTCATCCGTCGAAGCGAAATTGTTCCGGCATCTTATGTGGCGGGCTTTGCGAGGCTCAACCGCTTCCCAACCGGCAACGCCACCGGCAACCACTGGCATGATGCCTTGACTGTGTTTCCCACTCAGGTAGGCGCGCCTTATTTTTTCAATTTCCATCTGCATGATCGCGGTCACACGCTGCTTATAGACCACAACTCATTTCACGACAGTAGCGCGCGTGTACTCACAAACTTTCTACTGACTGAGGCAACCAAATGGGACTGCCGCATCGTTGTTTTTGATACCAAAAATTCTGCGCAGCTTCTAACCAGCAAGCTGCAAGGAGTCTATTATCCCGCCCATCAAGCCGAACCACTGAAACTTAATCCCTTCTCACTGGATGATGCGCCGCGCAACCAATCTTTTCTGCTGGCATGGCTGAATGAGCTTCTCGGCGGGAAACTTCAACAGAACGAAGCAGAAAGAAATCTCTGCCGCGACACCATCAGCCGTTTATACACCCTGAGCGAACCAAATCGTCATCCCGAGGAATTTGTCCGGCTGCTCGAGCCAGAACATCCAGCGCTTGCACGCCATATTTCAAATGCGCTTCGTCAAGTACCGACCTGTCAGTTCGGGCGACAGGATAGTGAATGGCACCCAACCATCACCGGCTTCAATATGGACGACCCAACAGCTAGCCCGGAGCAACAGGTGCCGGTTCTGGCGTATCTACTCCACCGTGCGATCAGCCAGCTCGATGGCAGACCAACCATTCTCGTGGTGCACGACGCTATCAACTTCTTTGAAAACCCCTTCTTTGCACCGCGCCTTGAGAGCCTGCTGGAAATGCTGACTCAGCATAATACCATTTTGCTCGCAAGCATCACCAACCCCGATCAATACCGCGAAAGCCACACGCTTAAGACCCTGATCGAATCAGCGGCCACCCGAATCTATCTGCCTGACGAAATTCAGCAGGACTACTCCACCACGAATACAGGCCTTACGGCAACCGACAGCGCATCGCTGGCGCGTATGAAGCGAGAAAAAGGTCACTTTATGCTCAAGCAGGGCCACGATAGCGTGAATCTAACGCTGAGCCTTGAGAATATGGACGATGTGCGCGCCATTTTCGCTAATGACATCAAGAATCTCATTGCCGCAGGTGGTGCTTACGCTGCCACGGTCAAAGGGTAATCCATGGCACCGGGCATTCGACTCCTCATTCTGTGCTTTCTTGCCAGCCTGCTGAGTTTCGCCGCCCCTGCCCTTGCACAAAACCTTCCCTATGAGCTACTACGCTGCAATAACGATCAAGTGATGAGCGGAACGCAGTTACTTAACACTTCGCCCGACCGAAGAAATGGCGAAACCAGCTTCTGTAGTGAGGTCAACCCGACCAGTGGCGGTAATCCAAGAATCTTCAGCCGCATCATCTGTTCTTACGTCGAGATTCTGAACCAGGTGATGGGCAGGGTGTATTGTGGCATGCAATATCACATGCAGAAATATGCCGCGCTTGCGATTGCTATCTACCTTGGAATTTTTGGGGTGCAGATACTTTCTGGCGTGGTGCAGATTACCACCAAAGAGGTGTTTGTCAGGCTGATGAAGGTTGCGCTGGTGTGGCTTTTTGTCAGCAACTACAGCTATGGCGTCAACATGCTGTTTCTTTTCTTTGTGGATTTTGCTAACCAGAGCATCTGGTGGACGCTGGGTTCTGTCACCAACCCCAACGACCCCACGCCCATCTGGAGCATAATGAACATGCCCGCTGGCAGCGCAACCAGCAATATTTCAGCAACGGCGCCTGTGTATGTATACTTCGACCAGCTCATTTATGATGTGATGACTGGCAGCATCATTGCCGATAACCAGAAGCTGCTTATTTTCTTCGTTATTGTCGGAGCCATTTACTGGCCAATTCTGATGATTGGCGTTTATTGGCTGGTTTCTACTTTCATGATTCTGGCGCGTGGGCTCATCTCTTTTCTGCTGTGCATTACTGCCCTTGCGCTGCTGATCGCCATGAGCCCGATTTTCTTCTGTCTGATGCTATTTAAAGCCACACAGCAGTTCTTTGAGACCTGGCTTAAGTTCATGATTTCATTTTCCCTGCAGGTGATGGTCGTCTTTGCGGTGATTGCCATGTGGCTGATCGTGATGTTCCAGTTTATCGGCTTCTTTAACCAGCTCGCTAATGTCATTTTTCCGGAATACACGATTTCCAGAACAGGTAATGTCAACAGCTACGTTAAATCTTTTGGTGTGTGCCCGTATGTGATTGAAGTTCAGACCGCTCCCACCGCCAGCGCCCCCTTGATTGGCCCTAACGTGCGTTGCGCCGACCCCACCTTCACAACTGATGAATTAATCACGGAAAATCCGGGACGAGGTAATTTTACCCCAAGGGCGCTGGCTAACCAGAACAAGTTAATCAAGCTCACCAACATTGCACCGGCGCGGGCGCATCAAAACTGCCAGCGCGACCCTAACTGTACCAGCGGCAATGAGCTGGTCATTACCAACGGAGTGACAGCGCCGCAGAACAAACTGGCACGACTTGCCTATTATGTGATTTATCACCTGATTTTGCTGTCGCTGGTCGCTTATGCGTTTGATGCATTACTGCGGCAGGCCCCGATGATTGCCCAACAATTGGCCGGTCCGCAATATGTGCCGAAACTGGGCCAGGGCTTTGGTGGTCTTGGCATGGGCAGGTTAGTGCCGGGATCCTCTCGCACACGGGAAGGCTCCGGCAGCACGGGAAGTGCATCCAGTATTGCAGGCAGCGCCATTCGCAATATCCTCAGTAATACTGGCGCCATGACAACCACACGCAACACCCCGGGAAGTTAGAGGCTGCATGAGCTTGTTTAATACTTTATTCATGAATACTACCTATAGTCCAAACAATCGCTTAGGATGCTTCATGTTTATCAATCAAATCATTTCTCGTGCGATTTCCGATGTCTAAAAGCACGCAGGATCAATCTGAAACGAAAAACTGGTACAAAGACAGATACCAGTATGTGCTTGTGCAGCGCAAATTGCTGGTGCTGATTACTTTTTTATCTCTACTTTCCACTCTGGCAACGGTTTATGTGATTTCAACTCTCACACCACTTAAAACTGTTGAGCCGTTTGTGATTCAAGTGGATCAGAAAACCGGCATCGTTCAAACCGTCGATCCGCTGACAGCTACCGAGCTCACCGCCAATGAAGCAGTGAATAATTTTTACATAGTTCAATACATACGCGCCCGCGAAACCTATAGCACCGCCGACCTCGCCAGAAACTATGAGACGGTGCGCGTCATGTCGGAAAGTGGTAGGGTATACCCCGAATTTATTGCTCAACAGAGCCCGAACAACCCAGCCAGCAACGCTGCCCGCCTCGGCGCCACCGGTGTACGCACTGTCAAGTTCAGATCGTTTACCTACCTGAACCCATCCACCATTCAGGTGCGTGTACTGATCGAAGAAAAAAATGAAAGCGGCGTGTTTAATTTCTTCAGGATTGTCACGCTCGAGTTTCAGTATGTTAAAATGGCTCTAACGATGGAAGAGCGCTATCTTAACCCACTTGGGTTCCGTGTCACCTCCTACCGTACTGACGAGGAAATACAGCAGCGATGAAAAACTCTCATGCACTTCTGATTCTGCTTCTTTCATCTGCCATAGCACTGCCTGCGCGAGCAGAGGAAGGCTTGTTTTCTGTTGCATCTGATGAGCGCATCGTATCATTGCCTTATGATGCATCCGATGTGTATACCATCATCACCAAATATGGCTATCAGACCAGCCTGGTTTTCGCACGCGATGAGCAGATAGAAACGATTTCCATGGGCGACCGAAGCTTGTGGCAGATTATTCCATCAGGCCAGAGGCTGTTTATTCGTCCTATGGATGACGATGTCATCACCAACATGACCATCATCACCAATCGCAGATCGTATCAGTTTGATCTGAAATCCCTGCCCGCGGATAGTAAAGAAAAGCCTTTGTATGTGGTCAGCTTCACCTATCCGGATGCAAAGAAAAAAGAATCTCCGCCAGAGTTCTCCCCCCCCGCTCCCGCAGGCTTTACCCCCGACAGCACATTCACTTCCCGACCTGCTGCAATAGCGTCAGGAACCAGTAATTATAAGTACACTTATACCGGTCCGGATGAACTTGCCCCGCTCAAAGTGTTTGATGATGGCCAGTCGACCTTTTTTCATTATCGTTCGCTCAGCAACCCCGCGCCGCGAGTGTTTGCGGTAGAAGCCGGAAAGCCCGAACGTGAACTGACAAGCTATGTTCAGGGTAATGATCTTGTGATCAATGAAACAGGCAGCCAGTTTATTTTGCGTGAGGCTGGTGGCTCTATTACGGTTTACAATGAAACTCTTAATCCTAAATAGATGATTTATGGTGAATAATAACGATCAACCACCCATCCCACCGACCGATAACGACCTTCCGCCTACCATGGAGAGCGACAGGGCCAATGACGACTACCTGATGGATGATGAGGAAGATAACGGCCTTGCGATGGATCGTAAAGGCCCGAGCTCAGGCTCTGGTCCAGGTAAGATGATTGTTATTCTTCTCGTTATTGTCGCAGTTGCAGTTTATGCGATTTATAGTCTGTTTGGTGATTCATCAACCCCGAATACTCCACCCCCCATTGCTAATGTAGCCGCGCCGGTTGAAATTGGTGGTGGACCTGCCGCCGTACCAGCGCCACCGCCACCTGCGGTTGCAAGAATTGCGGATGCCCCGCCACCACCACCTCCACCACCGCCGCCGCCGCC
>CANHDY010000083.1 GCA_947459535.1 Rickettsiales bacterium | reverse complement strand
GTTTGCGGAAGCAACCAGCGTGCTGCCGCTCATCGCCTCGGATGCTTACCACACCGGCCATTGGAAAAAACGCGCAAAGCGCAAATACGCGAAGCTATTTGAGTAACTCCTCCCCCCTTGAGGGGGAGGACGGTTTGCCTTTAACTTACGCGAGTAAGTTATTAGGCAAACCGAGGAGAGGGGTATGGCAGAAACTGTTACCCCTCACCCTGAATTTCTAAGACTTGCTTACGTAAGCCTAATAAATTCAGCCCTCTCCCTCAAGGGGAGAGGGGAAGTGAGAAATATCACGCCAAGCGCAAGGACGCGAAGCTGTTTGAGTAAATTTGTCATTCCTGCGACTCGCCTTGGCGTAGCCTTTGTCAATTCTCGAAAATGGAATGATGCCAACGGCGAAGCCAGGAAGCAGGAATCCAGCAGCGCCGCGTCTGCGGCGCAAAGGTTTTTATAAACAAGGACTGGATCCCGGCCTTCGCCGGGATGACGCGAAACAAAAACCCGGCTTTAGCCGGGTTTTAAATGTATTTGAAATTAAGATTTCTCGCGTGGTGAAGTATTTGTGCGTGCACTAGCAGATAGCCCATGGCTAGGGGTTTCAATTTTTTGGGCGATATCCGCTGGGATATTGTCTGTGGTGACAGCAATCAGCGCAGCAAAATCCGGATCAAACCCTGGCTTATTGCTAAGTTCGGGGGTGCTGATCATTGCTGCTTTTACCTTGTCAAACTTTTCACGAGCAGTAGACGATAGCTGACTCACGCGCTCTGCTGTGCGTTTTGCCATTCCCTCCTTCATGAGAGCATCGTCTGTATTACCAGTGACATAATTCCACGCATCAGCCGGGGCTTGAACCGCACGAACCATTCCAACCGAAACAGCCTCTTGCGCTGCCGTAACCCCCGGTATCATATCAAGTGCTCCGCCAATTGCGCTTCGGGTAACGTTGCGATTATCAGTGATAAGGTTATCTGCGGTTCCAATAATCTCTTTACCCACTGAGCCAACAGCAATACCAATCGGACCAGTAAAAAACCCCACCGTTTCAATACCCGTACCGACACCTTGTGCAATAGCACTGCCGGTTTTACCTTCACCTGCCAGCTTGTAAGTATGGTATCCGTCTGTGGCAACCCCCACAGCAGCGCCGACAGGGCCGGCGGCACGTCCGGCGACCTTGAAGGCAGGTGCAGCTTTTGCTGCAAGGTTAGCCCCAATCTCCGCGATGGTTGTGGTACTAGTAGCTGCTTTTCCAGCGGCGCTGGCCGTTTGAGCCACGGCTTGTGCAAGCCCCGGAGAAATGCGGGTTGCCGCAGCAACATCTCCAGCTGCTTGAGCTGTATTAACAACAGATGCTGCTGTAGTGGCGGATACTGCCGCATCACTGATGGGTTTGAACGGATTGATCAGCCTTGCAACATCTCTGGCAGCCTGCGTCACGGGAGAAAAAATAGCTCCGCTTCCTTCGGGAATGAGTCCGGCAATCTTTTGGGCGCCCAGTTTCGTGGCATCTGCTCCTGCGACTATAACGGCAGGAGTTGATCGAACTGCTGCCAATCCCGTGGGTACAGCCGCACCTATTGCCACGGCTTTAGCGCGATCTTGGGATATATCGTCTGTTCTGGCAGAGGCGGGAGGCTCTGGCGGCTTAATCCCGAGTGTTGATTTGACCCAATCCCACGATTTATCTTTAGCATTATTCAGTGTGGTGCCAATGCCTGTCCCTGTCTGGCGATCAATCCAATCCGCCCCGGATTTGCTGAAGAAGGCAACGCCTGCGAGAACCATCGCTGCGGCAGCAACAAATTTGACAGCGCTCCATAAAAAACTGCCAATTGTCCCAAAGAAACCAGAAGATTCTTGGCGCTGCTCATCATTCGGAAACATTATTAACCTGCCCACATTAATTTCACTGATAACAGTATATCACCACTTAGACGCTAATTTCACATGAAGTTTCCATGACAGCGGTTAAGCTTCAGTAAAGGGATTATGACAGCGCGGTCATATTTGCATAAAAAAACAAATAAAACCTTTGTTTTTATGGTGGTTATGCGATATTCTAGACACCTAAACCTATCGAGCATTGTTCGATGACAAATAATAAATCCGTCATTCCCCGAATGTTGCTTCAGCAACATTCTAGGGGAATCCAGCTGGATCGCCCTAGAATCGCTTTGCGATTCGGGCGATGACGATACAACCCTACCTTTCGGATAACATCATGAAAAAAACCACTTCCAGCCACAAAAAACCCTCGGCCGCCACCAAGGCGCTGATCGCCAAAGGCCGCAAATACTACACCCATGCTTACAAGCCGCGCGAGATGATTGTGAGTCATGGCCGCGGGGCGATGGTATGGGACACGGATGGCAATGACTATGTCGATCTCGGTGCGGGTATTGCGGTCACCAGCCTTGGCCACAAAAGCGATGAGCTGGTCGCGGCGCTGACTGGGCAGGCCAAGAAAATCTGGCATACCAGCAATATTTTCTTCACCGAGCCGCCGATTCTGCTTGCTGAAGCGCTGGTGAAATCTTCAAAATTTGCGCGGCGCGCTTTTCTCACCAATTCCGGCACTGAGGCGAACGAAGCGGCGATTAAGCTGGTGCGCAAATATGCCGCCGATAAAGGAAAGAGCGAATCGCAGCGCGAGATCATCACCTTCAGCGGTTCATTTCATGGGCGCACGCTGGCGGCGGTCACGGCCACCGCCCAGCCCAAATACCATGCCGGTTTTGAGCCGCTGCCGCCGGGCTTTAAATATTGCCCGTTTAATGATTTTGAAGCCATCGCCAATATGGTGAATGAAAATACCTGCGCGGTGATGACGGAGGTCGTGCAGGGCGAGGGGGGCATCACGCCGGTAGCGCCCGGCTTTTTAAAACATGTGCAGGATCTTTGCCACAAGCATGATGCGCTCTTGGTGCTCGATCAGGTGCAGTGCGGCATGATGCGCACCGGCCATCTCTTTTCCCATTTTGCCGAAAAAGGCGTGAAGCCCGATGTGGTGACGCTGGCCAAGGCGCTGGGCGGCGGTATCCCGATTGGCGCGATGCTGATTGGCGAGCGCGCGGAAAATACCTTCCAGTTTGGCTCGCATGGCTCCACGTTCGGGGGCAACCCGCTGGCGGCAGCTGTCGCCTCTGTGGTGCTTAAAAAACTGCAAAGCAAGCCGCTGGCAAACAATGTCGCGCTGCGCGGCAAGCAGCTGATGGGCGCGCTGGATAAAATCAATGGTCAGCATCAGGGGCTTTTGTTTAAAGAAATTCGTGGCCGCGGGCTGATGATTGGCGCTGAGCTCCATCCGCAATTTGCCGGCAAAGCGTCTGAGATTGGCGAAATTGCGAGAAAGCATGGCGTGCTGATACTTCAGGCCGGGCCCAATGTGCTGCGTTTTCTGCCGCCGCTGACCATCAGCGACAAGGAGATGAAAGAGGGTATCCGCCGCGTCTCTGATGCGATTGCGGATTTCGTGCGTCAAGCAGGCAAAAACGCATGATGATCGTTCGTCCCGTCACGCAGGGCGACCACAAGGAAATCCTCGCTCTGGCGCAGGAAGCGGGCATCGGCATGACCTCGCTGCCGCCGGATGGCAAGGTGCTCGAGAAAAAAATCACGCGTTCTGTTGCCAGTGTTTATCAGAGCCTCGAAGTAAAAAAAGATGAAGCGTTTCTCTTTGTTCTGGAAGATACGCAGGCGCGCAAGCTCGTCGGCACATGCGGTGTTGTGTCGCATGTTGGCATGAAGCATCCGTTTTATTCTTACAAGCTTTCCACCATCGTGCAGGCGAGTGACGAGGTGGGGGTTTATTCGCTGCAGCGCGTGCTGCACATGGTGAATGATTACACCGGCGCGTCAGAAATCGGCTCGCTGTTTCTACTGCCCGCATGGCGCCGTGATGGTATTGGCCGGTTTCTGTCGCGCTGCCGTTTTCTATTTGTCGCGCAGTTCATGGAGCTTTTTTCCGACATCATGATTGCGGAAATACGCGGCGTGCAGGATGAAGAGGGGCAATCGCCATTTTATCAGCATCTGGCGCAGCATTTCTTTCAGATGGATTTCAAGCGCGCAGATTTTGTGAATGCCACCACCGGCAGTCAGTTCATCAGCGATTTGATGCCCAAATACCCGATTTATGTGAACCTGCTTGACCCAAAGGCGCAAGCCGTGATTGGCCGGCCGTTTGGGGCCTCGCGCCCGGCGATGAAGTTGCTGGAGGCTGAGGGTTTCCGCCATCAAGGCTATATTGATGTGTTTGATGCTGGCCCCACCCTGCAGGTGGAAACCGCGCAAATTCGCACCGTGCGTGATAGCAGGCTTGTACCGGTAGGGGGTATCAAGCGCCTTGAAGGCAAGCCCACACACATGGTCTGCAACACATCGCTGGCCAATTTCCGCGTGGCGATGGCCGCGGTCGAGCAGCATGAAAGCGGCTGGTTTTTGAATGATGAAACCGCCATTGCGCTTGACGTTGCGCGCGGTGATGAGATCCGTGTGATAGAACTTTAGCCATGGCAACAAATCCCATCACCCAATTTCAGGCGTGGCTGGAGGCAGCAAAAGCCCACCCCCATATCATTGAGCCAACGGCGATGTGCCTTGCTACTGCTGATAAGAACGCCGAGCCATCCGCGCGCATGGTGCTGCTCAAAGAGGTGGATGATCGCGGCTTTGTATTTTACACCAATGATGAAAGCCACAAAGGTCATGATTTGCGCGAAAATCCTCGCGCTGCATTAGTATTTTACTGGATGCCGCTAAAACGCCAGATACGGGTGGAGGGTATAGCCCAGAAAGTCAGCGACGAAGAATCAGATGCCTATTTTAACGGCCGCCCGCGTGATAGTCGTATCGGCGCTTGGGCATCCAAACAATCCCATCCACTACGTGACAAAGCGCAGCTGGTGGCGGATGTCGCGCGCGAAACGGCGCGTTTTGGCCTCGGCGATATACCCCGCCCCCCGTACTGGTATGGTTGGCGGGTGGTGCCGCGTGTGATTGAGTTCTGGGAAGAGGGGCTCTTTCGCATCCATGACCGCGAGGTCTTTACGCGTGCAGGTGATGGGTGGGAGATCATGAGGCTTTATCCTTAGTCGCCAAGAAGGTCGGTGATGTCACGGTAACCGCTTAGCACACGCACGATCCATAATGGATGTGTTTCTGGATTATAGACAATCATATAACTATGCACACTCCAAAAACGTAAAGATTTTTCTGTGATGTCTTCTCGTATATGCCCGATGAAGGGCGCACTACTGAGTTTATTCATGGCATCGTAAATATCTTTTTCAACGCGATTTGCGGCGGAAATATTGTCGTCAGCGATATACGACCAGATATCATATAAGTCCTGCTGTGCTTCAGGCGATAATTTGAATGTTTTAGTCATGACGTGAGCCAAGAAATTTTTCTTTAAACTCCGCCATACGTTTTTTTGATTCTTCTGCACTGATGGATTCGCCGCGCTCCAAAGAATCCAGCCCCTTCTGAATCTCGGCATTAAGTTTTTCAATACGCTTTTTACGTAACTCTTGTTTTTCTTCGAGCAGGCGCAGCGCATCGCGCATCACTTCGCTGGCGGAATTATACATGCCGGATTTAACCAGCGATTGCACAAATTTTTCCAGTTCGGGCGTGATTGAAACATTCATAAAAACCTCCATTTTTGGTAAGTATAGCAGGAGGATGAGGCAATAACAATCTTTGTTATTGACGTATGTCTACAAAACAATTCGGTGTTTCATAAAGCCTCAGGTGAGTGCAGAGGATATTGTCCGTTTTGAATAAATCCGGAATGATTCTCTGCATCAGATAGGCGGCCATGTTTTCGGCGGTGGGGTTCTCGCTTAAATAAAATACCCTCTGGCCGGTATGTTTTTCAATATCGCTGCCCAGCAGCTTGTCTTTATCAAATAAAATCGTGGCATGATCCCAGTTGGCATCAATCCAGCCGCCGAGCTTTTCTTTGATCACTGAAAAATCAACGACACGCCCGAGCGCATCCAGCCCGTCGCTCGCCACAAAACCCACTTCCAGTGCGTAGCGATGTCCGTGTAAATGTTTACACTTGCCTTCATGTTGCATCACGCGGTGCGCCGCGTCGAACTCGATGCGCCGTGCGCAGGTGATGGGGCTTTGGGTCATGTCCATTGTCACTTCCTTTATTTTCCCCTCCCCCGTCATGGGGGAGGGTAGGGAGGGGGTACTTAGAAAATAGTAACCCCTCACCCTTTATTTCTAAAACTTAGCTAACGCTAAGCTTAAGAAATAAAGCCCTCTCCCACAAGGGGAGAGGGAAAAATTAGAGATTGTCATCTCGAAAGTTTACGAGTAACTAGAGCCTAACTTTTAGCAGCATAGAGGCGGCCATGGCAAGCGCACTCAGACGCACCTTCCGCAGGCGCCGGGTCACCCCGGGCTCGTACAAACCCAATCCCGGTTCGTCGCCGGGAGTGCTGACGGTCAGCCCACTTTCGCATCCCTCGCAGGTCTTTGTCATTGCTTACGGCCCTGAGGGCTACATTGAGCATGCCTGCCGTGAGCTGGAGGAAATAAGCCGCTTTGTGGGCGCGTGGCCGGTGGTCTGGGTGAATGTAATCGGCCTTGGCAGCATCGAAACCATCGAAAAAATCGGCACCATGTTCGCCATCGACCGGCTGCTGCTCGAAGACGTGCTGGACACCACCCACCGCCCGAAAACCGAGCATTACGAGCACCATCTCTTTACCATCATCAAGGGCGGCCTGCATGGGGATCAGTTTGAAAGTGAGCATATCAGCATTTTCCTGAAGAAAAATGTGGTGATTGTCTTTGAAGAGCGCCCGGGCAGCAGCTTTTCGCAGGTGCGTGAGCGCATTCGCCGCGGCACCGGAAAAATCCGCAGCCATGGCACCGACTATCTCTATTATGCGCTGCTCGATGAGGTGATTGATAAATATTTCCCCATCCTCGACAAGCTGAACCAGAACCTTGCGACCGTGGAAGATGAAATCATGACCCGCAGCCGCCATATCCGCGACCGCGACGTAATTAATCAGATTCACCACACCAAGAGCGACCTGCTGCTGCTACATAAAACCATCTGGCCGATCAGCGATATGGTGAACCTTCTGATGCGCGAAGAAACCCCGCTTATCACCAAGGGTGTGCGCGGTTATCTGCGTGATTGCTATGACCACAGCGTGCAGGCCAACGAGCTCACGCAGTTTTACCGCGACACCGCCTCCGGCCTGCTCAATACCTACCTCGCCTATGAGGGGCACAAAACCAATGAGATCGTCAAAGTCCTCACGCTCATTTCGGCGATTTTTATTCCGCTGACATTTGTGGCCGGGGTGTATGGCATGAATTTCGACAATATCCCCGAGCTTCATTCCCCTTACGGCTATCCTGCAGTGATGGGTATGATGTTTGCTATGGCGACCGGCATGGTGATTTTCTTTAAGCGCCGCGGCTGGCTGGATAGCTTCTTCCCACCCAAAGCGCCGCCCGGCTCAGAGTATAAGCAGCAGGGCTAGAGCCGCACGAAAAAATGTTTCACGTGAAACAATGGCAGAAAATAATCCTCATTATCCTGTGCTAAGGATCTGGGGCATAGTCTGAACCTTTTTCCTGAAAGGGAAAAGTAGACGTAATACTAATTTGTTTCGCCAGTATTATAACGTCATCCCCGCGAAAGCGGGGATCCAGCGGCAAGCGCCTGCGAGCCAAAAGGTTCTTTTTCGCCGCTAATCGCGGCTTTGACTGGATCCCCGCTTTCGCGGGGATGACATTACTTGCTTGATCGAGAATTGTTATAAAAATTGTTTCACGTGAAACATTTCTAACCCTCACCCCGGCCCTCTCCCTAAAAGGGAGAGGGGGAAGTAAGAATTATTTCACGTGAAACATGTTGGTGGTTCATGACAAAAATGTCATCAAAACATCACTTCCTGAACAGAGAATTTAGTGCATTGCGCGGGGCTTCAGCCTAGCTCGCGCGGGGTTCTTTTCTCGGTGCGATCCACCCGGCTTTGAGTTTTTACCACTGCATCGAGATTTTTGAGCGCTGTTTGTTTCTGCTCGGCGGTTAAATCCTTGTTTTCACCAATCACATAACGAATGGCATTGGCGCGGGCGCGAATTTCCTTCTGGTCTTCTTCAGAAAACACTGAACCCGATGACAATGTCTTCGCATATTCCTCAGCTTTCTTGTGGTTATAAGTCACATGCCTATCTAATTGGTCAGATAATACAGATTGTTCAGGTGTTACAAATCGTTCAAACTTAATGGGACAATACAAAATATTTTTACTTTTTAGTAACCCGCTTACCAGCGCCCTCGCGCCCTCATTACGGATCTTGGTATTCCCTAGCACAAGCAAGGTGAGGGTGGTGTTCGCCGCCAGCGCCATGGCACCTTCATAGCCGATATTGTTGCCCATCACACTCAGCGTAGCGAGGGTTTTGTTGGCCGCCAGCGCTTTGGCGCCTTCATCGCCGATGTTGTTGCCCATCACATACAGCGAGGTGAGGGTGGTATTGGCCGCCAGCGCTTTGGCACCTTCATCGCCGATGTTGTTAGCGCCTACATGCAGCGTGGTGAGGGTTTGGTTGGCCGCCAGCGCCTTGGCGCCTTCCGCGCCGATGTTGTTGCCACCCACATCCAGCAAGGTGAGGGTTTTGTTCGCCGCCAGCGCCTTGGCGCCTTCATCGCGGATTAGATTACACCACAAATTGAGCGAGGTGATGGTAGTATTTGCCGCCAGCGCCGTGGCGCCTTCAGCGCTGATCTTGTTATCGCTCACATTTAGCGTGGTGAGGGTGGTATTGGCCGCCAGCGCTTCTGCGCCTTCATCGCCGATATTGTTAGAGCCTACATGCAGCGTGGTGAGGGTTTTATTCTCAGCCAGCGCCTTGGCGCCTTCAGCGCCGATCTTGTTGCCCCGCACGTTCAGCGTGGTGTAAGCTTGCTGCACCGCTGGACTTTTATACGCTTCTTTCACTTGGGATGGTTTGGGCAGCATCTGGCTGATATTCATATCGCGTAAGGAGCG
>CANHDY010000082.1 GCA_947459535.1 Rickettsiales bacterium | reverse complement strand
GGCAGTACGCGAATATTGGGGTGCTCGCCGCGCGCAATACGCGTGAGCGCCGCGCGTGGCTCACCCTGACAGCCGGTGGAGATAACCAGTAAATCCTGGCGCGGAATGCTCGCGGCTTCTTTTTCATCCACGAACTCGGTGTCTTCGTGCAGATAGCCGCTTTCTTTCGCTGCGGCCACCACGCGGTGCAGCGAGCGGCCAGCCAGCGCCACCACCCTGCCCGCTTCTTTAGCCGCGATCAAAATGGACGCCACGCGCGCAAGGTTAGAGGCAAAGGTTGAAACAATCACCGCCTGCGGGCAATCTTTGATGACTTGGGTTAAATGCTTGCGTACTTCGCCTTCTGAGCCGGACTCGCCTTCTACAAACACGTTAGTCGAGTCGCACACCATGGCGAGCACCTTGCCATCGCCGTATTTCCTCAGCGTCTCGTAATCTGAAACAGGGCCGATCATCGGCGCGGCATCAAATTTCCAGTCGCCGGTATGCATCACCACACCCTTCTCGGTAGTGAGCGCGACCGCCTGCATTTCAGGAATCGAGTGGGTGAGATCCACCAGCTCCAGCGAAAACGGCGAAAGCTCGAGTTTGCTGCCGGGTTTCAGCTCGGTCACTTTGGGTTTTTTGCCCGGCCCCATCTCGGCGAGCTTGTGCTTGAGAAACGCGCTGGTAAAGGGCGTGGCATAAATCGGGCATTCAAACTCGCGCCAGATATAAGGCACCGCGCCAAGGTGGTCTTCGTGCGCGTGGGTCAACACAAGACCAAGCAGCTGGTCTTTGATTTCGGAAACAAACGACACATCCGGCACCACAATCTCCACACCCGGCAGGTAATCGGTTGCAAAACCAATCCCGCAATCCACCATCAGCCATT
The DNA here is from genome assembly GCA_947459535.1 of Rickettsiales bacterium. Lineage (GTDB taxonomy): Bacteria > Pseudomonadota > Alphaproteobacteria > Rickettsiales > SXRF01 > JAJTHB01. The sequence continues at coordinate 8,178 of CANHDY010000082.1, read as the reverse complement.
TACCCTGATAGTGATAAAGGTTGAGGTTCATACCAATTTCATTTGAGCCGCCAAGCGGCACAAACAAAAGATCATCGCGGTGTTTAGAAAAATCAAATGTGGTCATGTTATGTCGTCCTCGCGAAAGCGGGGATCCAGCTTTCTTTTATTGGTTGATATTGACGCTCATATTCCGCTCGTACAACTCTTTTAAGCCCAGAATCGTTAGATCCGGCTCCACCGAGGCAATCGAGGGGCAGGCTTTGGCATAAAGCGAGGCGAGGCCGCCGGTTGCGATCACTTTCATCGCCGCGCCGTGTTCCTTGATGATTTTTGAAACCAGCGACTCCACCATGCCCGCATAGCCATGGTAAATGCCGGATTGCATCGCGTGGGTGGTGTTCTTGCCGATCACGCTGCCCGGCGGCTGGATCGCCACATTGGGTAGTTTCGCGGCGGCGCGGTGCAGCGCATCCAATGAAAGATTCACGCCCGGAGCAATCACACCGCCGAGATATTCGCCTTTGCTACTCACCACATCAAAAGTGGTGGCCGTGCCGAAATCGATGACGATGAGATCCTGCCGGTATTTACGCCAAGCGGCAAAGCTGTTCACCAGCCGATCCGCCCCCACTTCGCGCGGATTATCGATTTTGACCGAAATACCGAGATCAAGGTTCAGGCGCGGATCGCCAATCACCATCAGTTCGCAGCCAAAATAACGCCGCGCCAACTGGCGCAGGTCAAAAATCGCCTGCGGCACCACCGAGGATAGCACCGCCCCTTTCACCGCCGCGGGGTCAAGCTTTTCATGCGCCATCACCTGCGTCAGCCACACACCATATTCATCAGCGGTTCGCTTGGGGTCAGTCGAAATGCGCCACTGGCCAAGGAGCTTTTCTCCATTAAATACGGCAAACACAACATTGGTATTGCCAGCATCAATGACGAGCAGCATCACACCTCCGCCGGGAAAATATCCGCCGCACGAATATATTGGCGTTTGCCATCTTCCAGCCTGAGCACAAGGTTGCCGTGCTCGTCGATCGTTTCCGCCACACCTTCCAGTTCACGGTCAGGCAGGCGGGCGACGACTGGTTTTTTCATGTTCCACGCCACATTCAGCCAGTGCGTGCGGATGCGTGCGAAGCCGCCGGCATTCCACTCGTTGTAATATTCAATAAAATGGTGAATGAAGCGCGATAAGATAATTTTGGCGCTCACCAGCTCCACGCCAGCCTTGGTGAGGCAGGTGGCAGGAAACTCCGCATCATCCGGGTAGCTGTCGACATTCACACCTACACCCACCACTACCCAGCTCTCGCCAGTTTCGCCGCCCTGAAATGATTCTAGCAGAATGCCGCCAAGTTTTTTGCCTGAAAGCAGAATATCGTTCGGCCATTTGCAGGCAAGCTCCGCTGGCTCAGGCACAATCGCTTCCAGCGTTTCATGAACCGCACAGGCCGCCACAAATGAAAGCTCGGAAAACAGTGCAAGCGGCTTTTCTGGCTTCAGCAGCACCGAAACAAACAGGTTACCTTCCTCAGATACCCACTCGCGTCCCATGCGCCCCCTGCCCGCGGTTTGCTTTTTCGCCCAGATGACCGCGCCGTGGCCAGTGCCGCTGCGCGCCAGCCTTTTGGCCTCCTCGTTGGTAGAATCCAGCGAATCAAACGATAGCAGGTGGTAATCGTTGAGAAGGTTAGCTTCAGGCCTTACTTTGCTGTTTGTCATATCAGGGCACCAGAACGGTTGCTGCGATTTTCGCCTGAGCAATCAGCGGCGATGGCAGCAAGAAAAACAGAAACGTCACCGCCGCGCCGAGGCCGGAAGCCAGCGGCAGCCATAGCTTTTCTGGCTTATCAAAGCCCCAGGCCGGCTCATCAAAATACATCACCTTCACCACTTTGATGTAGTAGTAGCAGCCAATCACGCTGGTGAGCACACCGATCACCGCCAGCCACACCAGCCCGCTATTGACCGCAGCGATAATCACGAACATCTTGCCAAAAAAGCCAGCAAGCGGCGGAATGCCAGCCATGGAGAACATGAAAATAGAAATCGCAATCGCCATCAGCGGATGGGTTTGCGACAGGCCGGAGAGGTCTTTAATTTCCTCCACCGCGTGGCCGCCCCGCTTCATCAGCATCACGCAACCGAACATGCCCGCGCTCATGAAAATATACACGCTGAGATAAATCAGCATCGCCTGCACGCCAGACTGTGAACCGGTCGCGAGCGCCATCAGTATGAAGCCGACATGACCAATCGAGCTATAGGCCAGCAGGCGTTTGATATTGGTCTGCACAATAGCCGCAAGCGCCCCCACCAGCATGGAGAGCACCGAAGCAGCCACCACCACCTGCTGCCACTCATCAAAGAGCGAAGCAAACGGATCCAGCAGCAGGCGCGTAAACAGCACCATGGCAGCGATTTTCGGCGCGGTGGCGAAAAAGGCAGTCACTGGTGTTGGCGCGCCCTCATACACATCCGGTGTCCACATATGAAACGGCACTGCCGAAAGCTTGAAACAGAAACCAACGATGATGAGAATCATACCAACGATGATGCCTTTGGAAACATCGCCGCCGGCAAAGGCGCTACCTAGCGCATCAAACGAGGTGGTGCCGGCAAAGCCGTAGACCAGCGACATGCCAAACAGCATCATGCCGGAGGCAAGCGCGCCAAGCATGAAATATTTAAGCCCCGCCTCGCTGGATTTCACTGTGTCGCGGCTGAATGAGGCAAGCACGTAGAGCGCGAGGCTCGACATTTCCAGCGCCATGTAAAGGGCGAGCAGATCATTCGCCGAGACCATCAGCAGCATGCCAAGCACAGCAAAGAGTTTGAGGATCACAAATTCAAAAGGCCGACCGCGCACATGCAGCCAGTCCGAAGCCATGATGAGCACCAGCGCCGCGCTGCCGAGAATGAGCAGCTTGGCAAACATGGTAAAGCCATCGACATGGAACATGCCATTCAGCACCGTTTGCGCACCGTTATGTTTACAAACGACCAGGTAAGCAGCGCCGGCGAGTGTAAACACGCCCAGCCACATCATGTTATAGGCGGCAGGTTTGCGATAAACACCGTAAACAAGCAACGCCATCGCCACAAGGCAGAGATAAAGTTCCGGCAGGATCACCGGCAGCGCGGCCATGCTGATATCACCGATCATCGAGTTCATATCCCTTTCTCGTCATCACCCGCATTCGCATCGCGAATGCTAGGGTGATCCAGCTGGATTCCCCTAGAATCTTGCGCTGCAAGATTCGGGGAATGACGGGTTTGTTCAATCAATTTACTTAAGGACGGCTCCATCGCCTTCAGGTAGGGCTGCGGATAAAGGCCGATCCAGATCACAAGGGCGACGATGGGAATGAAAATCACCTTCTCGCGCACGTTCATATCCAGCATCGCGCGGACATGCTCGCTTCCTATTTCGCCAAACACCACGCGGCGATAAAGCCACAACATATAGGCTGCGCCCAGCACCACGCCGGTAGCCGCAAAGAACGCGACCCATGTATTCGCCTTGAATGCGCCAAGCAGCACCAGAAACTCGCCCACGAAGCCCGATGTTCCGGGCAGGCCGACGGACGCCATGGTGAAAAACATGAAATACAGCGCGTATTTGGGCATGACTTCCGCCACGCCGCCATAAGCCGAAATCTCGCGCGTGTGCAGCCGGTCATACACGACGCCAACGCAGAGAAACAGCGCACCGGAGACAAGGCCGTGGCTGATCATCTGAATCATCGCGCCCTGGAGCCCCTGCAGGTTCATGGTGAAAATACCAATCGTTACAAACCCCATATGCGCCACCGACGAATAGGCGATGAGCTTTTTCATATCTGTCTGCACCAGCGCGACCAGCGAGGTGTAAATCACCGCAATGATAGAGAGCGTGTAAATGAGCCAGGTGAAATGGTGGGACGCCTCCGGCAGCATCGGCAGCGAAAAACGCAGGAAACCATAGCCGCCCATTTTCAGCAGAATGCCCGCCAGAATCACCGAACCGGCCGTGGGTGCCTGCACGTGGGCATCCGGCAGCCAGGTATGCACCGGCCACATCGGCACCTTCACCGCAAACGAGGCGAGCATCGCCAGCCACAGCCACTGCTGCACATTCAGGCCGAGTGTAGGTGCTTTGGTCATCAGCTCGGGAATGCTGGTGGTGCCGAATTGCAGGTAGAGATAAAGAATGGCAACCAGAAACAGTACCGATCCCGCAAGCGTGTAAAGGAAGAATTTATAGGCAGCGTAAATGCGATTTTTACCACCCCAGATGCCGATGATGAGATACATCGGAATCAGCATCCCTTCAAAAAACAGGTAGAACATCAGCGCATCCAGCGAGGCAAACACGCCGATCACCATCGCCTCTAAAATCAGGAAATTCACCATGAAGGCGCGGGCGCGGCTGGCCACCGTTTCCCAGCTGCATAAAATACAAATCGGCATCAGGAAGGTGGTGAGCAGTACCATGAAAAGAGAAATGCCATCTATGCCGAGGTGATAAGAAATGCCGTAACTAGCAAACCATTCATGCTTTTCCACAAACTGGAACTCAGCGGTCGTGCTGTCAAACATCGCCCAGAGCAGCAGCGATACAAGGAAGGTGAGGATGGTGGTGAAAAGCGCGATATAATGCGCTTCCTTCCGCCCCTCTTCAGCATGCTCTGGGCGCGTGAAAAGCAAAATTGCCAGCGCGCCGAAAAGAGGAAGGAGAATGAGTGAAGTCAAGAGCATAGATGCATCCTTTTTTCGTCATCGCGAGGAGCGCAAGCGACGTGGCGATCCAGTTTTATTTTGGACTGGATTGCTTCGCTTCGCTCGCAATGACATAACGTATTGAACATCTATCCCCCAAATACCACCCAGCTGATAATGGCCATAAAGCCAATCAGCATGGCAAACGCATAATGATACACATAGCCGGTCTGCAGGCGGCTGGTGCGGCCAGCAAATAGCTGGGCAGCAAGCGCCGCGCCGTTAGGCATACCATCGACCAGCTTTTCATCCCAGAATTTCCACAGGCTGGCGCCGAGGCGCTTCGAGGGACGCACAAACGCAGCGTCATACAGCTCATCGATGAACCATTTATTCAGCAGGAACTGGTACAGCCCCGGCATGCGCGCTGCGAGCGCCGCAGGAATAGCAGGGTTCTGGATGTAAAATACCCATGCCAGCGCAATGCCCGAAATCGCAACGACAAATGGTGCATATGGCACCCAGCCCGGCACATGATGCGCCGCTTCAAAAATCTCCATGGAAGCGATGGTCGCCTGCCAGAAATTGCTCTCATGCGACACCAGATTCAGCGCATGATAACCAATGATGCCGGAAAAGAGCGTGCCAAAAACCAGCAGGAGCAGTGGCCTCAGCATAATCGGCGGGGATTCATGCACATGGCTCATCACCTCTTTGGATGCGCGCGGCGTGCCGTGGAAGGTCATAAACAGCAGGCGCCATGAATAAAACGCGGTCATGAACGCAGCGGCAATGCCCACCCAGAACGCCCAGCGGCCAACACCATCCGCAGCATAGGCAGCTTCTAAAATCATATCTTTGGAGTAATAACCAGCAAAGACCGGGATGCCCGCCAGCGCGAGTGAGCCCAGCCACATATAGCCGTAGGTCACCGGCATCATCTTCCAGATGCCGCCCATGCGGCGCATGTCCTGCTCGCCGGACATGCCGTGAATCACCGAGCCAGCGCCAAGGAACAGCAGCGCTTTAAAGAAGGCGTGTGTCATCAGATGGAACATCGCCGCGCCATACGCGCCAACACCGCAGGCAAAAAACATATAGCCCAGCTGCGAGCAGGTGGAGTAAGCGATCACGCGCTTGATATCGTTCTGCACCAGCCCGACTGTTGCGGCAAAGAAAGCAGTCAGCGCGCCGACAATCGTCACCACCATCAGCGCCGTATCCGACGTTTCAAAGAGCGGCGACATACGCACCACGAGGAACACACCGGCGGTCACCATCGTCGCCGCATGGATCAGCGCGGAAACAGGCGTAGGACCTTCCATTGCATCGGGCAGCCAGGTGTGCAGGCCAAACTGCGCCGATTTACCCATCGCGCCAATAAAGAGCAGCAGGCAGGCCAGCGTCAGGGCATGAAACTCCATGCCGAGGAAAGAGAAGGTCGAGGTTTTATGCGCCTCGATACCGGCAAAAATCGCATCAAACTGCACGCTATCAAACAGTACAAACACCGCAAAAATACCGAGCGCGAAGCCAAAGTCGCCCACACGGTTCACAAGAAACGCTTTGATGGCGGCGGCGTTCGCTTCTTTTTTCTTAAACCAGAAACCAATCAGCAGGTAGGAGCACAGCCCCACCCCTTCCCAGCCGAGGAAGAGCTGAACAAGGTTATCGCTGGTCACCAGCATCAGCATGAAAAATGTAAAAAGCGAGAGATAGGCCATGAAGCGCGGCTGGTGTTCATCGTGGCTCATGTAGCCAACCGAGTAGAGATGCACCACCGCCGACACCCATGTCACCACCACCAGCATCACGGCGGTCAGCGCGTCGACACGCAGCGTCCACTGCACATTAAAATCACCCACCACCATCCAGCTGGCAAGATTTACTTTATGCACCAGCCCCTGCGCGCCCAGTATTTCGCGCCAGTCGCCGTGAGCGGCGCCATATTTGGCAAATTCCATAAACACCAGGCCGGACATAAGCGCAGCAAGGCACATGCCGCCGCAGGTGATGATGTGGGCAGCGCGCGGCGAAATGGTGCGCACGGTAAGCCCCACAGCCAGCGCAGCAACAAGTGGCAGAAAAACGATGAGCGAGATCATGGAGCCACACCGTCATTCCCCGAATTTTGCATTAGCAAAATTCCAGGGGAATCTAGTTCAACAAACTGGATCGCCCTAGAATCCGCATGGCGGATTCGGGCGATGACGAGCTCTACAATATCCTCTTTCGTCATTTTTCATCCCTTCATCATATTCACATCTTCCACCGCGATCGTGCCGCGGTTTCGGAAGTAGATCACTAAAATAGCAAGGCCGATGGCAGCTTCGGCAGCTGCGACCGTGAGAATAAACATCGCGAAAATCTGGCCGGATAAATCCCCGAGCATCACCGAAAATGCCACAAAATTGATATTCACCGACAGCAGAATCAACTCCACCGACATGAGGATGGTGATGATGTTCTTACGGTTCAGGAAAATGCCGCAGATGCCGATGGTAAATAGCAGGCTGGAGATCACGAGATAATGCATGATGCCAACAGAGCCAAAAAACAAATGATCCATAGCTAAGCCCCTACAGTCATCCTGTGCGAGCCAAAGGCGAGGCACAGGATCTCATATAGCATTGGATCCTGCGCTGCAGCTGCGCTGCCCGCAGGATGTCGAGACTCCATCATATGCCCTTCCCCGACTCAATTTTAACAATCTCCACCGCATCTTCACGCCGGCGCGAAACCTGCCTTGCGATGCTTTGCCTGCGTACGCCTTCACGCGAGCGCAGCGTGAGCACAATCGCGCCGATCATCGCAATCAGAAGGATAATCCCCGCCATCTGGAACGGATAGAGATACCAGGTGTACATCACCTGCCCAATGGCTTCGGTGTTGGTGACATCCGTCGGGCTTGGAATCGCGTGCGTTGCTGCGGCTTTACCAGACGCGGCATCCAGCGAGATAGAATAAACAAAAATCAGCTGAAAGAGAATCACAGCAGCGACCCCAAGCCCCAGCGGCAGGTATTTCTGGAAGCCTTCGCGCAGCTCGGCAAAATTAATATCAAGCATCATCACCACGAAGAGGAAAAGCACCGCCACCGCGCCGACATACACGATGACAAGCGTCATCGCGATATATTCCGCGCCGATCAGGATAAAAAGACCAGCGGAATTGAAGAAAGCAAGAATCAAAAAGAAAACAGAATGCACTGGATTTTTCGATGAAATCACCATCAGCGCTGAAAACACTGTCACAAGCGCAAAGAGGTAAAATACAATGGTGGGAAGAAGTTCAGCCACTTAAACCCCCGCGAAAGCGGGGGTCCTGCCCGCTGCTGTGTGATTCAATCTATCATTCAACATATACATCTTTTTACTCTACAGGATCCCCGCTTTCGCGGGGATGTGGTTTACCGATACGCAGCGTCAGCGCTTAAGTTGGCGGCGATGGCTGATTCCCAGCGCTCGCCATTTTCCAAAAGCTTTT
>CANHDY010000081.1 GCA_947459535.1 Rickettsiales bacterium | reverse complement strand
CGGGCAATCGCCACACGCTCGCGCAGCGGAATAAACTTATCCCCCTCCCGGGTCAGCACCACTTTGAATTTGCCGGTTTTAATCAGCCGGTTCTGCAATGCGCGGGCATATTCAAGCACAATATCTTTTTCCCGTGTGCCTCGCGGGCCAATCGCGCCGGGGTCCTGCCCGCCATGGCCGGGGTCGATCACCACCACCGGTTTTTTCTTTCTGGCGGCCGGTGCTGGCGGTTTTTCCTTTTGTTCAGCAGGTTTTGCAGCACCTGCAGCAGTGCTTGCCTGCGCAGCACTGATTGCAGCACCCGCCGCAGAAAAACGAACCGTAAGCCTGCCTTCGCGCCCGTCATAGCGGTGGCTGGCAATCGAAATACCGCTTTTCAGCTCAAACACATAACGCACCGTCTCCGGATCAAAGCGCCCACTACGAGCGGCCGTTATCAAGCCGCCTTCATAATTTCGCGGCAGGCTTAACTGCGGCGGCGCATCCCGGCGCTGCATGTCGATCACCAGGCGGTGGGGGTCGCCCAGAGTAAACAGCTTGTAGCCATTAAGCCCCTTCTGATAAATCGTGAGGGTTTCCTGCCCATCCTGCCCGCGCACCAGCTCCATCGGCTGGCTGCTGGCAACCGCTGGTTTCGGCGCCAGCATGACACCCATCAGCGATAGAACAAGAAAAGCTATGTTTTTCATTTGCTTGTTTAAAATATCGCGCGTCTCCCTGACTGTTTTATTCTTACGCAAAAAAAACGCCAAAGTGAAGTTGCTTTATTCATCTGTTGTATAAAAAAAAAATCACAGTATAGTTAGCTGGCTGCGAAAAATAAGTTTCACAGCAAGGAATTAGGCGGGCGTCTTTGTGAGTTTTTGCCCTCGCAAACCCGAAGAAGCCTGTGAGGAAACACGACGTAACAAAGGATGATCGCGACTCTTTTTCAGCCAGTCGCCAGTGAAATATCAATGAGACACTCTCCCACCCATCGTTACCATGCCCCGCCAGCATCCCTTGAATGGTCTGCTGCACCGGGTGCTGGACGCATGTCAGGTGATGGCTCCTAGTTAGCTGGTGGTTGGCCGGGGTCGCTCACGAAAGGAGCACTCATGGCTAAGAAAATGTTAATCGATGCGCTACACCCGGAAGAAACACGGGTTGTGATTGCGCATGACAATAAGATTGTTGACTATGATTTTGTCAGCAGCAGCAAAAAGCAGGTCAAAGGCAACATCTACCTTGCCAAAATCACCCGGGTAGAACCGTCGCTTCAAGCGGCGTTTGTTGAATATGGATCTGGCAGACAGGGCTTTCTGCCTTTTTCTGAGATTCATCCGGATTATTATCAGATTCCCACGTCCGATCGCAAACGCTTGATGGAAGAGGTCTCGCAATCCAGCGATGATGACACCATCGGCGATGGTGCAGATACCAGCCACCAACCACCCTATGATCAGGATGGCGCCGCCACTACCGAGGCGGAGATAACGTCGCTTGCGGACGTCAGCGAGATGGATGCTGCCCTCGCCCCACTGCCGCTGGCACCCGCGATTGAAGAACTGCCGGAAACGGAATTCAGCCCGGACGATGACCGTCCGGTATTTGCAGCAGAAAGTTCAGCCTCCCATGTGCTGGCCGCTGAGGTTGCCCCCCAGCCTGATGATTTCGCCGCAAGCGATGATGTTCAGCCCACTGAGCATGGTCAGGAACCTTCGGATATCAACCCCTACAACGACGCACCAGCCGCTGAATCGAGCGCAGAATCTTCTGGCGAATCGGTTGAAACCATTCCCAACGATGAAGAAGAAATCCAGAGTCGCCGCACCAAAAATCGCTTTTCCCGCCGCTACAAAATTCAGGAAGTGATTCGCCGCGGCCAGGTGGTACTCATTCAGGTCATCAAAGAAGAGCGCGGCAATAAAGGCGCATCGCTCACCACCTATCTGTCATTGGCTGGTCGCTACTGCGTGCTGATGCCGAACTCGCCCAAAGATGGTGGTATTTCGCGCAAAATCGCCAGCGCGGATGATCGCAAGCGCCTGAAAGCCATCTCCACCGAGCTGAAGCTGGCGCAGGGCATGAGCGTGATCATCCGTACCGCCGGCATGGATCGTACACGGGCAGAAATCAAGCGCGACTATGACTATCTGGTCAAGCTCTGGAACCGTATCCGCGAGGATACACTGCGCTCCAATGCACCAGCGCTGATTTACGAGGAAAGCGATGTTATCAAACGCGCCATCCGCGATCAGTACACCAATGATATTGATGAGCTGGTCATTGAAGGCCGTGAAGGCTTTGAAACCGCCCGCGATTTCATGAAGCTTCTGCTGCCAAGCCACACGCCAAAAATCAAGCTGCATCAGGAAAGCATGCCGCTGTTTTATGCACATAATATCGAAGATCAGCTGCTATCGATGCATGATGAGGTGGTGAAGCTTCGCTCAGGCGGCTATATTGTTATCAACCCCACCGAAGCGCTCATCTCCATTGACGTAAACTCAGGCCGCGCCACTGGCGAGCGCAACATTGAAGAAACCGCCACCAAAACCAATCTGGAAGCAGCTGCGGAAGTCGCGCGGCAACTTCGCCTGCGCGACCTTGCCGGGCTGATTGTCATCGATTTTATCGACATGATGGAATCACGCAACCGCCGTGCGGTTGAAAAAGCACTTAAAGATGCGCTGAAAATGGATCGCGCGAAGATCCAGCTTGGCCGTATCAGCCCGTTTGGGCTTCTGGAAATGTCGCGTCAGCGTCTGCGTCCGAGCATTTCGGAAACCAACATGGTACAGTGCCCGCACTGCAGTGGCCGTGGTTACATCCGCTCCAATGAATCCTTGAGCATTCAGATGATCCGCGCGCTGGAAAAAGAGGCAGCCAGCGGCAACTGGAGCGGCATTCGCTTGATTGCACCGCAACAGGTCGCGCTCCATCTGCTCAACACCAAGCGCGAAAATCTGCGCAGCATTGAAGAACGTCATCAGGTCACTATTCAGGTGCTGATTGATGCTGAGCTGGCAAGCTCTGAGTATAATCTGGAAAAAATGCGCCGCTCTGGATCAGATCGTCAATCCGGCAATGATCGTCGTGGCCGCGGACGTGACCGCGACCGTGATCGTGACCGTCCGCGCGAACAGGAAAACACCCCCGTTCAAGCAGACACGATTCTGGAAGAAATGAGTCTCGAACCTCAGGAAGAGAGCGGTGATGATCAGGAACCAATGTTCCCATCCGAAACATCAGAAAACGACAGCAGCAGCGGCAGCGAATTCCGCCCGGGCGGTCGTCGCTCGCGTGGCCGTGGACGCAATCGCCGTGGTGGTCGCGGACGCCGTGATCGCACGGATAGCCCGGCCTCCGAACAGCCGCAGGATCGCATCATGTCAGATAGCCAGAGCGCCGATGCACCTGCGATGGGAGCAACCGAGGGTGAGTCCCAACCAAACCAGCGCTCAGGTCGCCGCGAAGGTCGCGGCAGACGTCGTTGGCGCGATCGCGGCGGGCGAGACCAGACCAATCAACACTCAGCCGCTACCTCCTACAGCAGCACGAGTGATGCAACCAATGATAATCTTCAATCTGAACCCACAAGGCTACCCGCCTTTGCCACGCAGGAAGCAGCCTCAGTACAAACTGCTTTTGCAACGCCCAGTGTTCAGCCGATGATAAGCGCACCGATGGAACCACCGCCGCCCGCCAACCCGCGTGACCCAAACGCTCCTGCCAAGAAAGGTTGGTGGCAGAAGATGATCCAGCTGGATGACTAGCAGGCCGGCAAAGCAAGGCGAGCAGCGTTTCAAAGCGCTGCTGGCCTGCCTTTTGGCGGGATTACTCACCGCTCAGAGCGCCTTTGCCGTACCATTGATACGTGATGCCGAAACCGAGCACACGCTGCGCATGATGGCAGATCCGGTGCTTGAGGCAGCTGGTCTTAAGCCAGACTCCACCAGACTCTTCATCGTCAATGATGACAGCATCAACGCCTTCGTTGCTGGCGGAGCGAATATGTTTATTTTCACTGGCCTTATTCTCGCGGCAGAAACACCGGACATGCTGATTGGTGTTATGGCACACGAGGCAGGCCATATCGCTGGTGGACATCTGGCGCGCGGCGGTGAAAAGCTCAAAGATGCACAGCTTGGCACCATCATCAGCGCCGTGATAGGCGCTGCCGCCGCCGCTGCCAGCGGCAAGCCGGAAGCCGCCGCAGCGGTAATCAGTGGCGGCCAGAATGCCATGCTGCGAAATTTTCTGGCATTCACCCGCGCCCATGAGGAAGCGGCCGATCAATCAGCGCTTCGAACACTCGACAAGCTAGGCATTTCAGCGCAAGGGATGCTGAAAACATTTCAGCTTCTGCAGCGCAATGAACGCATGCGCGGTGGCAAGCCGGATCCCTACATGATGAGCCACCCGCTGAATGCAGCGCGAGTGGATCATGTACGCAATCACATCAGCAATTCCAGCATTCCGCCAGGCGCCTATCCAAGCCGTTTTGACCTTCCGCACCGACGCATGGTTGCCAAACTTTTCGCCTTCCTTGAATCGCCAGAGCGCACCTTTCAGAAATATCCGCGCAGTGATCGCTCTGTGCCTGCGCGTATGGCTCGCGCCATTGCTTATTTTAAAATGCCTGATGTTGCCCGCTCACTTGAAGAGATGGACAGCCTGATGCGCGAACTTCCAAACGATGCTTTTCTTTATGATCTGAAAGGTCAGATTCTGTTTGAAAGCAATCGAACGAGAGAAGCCTTAACCGCTTACCAGCGCGCCAATCAGCTGGCGCCGGATAATCCGCTGATTCTCACCGAGCTAGGCAAAGTTGAAATGGCGCAGGAAAAAGCCAATCTCAGCGAGGCCACCAAACATCTGGAACGCGCATCTGTTCTTGATCGCACTAATTCTCTTACATGGCGCCTGCTCGCCACCGCCTATGGCAAACAGGGCAACCTCGCGCTATCAAACCTTGCACTGGCTGAAGAAGCGCTACTGAGGGATGAGCCAGAGCAAGCCATGGCACGCATCGAGCAGACACTTACTCTTTCCAAAGAATCATCGCCCACACGCCAGCGCGCTATCGACATCAAAGAAGAAGCGATCAAGTTAAAAAAAGAAAAGGAAGATGCGCGCTAGCGGCGCAAAATTAAACTATACTTTGCGTCATCTTCTCCATAAAATAATGCCACTAATTTTTGGAGGATCCATGATACAACGCACCACCCTATTCACCTTGCTTGCTGCCGCCGCTGTATCCCACAGCGCTTTTGCACAGGCTCCTGCTGCTGCACCAGCAGCCAATCAACCTGTTACACGCGGCGAAATTCCGGCGCTCGTTAAAGAAGCACTGCTGAACGAGCCGGAAATTATTATGCAGGTTGCACAGAAACTCCGTGAAAAACAGGAAGAAGCGGCCAAGAAACAAGCCGCTGATGGTCTCAAGAAACATAAAGACAATCTTTTCAATAATCCTGATTCTCCTGTCATCGGCCCGAACGATGCCGATGTAACGATTGTTGAGTTCTTTGACTATCACTGCGGCTATTGCAAACACATGCTGCCCGTCATCAATGACCTGATGAAAGAAGATAAAAAGGTGCGTTTTGTGTTCAAAGAATTCCCGATTCTCAGTGAAGATTCTGTGCTGGCAGCGCGCGCTGCGCTGGCAGTAAACCGCGTGGCGAAGGATAAATATTTCGCCTTCCATCAGGAGCTGATGAAAGCAAACGTGAAATATGATGAAAAAATGCTGCTCGATACGGCTAAGAAAGTTGGCGCGGATCCTGCCAAAGTCAAAGCCGAAATGGCCAAGCCGGAACTCACAGCAATTCTCGATAAAAACCGTGAGATTGCTGGCGCACTCGGCATCAGCGGCACACCCGCCCTCGTGATGGGCGATTCGATTACGCCAGGCGCTATCGACCTACCAACCATCAAAAAGATGGTGGCTGCGATTCGCGCTGGCAAAGACCCGCATGAAGTACTGAAGGCCGCGGATGATGCCATCGCCGCAGAAGCCGCCAAAGCAGCCGGTAATAAACAGTAGTTTTTTTATTCTGCGTGCGTATCGAGGGTGTAATGCTCGCGATACGTACGCAGCACTATCCTGCCCTTCATGGCATCAATGATTTCGCGGCACAGCTGATACGTGTCAAAAGCTCGCTCACGCTTGCTGAAATGATGTTCAGACTGCTCAAAAATACCGGCCGGTAGCAAAGGGCACCACTTCCGTCCATCATACACGTCCATTTTCAGATAGCCGACAAAACCAACCACATCGTAGCGAGCTTCGGCTGGCGCGTTCTGACCACTGTAATGCGCATAAAACAACACATCACCTTTGACCGCGTGGTCATTAATATCCTCGTCTGAAAACTGCAGCCAGCTTTTACCGGAAAGCACGATTTCAATGCGCTCTACTGGCTTTGCCGTGTAGCGGATTTTGTTACGCTTGCCCATGTGCGACCATCCTGCAAGGTTGAAACCAGTAATTCGTGAAACGCGCGCTCAGCTGCCGCTGAGCAGCCTCTGCTTCCTGCATGGAGCGATAAAGCGCAAAGCAAGCCGCGCCGCTGCCAGACATACGCACCAGCTGTGCACCTTTGGTTTCTGCGAGTGCATTCAGTAATACGCCAACCGCAGGGCACAGACTCACCGCCGCGGAAGTAAGGTCATTGCGCGCACGCGCAAGATAGCCGAGCAACGCTTCCTCATCTACCAGCGTATCAGGGCGACTGACAGGTGGCTGCAATGCTGAGAAAGCACGATACACAGACACAGTCGGAAGTGCCATAGCAGGGTAGGCCAGCAGCAGGAAGCTTTTGTAATCCAGCATTGCCGGCTCAAGCGTATCGCCAACACCAGAAAGCCACACAGGGCGAGAAAGCACACAAGCCGGCACATCACTTCCCAGCTCAGCTCCCAGGCGCGCCAATTCTGTCATCGCAAGACCTAGCCGCCAGTGCTGGTTCAGCGCTCGCAGCGTGGCTGCCGCATCCGCGGAGCCTCCTCCAAGCCCTGCCCCAACCGGTATATTTTTTTTGAGTGTGATACGAACCTGCCTGGCGACGCCAAAGCTCGACTGCAGAAGCCTGACCGCGCGCAGCACCAGATTATCTTCTGCGGAAATCAGATCAGCATATGCGCCGCGCAGCTCCAGCGAGGTTTCATCCGCATCCGTCACCGTCAGCTCATCACCAAAATCCAGAAACACCACAAGGCTATCGAGCAGATGATATCCATCCTCACGCTTGCCTGTGATATGCAGAGTCAGATTAATTTTCGCGGGCGCAAAAAACTGCATGGGAGTGGCTAACGCAGCGCGCCTTCAGAACCAGCCTGCTCTGACATCAGCACAGCTTTGCCGGTGGCGGCCGAACTCAGCGCATCAAGACCATGCTCAATTTTCCTCAGAATCAGCTCGGCCTCTGCTTTTTCCGGGTTGAAACTCAGTGACCGTTCCCACTGAAAACGCGCTTCGGTTTTACGTCCCAGCTTCCAATAAATATCGCCAAGATGATCATTCACCGCCGGATCGCTCGGTAGCAGGCTGACAGCGCGCTCCATATAACGTGCGGCATCTTCATAGCGCCCGCGCAGGTACAGCGACCACCCCATGCTGTCGATAATCTGCGGATCGTTCGGGCGGGCGGCCAGCGCCTTTTCTATCATCTGCGATGCCTCGTCGAGCTTGACGCCGCGAACCATCCAGCTATAGCCCAGATAGTTCAGCACATCCGGCTGATCAGGCGCAAGCACCAGCGCTTTCATTAGGTCATTCTCCGCATCATCCCATTGCTGCGTACGCTCAAAGCTGACGGCGCGTGCAAAAAGTAGCGCCCAGTCTTCTTTAGACAGTGCATCGAGCGAATTAAGCACCTGCGTGTAAGCATGGATTGCTTCATTATACCGGTGGTGACGGCGCAGCAGATCCCCGCGAGCAATCATAGCGCTGCGCGTGCCAGCACCATGCTCAACCAACTTATCCAGCTGCCTGAGCGCACCGGGCGGATCGCCCATACGCTCCAGATTAATCGCGGCGCGCACCTGCGCATCGCTGTAAAGCCGTTCTTGTTCACGTATTTTTGCATAGCCAAGACGGTTTGCACGCTCATATAGCCGCACATCACTATAGGCATCGCCGAGCGACATCAGCGCCGATGCATTATCCGGTTTCAAATATAGCGAAAGGTGGAGATAGGCCAGCGCATCATGGGTAATGCCAGCGGAACGCATCACACTACCCATGCTGAACAGCACCTCGGCCACCCCATCCATCATCGTTGGTTTAGGCGCATTTGCCGCTGTCGCCATCTCAGGATAAAGCGCGAGATAGTCTTTCACCAGCGGCGTCAGCAGCGCCGGTGAGCCATGGCGGCTGTAAAAGCGAATCATCTGCTCCATGACTCGTGGGGGCGGATTTTTCGGGTTTTCCAGCGCGTCTTTGAAGTTGGTTGCGGCCGCTTCTGTAAACCCGGCATATTCGTTGATCAGCGCCAGATGATAATGCAGAATCGGCACCGCGCGCGACAAATTACCACTCAGCTGCTGAATCACCACCGGCTCATCCGGCGGTCTGCGAACCACCTCAATCCACGACGAAATCAGTGGCAGCCATAGCTGGCCAACCCCGATTTCAAATGCATCATCTACCCGGCGCGATGCCTCATCCATCTTGTTGTTTTTCACAGATTGCAGCAGCTGCACCAACAGCACCAGCGGGTCTTTGCCGCCAGTTTCCGGAAGCCCAGCGGCAATCTGCGTCGCCTCACGCACCTGCCCATCAAGCAGCATCAGGCTGATAAGCTGGGCAGAAATCTCAGCATCATCCGGCTGGTTGCGATGCACACGGCGCAAAAAGTGAATCGCGCCATCAATATCACCGCTGCTGCGAGCATAGTGGCTGGCAAGAAAACTGCCCGTCAGGCTGGCCTGCTTGGAAAGTTCGGCTTCCGTTTCCGCATGCGCCTGCCACGGCAGCAGCAGCGACAACGCCAGCAAAGCCGCTGAAAAACGAATCAAATTCAGGCCATTAAGCATGTAAAGCGCGACCGAAATAATATATCGGCATCTGTCATAGCAGAAAGCGCAGTAAAATCCCAGAAATTACTTGCAGACGAATGAAAAATTACTACTATTCGCGCCTCATCAAGACAAAGGATTGACTATGAGCAGCAAGAAT
>CANHDY010000080.1 GCA_947459535.1 Rickettsiales bacterium | reverse complement strand
GGGTCGCGTTTGTTATTTTTCTGATAACCGCAATCATGATCGACCTCGGGGTCACCAAGAAAAAAGAAGAGGGGCTGACCTTCAAGGACGCCTCGGTGCGTGTGGCCATCTGGGTGACGCTCGCGATGATCTTCGGAGGCTGGGTATGGAGCCATTTCGGGCCGCAGAAGGGACTTGAATATTTCACCGGCTATATCATTGAGCTGTCGCTGTCGATGGATAACGTGTTCGTGATTGCGATCATCTTCACCTATTTTTCCGTGCCGCTGAAATACCAGCACCGCGTGCTGTTCTGGGGTATTTTGGGCGCGCTGGTGATGCGCGGCATCATGATCTGGCTCGGCAGCGAGCTGGTGAAAGAATATGGCTGGATTATTTATCTGTTCGGCGCATTTTTGCTCTTTACCGGTATCAAGCTCGCCATGTCGAAAGACGAGCAGTATGACCCCAGCAAAAACCCGGTGGTCAAGCTGGTGAAGCGTTACATCCCGATGACGCCGGACTTCCGCGGTAATAAATTCTGGGTGAAGGAAGGTGGCAAATGGATTGCCACACCGCTGTTTCTCGTGTTGATGCTGGTCGAAGCAACCGATTTAGTGTTTGCTGTGGATTCGATCCCGGCCATTTTTGCCGTGACGCTGGATCCGTTCATTGTCTTTACCGCCAATGCCTTTGCGATTCTTGGTCTGCGCTCAATGTATTTTATGCTCGCTGGCCTGATTCACAAGTTCTACTACCTGAAAATGGGGCTTTCAGTGCTGCTGATTTTCGTCGGGATTAAGATGCTGCTCATGCACCATTACAAGATCCCAACCGCGATCTCGCTGGCGGTGATTGTGGCGATTCTCGGTACGGCGGTGGTTGCATCCATCCTGCGTGCGAAAAGACTGGAAAAGCAGGCGGGGAAAGACTCAGCAGCTTAGCGCTTGCTAAATAACTATGTTATGCTAATGCTGCCGCCTCTTGTCGGGGGGAGTAGCGCAGTCTGCCACCCGAACATAGTGAGGGATTATATACAATGCGCTACCAGAGTTTGGTGGTTGCATGGTGTCGGGGAGTAGCGCAGCCCCAGCGAAGGCGTGAGCCGGAGCGAACTTGTGACTACCAGCTGCGCATCGCTTGCTGGTAATAGTTAATGTCGGGGAGTAGCGCAGCCCCAGCGAAGGCGTGAGCCGGAGCGAACTTGTGACTACCAGCTGCGCATCGCTTGCTGGTAATAGTTAATGTCGGGGAGTAGCGCAGCCTGGTAGCGCATCTGGTTTGGGACCAGAGGGTCGTAGGTTCGAATCCTATCTCCCCGACCATTACAAAAGGGGCCTAGATGCCCCTTTTGTAATGGCTCAGCTGAATGGCTATGGGAACCGTCAGGTTCGATAAATTTTCAGCAGAAAAATTTGGAACCCGCATTGAAACGATGATCCGCAAGGCGGCGCATAGCCGGCAGGCGAAGCGTCAATCCTATCTCCCCGTCACTCGCAAAAAGCCGTGCAAGTGGTAGTTGGGATGACCTGACCGCCGCAATTGCTGTGGCAGAGGCGGTGGGTGGCGCCGCATGACTCATCGCATGATGAGGCCGCGCAGGCATAGCCGCCGCGATAAAACTGGCTGATATCTTTTTTCGCAGGGCGGCCTTCGCGCAGCTGCTGGTTCAGGTAGCTCTGATAATCACTCTGGGCGCGCAGACGCTCAATCTCCTCACATTGCTGCTGCTGGATATGGCATTGCTGCTCACAGTTCTGCTTTGAAAGAAGACAGTTATTGGCGCACATGCGCCCGTTCTGGGTTGGCGGCGGGGTGAGATGATAGGTGGTTTCGTAGACAGGGCCGCATGCTGCAAGCAGCAGCAAAGCCGACATCATCCATGATGAAAGCTTTCGCATCAATACATCCTCTGGGCGCAGAAATCGACAATATCGAGCATGGCAGCGCGCGCCGGCGAATCCGCGAACGAGGCGAGATCCTGCCGCGCCAGATCGCAGTAATGCTCAGCCATGGCAACGCTCTGGCCAATGGCATGATGGCGCTGCATCAGCCGGATGGCTTCGCTGAGATCATCAGGCTGCTGGCTGTGCTCGCCAATCGTGCGCTGCCAGAAGGCGCGCTCGCTGTCATCGCCGCGCTGATAGGCAAGAATCAGCGGCAAGGTGACTTTACCCTCGCGGAAATCATCGCCGATGGTTTTGCCGAGCGTCTGCTCATCGGCGATATAATCCAGCACATCATCCACCAGCTGGAATGCTAGACCGATATGCGTGCCGAAGCGCCGTAGCTTGTCGTCATGGCCGATCTGGCCGCCCGCAATCGCTCCCAGCTCGCAGGCTGCAGCAAACAGCTCCGCCGTTTTAGCGTGGATGACTTTAAGATAGTCATCAATCGTGGTTTGCGGTTCGCCCGCCGTCATCAGCTGCATGACCTCGCCCTTGGCAATCACCGCCGAAGCATCAGAAAGAATCTGCAGCACGCGCAGTGAGCCATCCGATACCATCAGCTGAAATGCCTGCGACAGTAGAAAATCTCCGACCAGCACGCTGGCCTTATTACCGAACATTTCGTTAGCGGTAGCCAGCCCGCGGCGAAGTTTGCTTTCATCCACCACATCATCATGCAGCAGCGTGGCGGTGTGAATGAATTCAATGGCAGTGGCGAGTGCAATATGCTGGCTGCCCTGATAGCCGCAGAGCTGCGCCGAGATGAGCGTCAGCGCCGGGCGGATACGCTTGCCGCCCGAGGCGACAATATGACGCGCGATCTCGCCAATCAGCGGCACATCATTTACAACACGCGATAAAATCAGCTGATCGACACGCCGCAAATCATCGCTGACGAGGCGATAGAGCCGATCCAGCGTCGCGCGGCTGGCTTCTTGAAACGGTGTCGCAGATAAGGTCATAGCTCAGGTTTTACAAAATTTTTTCCGCTTAGACAATCACATCGCGCAGATGCTCAGCGTTCATCTCTTCCAGCGGCCGCAGCGCAAAGGCTTTCACCGCCTGAAACTGCAGCGAACCGCGGTAACCGGTGACCTCTGCCATGCGCTGGTAAATCATGAAAATATCCTTCTGTATCAGCGCATCAAGCGGTTTCAGGCTACGCACCAGCAGATCAAATTCCAGCGCCTCGCCGCCATGGCGCACAAAGCCATCCAGCTGCATTTCCCCAAGCTGGCTTAGCTCAACCTCGACAATAAAGCGTGTATCACCATGTTCGCGGTTTTTGCCGTCTTTGGGCTGTTTGCGGTCGCGCTTGGTAAAAAGCCGCACCTGTTGCAGTTCGCCTGCGGCCATGAACGGAAACGCGAGCATCTGCCAGCTACTTACCGGCGCTTCCTGATAGGGGCGCGCAAGCACCGCAAACTCGGCATCCGCACGATCCAGCAGGGCTTGATGACCAGCGCGCATCAGCCAGCTGGTGTTGTCTTTGCCCAGCCAGCTGCGAACATCGCCGCCGCGCGGCGCGGCAGCAAAAAATAAAATCCCTGCGGCAATCTGCACCGGGCTATTGGCAGAAAGTGGCTGCGTTGATGCACGAAGCAGCAGCGGCAGCGAAGATTCACCCATGCCCGCCTCACGCGATTGCATGAGTAGTGA
Organism: Rickettsiales bacterium; assembly: GCA_947459535.1. GTDB lineage: Bacteria > Pseudomonadota > Alphaproteobacteria > Rickettsiales > SXRF01 > JAJTHB01. Next base: position 5,645 of record CANHDY010000080.1, on the reverse strand, counting down.
AATGATCTGTTTCAGTGTCGGCCAGTCGGACGCGAGATCCGCGGCATCGGGCAGTGGTTCATCTGCCCAGCTGAGTGCGCCCATCTGCGGCGTGCGTTCCAGCGCACGCACTTCAAGCACCGCTTGTGCACCAATCGGCAGCGACTGACTGGCGGTAAGTCGAATGACGCCAAAACTGGTTTGCAGCACCGTATCGCCGCTGCCTTCCAGACGCGAAACAGTCGCGGTGATGCGCTGTCCGGTTTCGGGCAGGGGGCGGTTTGCGGGCAAGGAAGAGGAGGGTGTTGCCGCTGTGTCCGGCGCTTCAGCGGGCGAAGCGGTGGGGGCTGTAAAAGAGCTGTAAGGCGCGGCGCTGTACACACCGCGCGCATAAGCGGCGTAGGGATTGGCGGATGCTGATGGCGGGGCAGGCGGTAGTGGCGACGGCGCGCCAGCAGCAGGTGTGAAAGTGGTTTCCTGGATTGCCGAAGACGATCTGGGGGCAGGGGCGGTAAGTGAGGTGAAAGCAGGCGGGTTTACTGCAGCGGCGCTGCTGGTCGCTGGTGATGGCGGAGCGCTCAGTGATTGCAGCACAAGTGTGATGGTCACAGGAGCAGGCGCGATGCGCCCGCTGCGCTCCGGCAGGAGCGTGCCTGTCAGCACATTGGCGGATGGAGGACGCGCGATAATCTCATCAGCAGCAGCGGCACTACCGGTGCTGCTGCGCGTTGATGGCTGCGCTGATTGCCCGACAATCACCTCAGGATCACCGGCAAAAGCTGAGATGGTTTCTGCCACATCCGGCGGCTGGCCATTCACGCTAAGAATACGTGCCTGATTCTGGCCGCCGCGATTTTCCACGCGCAGCACCACCTCGCTGCCGATTTTTAGAAAAAACTGGCTGGAAAAAACAATATCGGCGTTGGCGGTGCGCAGGATGGGATTACCCGAGGCATCCCGATTAATGATAAATCCCGACAGCAGCGATCCTACCGGTGCACTGATGGCGATAGGCGCCTGCCCACCACCCGTATCCGGCGCGGCGGTTGCGCCAGAGACCTGCGCAACGGGGAGAATTGTGATGAGGCGTACGTCAGCCATGCTGCATCAACTTAACACTAAGCGCGGCGGCATCGGTGGCGGCGGTGGAATGCGGCGCACGGATGATGAGCGACGTCTGGTTTCGAATCGCATCTTTCACTTTGTTGTCGCGCCGTATGACCCCGTAAAGTGGCGGCGAAACATTCAGAAAATTGACGCAGGCTTTATTAAGCGCATGATAGGTGGCTTCGCCTTCTTTCAGAGACGCGGCCTGATTAATCACCACGCCAATATCCGGTGGATTTTTACCACTGCGCGCGATTTTGATAAAAGCATAGCCATCGGTGAGCGAGGTTGGTTCATCCGTGACCACCACCAGACAACGCGCTGCAAGCGAGGCGAGGTATTGCACATTCTGCTCAACGCCAGCGCCAAGATCGATAAACACCATATCATAATTGCGCTGCGCGGCGGTAAGATCTGCTGCGATGCGCTCCAGCTTCTCATGAGGTAGGCTGGCAAGCGATGCGGAGCCGGAGCGCCCGGCAATCACATCAAACCCACCCGCAGGTACACGGGTAATCGCGTCATTGAAGCTATGCTTGCCGGAGAGCACGCTGCTTAAATCACGCGGGGGGGTCAGCCCCAGCTGCACATCAACATTCGCAAGGCCAATATCCCCGTCAAACAGCAAAACGCGCTTGCCCGCGCGCGCGCACAGATGCGCCAGCGTGACAGAAAGCCAGGTTTTGCCAACACCTCCCTTGCCGGAAGCGATCGCGATCATATGGTTGGCTGGTGCATTCATAGAACTACCTTACGCGGTTGAGGATTGATAACGCAATATCAGCTGGGCGAGGCGTGCCTCATCGGCTGGAAACAGTGAATCGGCCAGGCTGGAGGAGGTGCTGAGCTGGGCAAACGCAAGATCATGCGCCGCCGCCACCGCCAGCGCCGCGCCGAAGCGGCGGGTGGTGTCGGTGCGGGTGAGCACCAGCCGCCGGATGGGCAGCCCCATGAAGATTTCGGTGCTGTCGATTGCCTCCGCACTATCGCCGCCCGCCGGCAGCACCAGCACCGGCTCCACTGAATCAATGGAAGCAAACGATTGCAGCCTCTGCCATTCTTCATCATGGTAGGGGTTGCAGCCAGCACTATCGATAATCACCGTCTTGCCGTCGGGAATGGATTTCAGCTCTTTCCAAAGCTCCGTGCGCGTGGCGGCCACCTTCAGCCCGATGCCGAGAATGTCGGTGAATGCCTGCAGCTGTTCAATGCCCCCGGCGCGCTGTGTATCGGTGGTGATGACGGCGACCGGCTGGCGCGCCAGCGACAGACGCGTTACCAATTTAGCCGCTGTTAATGTTTTGCCGATGCCCGGCGTGCCCACCAGCATGATATGGCGCGAGGCAAGCGAGCTATCGGTGAGCGCATCAAAATGGTAATAGGCGGCAAAGAGCTGCTCCAGTGCCAGCCGGCTGAGGTGTTGCTCCCCGGTTTTGCCGCTTTGCTTGAGTAGCGCATTGGCGCGTGCAAATGCACCTTCCTGTCCCTTCTGCAGCAGCTTGGCGATAAAAAATTCCGGCAGATTGTGAAAGCGTAGAACATCCTGCACAGCAAAACGCAGGTTATCGGGCACATTGTCGCGGCTGGTTATCCGTTCAAAGGGGCGCGAGGGAGGCGCTTCATCATCCACATCAATCGCCGCGGTGACGCTGATGGATTTTCCGCCCACCTGCTGCGAGGAAAGAATAATCGCATCCTCGCCCATGGCCTCACGCACCATCTTCATGGCGGCGGGCATATCAGTGGCGGTGAAACTGCGAATCCTCATGAGCGTATCAACAGGGTTTAAATCTGACCAAGGGTTTTAATCCGGGCTTTGGGGTGAATTTCATTTTGCGAGATGACGACGGTTGACGGTCGGAAGCGCTCCACCAGCGAGCGCACATACGGGCGAATCACCGGGCTGGTGAGCAGCACGGGTAGCTCGCCCTGCATCGCCACTTTATCAAAGGTGGTGCGCACAGCCTGAATAAATTCCTGAATGCGACTCGGCGGCATGGAAAGCATTTTTTCGTCATTGCCGCCGGTGAGCGATTCAATGAAGGTCTGCTCCCAGCCGGGCGACATGGCGATGATGGGAATATAGCCCGCTTCGCTGGTGTGGCTGTGGCTGATCTGCCGCGCAAGGCGCAAGCGCACATGCTCGGTGATGACGCCGATACTCTGCGAACCGCGCGATGCTTCAGCAATGGCTTCGATGATGGTAGAAAGGTCGCGCACCGAGACCTGCTCGCGCAGCAGATTCTGCAGCACACGCTGCACACCGCCAACACTGATCTGGCTGGGAATGGTCTCCGCCACCAGCTTCTGCTGGGTTTTACCAAGATCATCGAGCAGTTTCTGCGTCTCAGCATACGATAGCAGCTCAGGCATATTATCTTTGATGACTTCGGTAAGATGGGTGGTAATCACCGTAGGCGGATCAACCACCGTATAATTACGGAATAGCGCTTCTTCGCGGTAGGCCTCGCCGATCCACATGGCGGGCAGGCCAAAAGTGGGCTCCACCGTTTCTTCGCCCGGCAGGGTGATTTTCTCGCCGCTGGGGTTCATTGCGAGCAACATCTCCGGACGAATATCACCGCGCGCCGCTTCAATCTCTTTCACTTTAACCACATAGGTATTGGGCGGCAGCTGCATATTGTCCTGAATACGCACGGCGGGAATAACGAATCCCAGCTCGCGTGCCATTTGCCGGCGCAGCGCCTTGATCTGCTCGGTCAGGCGGTGGCCTTTCTGATAATTAATCAGTGGCAGCAGACCGTAGCCCAGCTCAAGACGCAGCGAATCAATCTGCAGGAAGTCCGAAGCCTGTTCTTCCTGAACAGGTTTGCCATCTGCGCCTATTGCTTGCGCCTGCGCGCCGCCCGGGCCTTCCAGCAGCTTGGGCGCGGAGGCGGCGCCGGCGGGTAGCGGTTCACCCGTCCTTGGATCCACCGCGACTTTCGCGGTTTTAAACAGATGATAGCTCAGATAGCCGGTGACACCGGCAAGAAACAGAAATGGTAGCGGCGGAATGCCCGGCAGCAGCGCCATAATCGCGAGAAAGCCGCTGGTGATCGCAAGTGCGGTGGGGTATTTTGTAAGTTGATCCAGCACGGCCTTTTCCGCCGAGCCTTTCACCCCGGATTTGGTGACGAGGATACCAGCCGCAGTGGAGACAATCAGCGCTGGAATCTGCGATACCAGCCCATCGCCGATGGTGAGCATGGTATAGGTATGCAGCGCATCGTCAAACGACATGCCTTTTTGCGCCATACCAATAATGATGCCAGCAATAAAGTTGATGAAGGTGATGAGCAGCCCCGCGATAGCATCGCCGCGCACGAATTTGCTCGCACCGTCCATGGAGCCGAAAAAGTTGCTTTCATCTTCCAGCTCTTTGCGCCGCGCCTTGGCGACATCTTCGGTAATCAGACCGGCCGATAAATCCGCATCAATCGCCATCTGCTTGCCGGGCATCGCATCGAGCGAAAACCTCGCCGATACCTCAGCGATGCGGCCGGAACCTTTGGTGATGACCACGAAGTTGATGATGGTGAGAATACCAAATAGAATGACCCCGATAACCACCGAGCCACCCATCACGAACCCGCCAAACGCTTCGATCACATGACCTGCCGCATCGGTGCCGGTATGACCTTCCGAGAGAATGAGGCGCGTAGAGGCAATGTTCAGCGCGAGGCGCAGCATGGTTACAATCAGCAGAATGGTAGGAAATGAGCTGAGTTCCAGAGGTTTTTCCACCATCAGCACCGTCATTAGAATGACTACTGATGCGGTGATTGAAAAGGCCAGCGCAATATCAAGCAGCAGCGGCGGCAGCGGCAGAATCAGCACCACCAGAATGGCCATGATGCCGATGGCAAAGAAAATGTCACGGCGCTTCATCAGCGCGCGTGCCTGCGTGCCAAAATTAAATGGGGCGGGCGCTGCGGCGGTGTTAGCCATGGTTTATTCCGTGCCGGTGGGGGGTGGCGGCACTGCTGCGCCTTGCTCGCTATATTGCTTCAGCTTGTTGCGTAGCGTGCGAATGGAAATGCCCAGAATATTAGCGGCATGCGTGCGGTTGCCGAGGCAATGATTCAGCGTATCGAGAATCAGCTCCTGCTCAACACTATCCAGCGTGCGCCCCACCAGTGCTGGCGCTCCAGCTTTGCTGCTGCCAGTATTGGTAGCGAGGCTGGCTGGCAGCGGCTCTGGCGCTCCCTGCAGGTAGATGGCATCTGGCTCGATGGTCGCACCAGCAGCCAGCAGCACCGTGCGATGCATGGTGTTTTCGAGCTCGCGCACGTTGCCCGGCCAGTGATAGCCGGTGAGCTTGGCGAGCGCCGCATCCGACAGTTTGCGTTTTGAAAGACCATTCGCTTTCGCGTATTTTTGGATGAAGTGCGCAGCTAAGATTTTGATGTCATCCTTGCGATCGCGAAGGGAGGGCATGGTCAGCGCAATCACATTCAGGCGAAAATAAAGATCCTCACGAAACAGGCCTTTTTTGACAGTTTCCTGCATGTCGCGGTTGCTGGTTGCCAGCACGCGGATATTGACCTTCACCGGCT
>CANHDY010000079.1 GCA_947459535.1 Rickettsiales bacterium | reverse complement strand
GCCGTCGCTTCGTGTGCTGGAGATTGGTACGGGTTCGGGTTATCAGGCAGCCATTCTGGCGCGGCTTTCGCGCCGCGTCTACACGATTGAACGCCACAAAGAACTGCTACTCACTGCCACGCAGCGCTTCAAGGCGCTGAGGCTTGGCAATATTGTCACGCGTCTGGGTGATGGCAGTAAGGGCTGGAGGGAGGCTGCGCCGTATGATCGCATTATCGTCACGGCAGCGGCTGGGCAGATTCCCGCTGCGCTGGTGGAGCAGCTGGTGCCAGGCGGCGTGATGGTGGTGCCGGTCGGTAGCAGCGCAGAAAACCAGATGCTGGTTCGGCTGCGGAAAGATGCGGCGGGGATGATCTCCGCCGAGCATCTGATGAGTGTTCGCTTTGTGCCGCTGGTGGATGGGAAGTAGAATATGCCGAAAGGATCGTCATCGCCCGAATCGCTCGTGCGATTCTAGGGCGATCCAGAAAAAAAACATGGATTCCCCTAGAATTTTGCTGACGCAAAATTCGGGGAAAGACGACCAAGAACAACCTTTTCTCAGTCATCAAATATTCATCATTTCTTAACCTGCTCATCGCTAGACTGTGCGTGATTTATCGCGGGAATGTCCTATGTCACGCATTGCTCTTTCATCACTGGCTCTCATCATGATCACCGCCTGCACTCAGCCGGCGGCGCGTGTGGATATGCGCGGCGCGGAGTCTTTTGCACGGGATAGCAAAGCGCGCAGCGGTGATAACCGCGATAATCGCAGCTATGCGATCTATCAGCCGCCGAAGCGTCAGGATGGTTATCAGCCTTACGAGCCGCCGCCAATCTATACCAACACCAAGCCTGTGTCGCAGGAGTCGCAGCAGGCGGCGTCGCTTCAGTCGGTCAGTTCCAGCGATCTGCCGCCGCCAGCGGCTGCGCCTTCTGCAGCGCCTTCTGCAGCGCCAGAGCGCGTCAATCCATGGACGAATCGCGAGCGCGGGGTGCAGCATGAAGACGAACGAAGCGATGCCACGCCAGCAGCTCCGCCTTCTGATAAAAAATATGTGAAACTGATTAAACCTTCCGGTTCGGCCAGTGGTTTTATCTGGCCGGTGGCCAGCCATAAGGTGATGACGCCATTTGGCCCCAAAGGCAGCGGTAAAAGCAATGATGGTATCAACATTGCCTCACCCGAAGGTGAGCCGGTCTGGGCGGCGGCTGGTGGCGAGGTGGTCTATGCCAGCAATGATCTCAAAGGCTATGGTAATATGGTCATCATCAAGCATGCGGGTGGCAAATCGACCAGCTACGCGCATCTTTCCAAAGCCAAAGTGGAAAAATATGACCGCGTGAAGCAGGGCGATATTATCGGCTTTGTCGGCTCGACCGGCCGCGTCAAAAAACCACAGCTGTTTTTTGCTGTGCGCGATGGCAATACGCCCGTGGATCCGGGGCGCTATGTCAGCACCAGTGTCGCAGGGCTGCGATAATTATTGCCCTTGATGTTTTTTTAGTCATGGCCTGAATTTCGTAGAAATTCTAAGGCCATCCATCTTCATTTGGAGCTGGATACCCTAGAATTTGCAGAGCAAATTCGGGGGATGACGTATGAGGTTTGAGATGATCTTTAATCACCTTGCCCTTTCGTAGCAACCTGCTAACACCAGCCCATGCTTTCTTTTGTCTGGCTTCGCCGCGATTTGCGGCTGGATGATCATGCGGCGCTTTATCATGCGCTTGAGTCACCCCTTCCGGTGCAGCTTGTTTTCGTGTTTGATACCGATGTGCTGAAACGTTTTCCGGATGAAGGCGATCGTCGCCTGAGTTTTCTGGCGCAGCGTCTGTGTTATCTGGAGCAGAAATTGAGAGAGCGTGGCGGCGGGCTGCTGGTGCTGCATGGCAGAGCGCAGGAGGTGATCCCGAAACTGGCTGATCTTTTTTCTGCAGCGGCTGTGCATGCAGCAGAAGATTATGAGCCACCGGCGATTCAGCGTGATCGCATTGTGGCGGCGGCGCTGGGGGGGCGGCTTTCGCTGCACAAGGATCAGGTGATTTTTGATCCGCGTGAGGTGGTGAAAGAAGATGGCTCGCCATTTAAGGTTTACACGCCCTATTCGAAAGCGTGGCTGAGCAAGGCAAGCCCTGCAAGTTATGCGGCGTTTGAGATTCGCGATGGCGGGCGTTATGCAAACGTCGATGAGATTCGCAGGCGGGCAGCGGAGGCGGGGCTGAAGGTGCTCAGTCCAGCAGATGGCGCGCGGCAGATGCTTGCCGAGATTGGCTACCGCGAGGTTTATCTGCCGCTGTGGCCGGTGGCCAGTGTGCGTGATCGGCTCGAAGCGTTTATCAGCGCAAAAGTCGCGGTTTATGCCACTAAGCGCGATATCATGGCGGATGAAGGCACCAGTCGGCTTTCACCTTATCTGCGCTTCGGGTTTATCTCGGTGCGCCAGTGTGCGAGGGCGGCTGCTTTAACTCCCTCCCCTTTTCAGGGGGAGGGTGGGGTGGGGGTTAGCCCCCTCACCCCGGCCCTCTCCCCAGAGGGGAGAGGGGGGTATTTAAAATGGCTTTCAGAGCTGATTTGGCGGGAATTTTATGCGATGATTCTTTACCATTATCCTGAGTCGCAGCACGAGGAATGGAACCCGGTTTATCGTGGCAGGATTGAATGGACAAGGCGCGAAGACTGGCTGTCCAGCTGGAAAGAGGGCATGACAGGATTTCCGCTGGTGGATGCGGCGATGCGCGAGCTGAAAACCACTGGCTGGATGCATAACCGCGCGCGCATGGTGGTGGCGAGTTTTCTGACCAAAGATCTACAAACAGACTGGCGTCTGGGCGAAGCACATTTCGCACAGCTGCTAATGGATTATGAGATGGCTTCCAATGTCGGCGGCTGGCAATGGGCGGCATCGACGGGGACGGACGCACAGCCCTATTTCCGCATTTTCAACCCGTATCTTCAGAGCAAAAAATTTGATCCAGCAGGTGCTTATATCCGCCGCTATGTGCCTGAACTGGCGGGGCTTTCAAACGCCGATATTCACGAGCCGGGTTTGCTCAAACCCGCCAGCTATCCGGCGCCGATGGTGGATCATGCCGATGCGCGGGATAAAACGCTGGCGCTGTTTAAAAATGTTTCACGTGAAACATTATAGCATCTCAGTCGATATTTCCCCTGCGCCAAATATTTCCCCCTCACCCAACCCTCTCCCCGGAGGGGAGAGGGCATCTAAGGATCAATGTTTCACGTGAAACATTGTCATGAGCCGGCCGGTGCGCCGCTGATATTTCGCCCCATGGTGTAAAGCCGCTGCATGCTGCCTTCGGAGACGGCCAGCAGCGGGTCATAGGGCGCATCGCCGCGCAATATGGCGCAAAGATGCTGCTGATGCGCGCTGAGCGACAGGCTGCTATCGCTGCGCGCGCGCACCAGCGAAGGCTCAATAAATTCAATGGCCTGCGCGCTGGCATGAAGCCCAGCGGCTTCGGCCAGAACTGCGGCGATGCGCTGCGGCATGGCCATCAGCTGCGCGTGATCCACGTGCAGCCGGGCAAAGGGCGCAGCGGCATGCAGCGCTGAGACCGCATGCTGTTCCCACAAGGCCAGAGCGTAGTCCGGCGGCATGCGGTTTCGCTGCAGCAGCGAGGATGCGATGGCCAGTGGATCTCGATACATGATAACCACCAGTGGTTTGTTCAGGAAGGGCTTCCAGCAGGAAAGAGTGAGGCACAGGCGCGGGTCTTTGAGCGCCCAGACTGGATGATGGCTCAGATGGTTGATGAGTCGCTGCATGGCCTTCCCAAGTGCGCCGGGAATCACCGGGGGGTGCCACTGCGCGGTCTGATGCCAGTGACAGCCAGCCAGCCTCAGAATCTCGCGGTTGATGGCCAGCGCATCCAGGCGCTCAAAGAAACCGCGGGGATTATCGCTCTCTGGCGGCAGGAGCTCATTCGGCGCGCCGACATGGGCGCCCATCCGGCTCAGAAGACCAGTCAGCGCGGAGGTGCCGGAGCGGTGCATGCCTAGGACGATGATTTGCATAGCACCTGATTTTGTGCCATGACAAAAGCCCCATGACAAGCAATCAGCCTAAAATTTTTGTTCAGATTGCCAGCTACCGTGATCCGGAATGTCACCGGACGATACGTGACCTGTTTGATAAGGCAGCACAGCCGCAGCGCGTGTTTGTCGGGGTGTGCTGGCAGTATGACCCGGATGAGGATGCGGATTTTCTGAGCGAAACCTATCCACGCGCAGAGCAGGTGCGTGTGGCGAAGTTTCACTGCAGGGATGCTAAAGGCGCAGGCTGGGCGCGAATGCAGGCGCAGGCGCTGTGGCAGGGGGAAGAGTATGTGCTGCAGATTCAGGCGCACCATCGCTTTGAGCCGGGCTGGGATGAAACGCTGATTCAGCTGCTGCTTGATTGTCCGAGCGAAAAATCGGTGCTGACTGCATGGCTGCCAGGGTATCGACCACCCGATGAGCGCGAGACCGACGCCGCGTGGCTACCACTGGCGGTGGTGAACCGCCTTGGCAGCGGCGATGATGCACAGATGGTGCATTTGATTAAGCGCATGGTGCCTGCTGAGGCGCTGGCAGACAGGCTACTACCCACGCCTTTCTGGGTGGGTAATTTTCTGTTTACGCGCGCTGGCACGATGCGTGAGGTGCCGTTTGATCCGCATATCTATTTCTGGGGCGAGGAGCTGAATTATTCCGCCCGCCTGTGGACACATGGTTACGATCTGTTTCATTTGAATCGGCGTGTGCTCTATCACTACTGGGATCGAAGCGAAGCCAAAGACGCGGCGATGTATCGCAGCTTTGCTGATGTGCGTAATCGCAGGTCGCTGGCGCGCAACTGTCACCTGCTCGGGCTTGGCACCACCACCGATCAAGAAGCGCTGGCTGAACTTCATCATTACGGACTAGGAACGGTTCGCAGCTTGAAAAGCTTCTGGGATTATGCCGGCATTGACCTTGCGCGTGGCACCATTGCCCCGCATGCGCGCTATGGTCACTGGCCGCAGCACGACGCTGGCGGCCAGCGATTGACACCAATGATATTTGTGGCGATCGCCAGCCACCGCGACCCGGAAATTTCAGCCACCCTTGCAGATATGTTTGCCAAGGCGGCCGAGCCTGAGCGCCTGAAGGTGGGGATTTGCCTGCAGCTTGAGCCGGATGATGGGGATGAATGCGAGGTGCGTAGCGACCGCATGAGGCAGATTGCTGTGCACCGCGTTGCCGCCAGCGACAGCAAAGGCGCGAACTGGGCGCGCGCTGAAGCGCTGAAACTACGTGGTGATGAGCCTTATGTGCTGATGATCGACAGCCACATGCGCTTCGAGCCACGCTGGGATGAAACGCTGATCTCGATGCTTTCGCGCTGCCCTTCGCCAAGACCGGTTATCAGCGCTTATCTTCCGAATTATGACCCGCCGGATGCCCGCGATGTTCGGCATCAGCTGCTGCGGATACGCGCACGCCGTTTTGGTCAGGAGGGGGATCCGCAGCTGCTGCACTTGACCGGCCGCGCGGTGGCGCCGCAGGATGCTGAGATGGGCGGGCTGTATCCCAGCCCGTTTATCATCGCTAATTTCATGTTTGCTCCCGCCAGCGCGCTGGATGAAGTGCCGGTGGATCCGCATTTTCATTTTTATGGCGATGAGCTGAGCTACAGCGCCCGTCTCTGGACGCATGGCTGGGATGTGTTTCAACCGGACTGCCGCGTGGCGTATCATTTCTGGGTGCGGCGCGACCGTTTGCACCTGCAGCATTACCGCGGGATTCAAAGCCCGCCCAACCAGCGCGCCCGCCAGCGGGGCTTGCATCTGCTTGGGCTTTCAAGCAGCGATCAGCCAGAGCCACTTGCCGAACTGGCACGCTATGGGCTAGGCTTGCGGCGGATGCTGGATGATTTCTGGCGATTTGCTGGTATTTCATGGGCAGATAAACATATCACGCCGGACGCACTGGAAGGACGCTGGAATATGGCCGCAAAGCGACAACCAAAGCCACCTGCCGCACGCCGCAGAGCCACCGCTGGCAATGCTGGCGCCAGCACAGCGCGGCCGCGTATTTTTGTGCAGATTGCCAGCTACCGCGACCCTGACTGCCAGCATACGGTGCAGCAGATGTATGCCAGCGCCGCTCATCCCGAGCGTATCTTTACCGGTCTCTGCTGGCAGTTCATTGCCGGCGAAGATGATCACTGCTTCACGCTGCCTTATCCATTTCCCAAACAGGTTCGCGTTAGAGAGGTGGATGCGCGGCAGTCACGCGGGGTGTGCTGGGCGCGCAGCCAGACACAGGCGCTATGGCAGGGCGAAGAATTCACACTGCAGATTGATTCGCATATGCGTTTTGAACAGGGCTGGGATGAAGCGCTGCTTCATATGTGGGCGAGCTGCGAGAATGACAAGGCGGTGCTCAGCTGCTACCCGCCGGGTTTTACGCCGCCTGATGATCGCCAGCGCAAGTTTATTTTCGGCATGTCGGCCAAGGAATTTGATAAACACGGCATTCTGCTGATGAAGGGCGCGCCAGCCATTCCAGTTGATAAGCTGCCCGAGCGTCCGATGCGCGGCGCGTTTGCCAGCGGCTGCATGTTGTTTGCGCCTGCAAGCATCATCCGCGATGTGCCGTATGATCCTTACCTCTATTTCTTTGGCGAAGAAATTTCCTACAGCGTTCGGTTGTGGACGCATGGCTATGATCTTTTTCACCCCAACCAGCTTTGTGTGTATCATGATTGGGATCGCAGCAAGCGTCCCACTCATTTTTCCGACCACCGTGATTGGAACAAACCCAACCAGCTTTCTTTTGCCCGCGTGCGCCACCTGCTGGGCACGGAGCGTTCGAGCGATCCAAAAGTGCTTGAAGAAATTGAACGTTTCGGTCTCGGAACGGTTCGTACTCTCGCCGAGTATCAGGCCTATGCCGGGGTGGATTTTGCAGCTAAAAACTTTATCGAGCGCAGTGCGCGCGGTGTGTTTGGCGAGGCCTTAGGCGAGGCTGGCAGCGCGCCCGGCGCTGGCGATGCGGCAGGTCAGCCAAGGCCGCGCATTTTGGTGCAGATTGCCAGCTACCGCGATCCGGAATGTCAGTGGACGGTGAAAGATTTGTTTGAAAAAGCGACCTATCCGGATCGCATTACGGTTGCCATCTGCTGGCAGTATGACCCGCAGGAGGACGGCCATTGTTTTGAAATTTCCACCCGCCCAGAGCAGGTGAAGGTGCTGCCTTTTGACTGGCGCGAAAGTGAGGGTGTGTGCTGGGCGCGCAGGCAAACGCAGCTTTTGTGGGAAGACGAGGAATATTCGCTCCAGATTGATTCACATATGCGCTTCACTTCTGGCTGGGACGAGGCGATGATTGCTGAGCTTGCTGCCTGCGATGCTGCTAAACCCGTGCTTTCCTGCAGCCCCGCTTCGTATGTGCCGCCAAATATGCTCGAGCAGCATCCGCGCCCGACGGTGCGGCGTGTGCTGCCATTTTTTGCCGATGGTAACCTGCGCGGGCGCGGCGAGGCACTGCACCGCACGCCGGAAAAACCACTTCGCGGTGCGTTTATCGCGGCGGGGTTTGTCTTTGCCAGAAGCGCGATTATCAACGATGTGCCGTATGATCCATACCTGTATTTTGATCAGGAAGAAATTACCTACGCCGCGAGGCTCTTTACCCATGGCTGGGATGTGTTCAGCACGCGCCGGCCGCTGCTTTATCATTACTATAACACCGGCCAGCAGAAGCGGCCGATGCACTGGCATGACCTGCGCGACTTTGATGAAGCGAAAATTCGTGCACTTAAGTCGCGCGGGCTTGCGCGCTTCAACCACCTGACCGGTTTTCGTCAGGCCAGTGATCTGGCTGTAATTAAAGAGCTCGCCTTTTATGGCTTTGGCCGCGTGCGTAGCCTTGCTGAGTTTGAGGCGTTTACCGGTATTGATTTCAAGAAAAAAATCGCCAGCGAAAAAGCGCTGCGCGCCGAGTTTATCGAAGGGCTTGCTAACTACCGTGAGGGGAGAATTTTTGTGCCGGAACTAGATGCACCGAGTGATGCAAGACCAGAAACCAGACCCGCCGCGCTGCGCCCACCCGCGCCGCCGACGCGTATCACCGCTCTTGAAACAGACGATTTTCTGCCGCTTTTTTCCATGGAAGACAGCAACCATGTGCATCATAATCTTGAGGTGCATGGCGGCCGTTGGGGGCTTTTATTATATCTGCCACGTCAGAAAATGGATTACGCGCTGGCAGTGCTCGCGCAGCTGCATGCACTGCTTTCCGCCGCCCCGCGAGAAGATATCTGGATGCTTTTTGTGGTGGATGATACGGCAGATAATCTGGCGGCGCTGGTGGCCAAGCATCGCTTGCCGCAGGTGCTGATTGCTGATCCTGAGCGGCTTATTGCTCGCGCGCTGGGCATTGCTGGCGCGGAAATTGCCACCGCCGCGATGCCGGCTGTAGGTTATGTGGTGAATCGCAACCTGCGTATTCATCGCCGTCTCGGCGGTGTTGCTGCCAGTGAACTGGCGCAGCAGCTGGTGCGCGGACTTGCCGAAGCGATGGAGGCGGAGCACCGCATGGCAGCGGATGCCAGAGTTATTCGCAGGCAAGCCCCCGCACTGATTGTGCCGCGCGTCTTTTCGCCGGACTATTGCCGCCAGCTGATTCATGTATTTCGTACCGGCTATACGTTTGAAGGCACGGTGGGCGCGGAAGAAAAACTTGCCTATGTGCCCCATACCAAAATGCGCAGCGATTATGTGGTACACGGTGAATTACTGCGCCAGATTGATGATAAGCTCTCGCGCAGCCTGTTTCCGGAGATTCAGAAGGTGTTTGGCTTTGAAGTGGCGCACCGCGAGTTTTACAAAATCGGGCTGTATGATGGCGCAAAAGGCGGGTTTTTTAAGCCTCACCGCGATAATCATGATGCCCCGGTGGGGTATCGCCGCGTGGCGATGACGCTGCACCTGAGTGATGATTATGAGGGCGGCGGCCTGCATTTTCCGGAATATGACCACCATGTCTACCGGCCGGAGCTGGGCAGCGCGATTGCGTTTTCCTGCGCTACCATGCATGAAGCCCTGCCGGTAACCAAAGGCGAACGCTTTGTGCTGGTGGGGTTTTTTCATGGCCGCGAAGATGAGGCGTTCCGCCAGTTCCATCGCCGCAGCAAATCAAACCCCGTGAAGGCCGAGGATTTTGTGCCAGCGCTGCGCGAACTGCCGCCGCAGCTGGAGCTGGCGCGCAGCTTTTATACGCGTTGGCAGGCCGATAAAATCCCGCCAGCTACCACGCCAGCCACCACGAATGACGCGGCGATTAAACCGGCTGCCCCCGCGATAATCACCACGCTTGGCGGCCACCAGCCCAGAAAGGTGCTCGAATCAGAGCAGGCCATTATCTATGACGATTTTCTGCCGGAAGATCTTTACCAGCGGCTTTACGATT